>JANNTN010000269.1:0-4587 GCA_031394445.1 Anatilimnocola sp.
CTCGCAGCTCGATAATCTGCGAGTCGATGGCTTCCCCATCGGAAACAGTGAACGTGACGACATGGCTGCCGATTTGCCCCACGCCCGGTGTCCAGGCGAATGCGCCAGATTGTGAATTCAGCGTCGCGCCAAGTGGCAAACTCGTCGCGCTGTAGGTGAAAGTTGTGCCGACATCCAGGTCTTGTCCGGCGAGCAAAAACTGCAGCGATTCGCCGAGCAGCACGGACCGCGGCGATAGATTGAGCGTGGGCGCACGATTGACGTTGGTAACTCGCAGCGGCACATCGCGAACTGCCGTGAGGCCGGCCGCATCGCGTGCGCCAACTTGCAATGTGTATTGCCCAGCCTGGGAAAAATTGGGCGTCCACAAAAATTGGCCGGTCTGCGCATTCAAATGCGCTCCCGTGGGCAAACCCGAGACCACCACGAACGTAAACGCGTCGCCATCCACGTCGGTGGCCGCGAGGCTGAACTTCATCTCCACGTTTTCGCGGCCGACCTGCTCCGCCATCGCGAATAGCGTCGGCGTTTGGTTCGTCTTGGCAACTTCGATCGCGAAGGTCCGCGAAACGGATTTGTTTCCGTCGCTGGCCGTGAGCGTGATGTTGGGATAATTGCCCCGCTGAAACACCTGCGGCGTCCAACTGAGCACGCCACTAGCCGGATTAACAACCGCGCCCGGCGGCAAATTCACGACGCTCCAGGTGAGGGAATCGCCGTCCGGATCGTTCGCCGCTGGCGTAACAATCAGCGGCTGACCTTCCGCCACCGTTTGGTTGCCGATGGCGGCCAGAGTAGGAGAAGCGTTTGCCGCGCGCACGACGAGATTGACCGTCCGTTCGTGTGACAAAGCCAGGCTGGCGTTTCCGTTGCCGTCGTCGGTCACACGGAATGTCACCGCGTGTGTGCCAATGTCTTCCGCCACGGGAGTCCACTGCACGATGGCCTGGCCATAGATCGGGCTGGGGGTGATCGTCGCTCCCGAAGGCCGACCATCCGCCGTAAACGTGAGCGGAAGCTGATCGAGATCGCTGGCAATCAGCGTGAATTGCAGCGGGCTATCGGCCACGGCCACTTTATCGCCGATATACGCGAGCTGCGGCGGCTCGTTGGGGGACTGCGCTTCAAGCACAAAGCTCTTCTGGTCGAACAGCACCTGCGAACTGCCGCCGCCATCGCCGTTGTCGGTGGCACGGAGCGTGACGGCGTACGTGCCGCGGTCGCCATAGTCGGGCGCGAAGCGAAACAGCGCTGTTCCGTTGCCCTGATCGGTGAACGTGCCAAACCGGGGCAAGCCGCTAACCGTGAGGGCGAGCGGATTACCATCCGGGTCGATGGTCGGCACCGAAAATTCCAAAACCGCTCCGCGCTGAACTGTCTTGTTTTCCACCGCGGGCACCTGCGGCGACCGGTTCACATTGCCGATGTTGATGGCCACGGTGCGGATCGTCGTCGCGGGCGTGCCTGTGTTGTCGCCGTCGTCGGTCGCCGTGAACGTCACGGTATGCAGGCCGGCCGCGTCGTACCCCGGCGTCCAGCTCAGCAATTGCGTGACCGGATCGAACGTCGCCCCCGGAGGCAAATTGCTGGCAGTGATCGTCAGCGTCGAAACGCCCGCGTCGGTTTGCGAGAGCGTGCCATCGGGCAGGCGCTCGGGGGGCGTAAACAACAGATTGTCGGGATCGCGCGCATCGGCGCGAATCAAAACCTCCTGCCCTTCGATTCCCGTGTGCTGATCGAGATTCGCGAACACGGGCGGCGCGTTCACATTCAGCACGACGACGCCCAGAAGCTGCTTCGCTTCCGTCAGGCCGTTGCTAACGGTAATTTCCGCGACGTGCAAGCCGTTTTGCGTGTAATCCGGCTGCCAGGTAAACACGCCCGTCGTGGGATCGAGCGCAGCGCCCGGCGGCAGCAGGTTACTCGTATAGGTGAGCGGCAAACCTTGCTCATCGGTTGCTTGCAGTTGCAAGCTGACGCTATCCCCTTCGCGAACGACCACATCGGGCGGTTCGAGGAAGGTAATCGCCGGAGCGGACGGCGCGATAACCAGCGTCGTCGCCACACGCACGACTTGTCGCCCATCGCTCACCGCGAACGTCACATTTTCATAAGTCCCCGCGTCCTGCAGCGTCGGCGTCCAAACCAGCGTTTGCCGCGCGGCATCAAAAACCGCCCCCGGCGGCAAATGATCGGCCCAGTACAACAGCGGATCGTTCTCTGGGTCTTGCGCCTGAATGAGCAGCTCCAGCAACTGCCCTTCCTTGCCAGTAATCTGCGAATTCAACTCGGCAAATATCGGCTCGCGACTCACGCCATCGACATGCAGCAGATACATCTGCGTGTCGTGAGCGCCAGCCGAATCGTAAACCTGTAACACCACCTCGACCCGCTCCGGGCTATCGATCGTCGGCGTCCAAGTGACGAATCCGGTTTCGGGATCGACCGTCATGCCAGCCGGCCCGCGTACCAGCAAGAACGACAGATCGTCGCCGTTTTCGTCGTAAGCGCTGACCTGATATTGATAGACCGAGCCGACGGGCACCGTGGGAATCGGGAAGGTTAAAAACTGCGGCAGCGCGTTGGCCGTCGGAAGCCCAACCACGGTCGGATCGAAATCGACAGGCCGCCGCGTGGGAACGCGCACCGTCACCGTCCGCCCCGTCGTGGATTGGTCCCGCTCCAAAATGCCGTTAATCGGTAAGTTTTCGGACAGGTCGATCAGCCAGGTGCCGTCGGCGGCGCGACCAACATTTCCCAAGGGCTCGCCATCGAACCGGGCCGACGGCGAAAGCTGCAATATCAGCGGCAACAGCAAGCGATGGCCGCTCTTGTTCGTCACCGTCACATCGAACGAAACCGTGCCGGTGGCGCGGTCGCTGCGGGCCGCGCTGAATTTCAAATCCAAGACTGACGTCAAATCTGAGATCGCGTTGAAATTCGAATGGTAGTCGGCGGGAAGCGACAAACCGTCATCACTCTTGATGCCGGCCGAGACGATCAATTCATACGAGCCCGGCGCGATGGGCTCAAAGCTGATTACAGCCGTGCGGCTGGAGCGGTTATAGGCCACCCCCAAAATTCGGACCGGCAGGCCGCCATCGCTTTGCAGTCGATAGTTCCGCGGGTTCAACACCGAGCGTGGATCGGTCGGATCGTTCGACGCCATGTCCTGATCGAACGTCACGCTGATGCTCGCCAGCGGCAGCGCCACGGTCAGGCCGTCAGGCGGGTTTACGCTCAGCACGCGCGGGGCAGCCAGCGGCCGCAGCACGTCGATTTGATGCGACTGGCTGACCAGCAGCCGGCCATCGGTCGTGGTGATCGCCACATCGCCGCGCGTCCCGCCACGCGCCAGCACAATCTGCTGGCGCGTATTCACATCCACCAAATGCAGCACACCTTGATTGCTCGTGAAGAACAGCAAGCCGGCCAGTGTCGTGCCCGTGCGGCCAAATGCCAGCGAATCGACCGGCGAGTCGAAGGTTGCAATCGTCTGCGCCTTACCTTGGCTGTCGAAGCTCAGCACCGAGCCGCGGCTGGGCCACCGTGCTCCCCACAGCGTGCCGTCGGGAGCAAAAGCCAGGCTCCCCACGCGTTCGTTGCTGAAATGCTTGAATTGGCTCGTGGCAGGATCAAAGATTTCGATGCCGTCGCCCGACGACACGTAAATCTTGCCGCTGGCCGATTCGATGGCGATGGCCTGCGTGATCGAATCGCCGAATTGGCCGAGAATCGCACCGGAAGCGGGGTCCAGCCGCAGCAAGGGGCCGCCGCCCGTCGCGGCCCACAGCCGGCCTTGGCCATCGATCGACATGGCAAAGATCGGATAAGGCAGGCTCGCCAATGCCGCGCCCGCCGCGCCCCCTTCGCGCGGAATATGGAAGAGTTGATTGCGGGCCGCGCCGCCGCTGGCCAAAAACGAGCCATCCGGCAGCTCCACAATCGCCATCGGACCGATGCCGGCCCGGCTTTCGCCAATATCCGTGGCAAACGCATTCATCGCGAACGGCCGCAGCACCGATTGATACTCGCTCGGCCGCGAACTTGGGGCAGCGGCCGGAATGCCTTGTTGCGCCGCGACGAATAACGAGCTCGGCGGCAACGGCTGCGGCACCGCCGGCGCGGGTGGCGGATCGTCATTGCTGCTCGAGCTGCCGACGCTCGGCAACGCGCCAAGGTTAACGCCCGAGCCATCATCGGGAGCAGAAGCGCCGGTTGGCGGAGTCTCTTGATTGCCAGCAACATCCGTGGCGAGAGCCAAAAACGAATAAGTATGCCCATCCTGGCCGCGATAAACGCCTTGCGTATCGGTCGTTTGCTGTAGCCAAATGCGATACGGCCCGCCGTCTTCGCTAACATAAACTGTGACGTGCTTCACGCCGCTCCCCAGCGCATTGTCCGTCGCTTGCCACTGCACGGAGTAGCTGCTCGATCCGGATTGCAGAGGCGTCGAAGTCAGCGTCGTCGTCGGCGCAACGGAATCGATGATGTAGCTGACCGAGTTACTATCCTGCGGCGGCGCATTGTTCAGCAGCGCCCGCGCCGTGGCTTCGAGCGTGCTGCCCGTCACAGCGGTGGTTTTGA
>JANNTN010000281.1:0-1974 GCA_031394445.1 Anatilimnocola sp.
GGCGGCTACGACGATTGGCTGCGGCAACGGAAGGCGTCAACCGCGAAAGCAACGAGCGGAACGTCGGCTGCTCGTTCTTCGACGCGAGGCGCGAATGATGCGCTCCCCGCCGGCAAGCGGCGTCTGTCGTTCAAAGAGCGACAAGAACTAAACGACTTGCCGTCCGCGATTGAAAAATACGACGCCGAGATCGCCGAGATCCATGCCCAAATGGCCGATCCGCAGTTTTATCAGCAGTCGGGAACGCAAATTGCCGACGCACAGGCCCGTCTGAAGTCGCTGGAGGAGCAATTGGCAACTGCGTATCGGCGCTGGGAAGAGTTGGAGCATCTGGCTTAGAATTGTCGTCTTTCGCTCCGCGAAAGAAACGTACTTTCGCGGAGCGAAAGGCGACTATGATCATGAGACTATTCGCCGGAACACCTTTCGACATCCCGCCCAAGTGCGACGGCTGCGGCCTGCTCGAAGCCGATTGCAAGTGCCCGCCGCTCCCCGTCGGCCGCATTCCGCCCAATCAACAAACGGCCAAGCTGACGGTCGAGAAGCGTAAAAAGGGCAAGGTCGTAACCGTTATCCGAGGCCTCTCCGAGCGGGCCAATTACCTGCCCGCTCTGCTCAGCCAACTCAAATCGCAATGCGGCGCAGGGGGCACGATTCAGGAGGATTGCGTGGAAATCCAGGGAGAACATCTGGATCTGATTCGCAAGGCCTTGAGCGAAATGGGTTATGGGGTAAAAGGTTGAGATGTTCGAAGTGATTCGTGTTCGTGGTTTGAGGATTTTTTGGCATGGCTGTTTTGCTACAGATTCGGAATGCTCACAAAAGCTACGGCGACCAGGTACTCTTGGATGGCGCGGAAGCTACGCTTACCGACGACGTCAAAGTCGGCTTTGTCGGTCGCAACGGCGCGGGTAAAAGCACGTTGCTGCGTGTGCTCTTGGGCGAGGAAGAATTGGATCGCGGTGAAGTGATTCGCCATCCGAAGCTCCAGCTCGGCTATTTACGGCAGCACGACCCGTTTCAATCGGGTGAAACGGCCCTCGAATACCTGATGCGCGACAGCGGCCAGCCCGATTGGAAATGCGGCGAGGTTGCCGGCCAATTCGAGGTGAAAGGTTCGTATCTCGAAGGCCCGATTACAAAACTATCCGGCGGTTGGCAAACGCGGGTGAAGCTCGCGGCGCTGCTGCTGCATCAGCCGAACTTGCTGCTGCTCGACGAACCGACGAACTTTCTCGATCTGCGCACGCAGATTTTGCTGGAGCATTTTCTCCGCGACTATCAGGAGGCGTGTTTGATCGTCTCGCACGATCGGGCATTCCTACGGTCCACTTGCAGTCACACGCTCGATCTATCGCGCGGCAAGCTGACCATGTATCCCGGCAAGATCGACGAATTTCTGCAATTTCAACAGGAACGCCGCGAGCACGATGAGCGGTCGAACGCCGCGGTGCTATCGAAGCGAAAACAGTTGGAAGAATTCATCGCCAAGAATAAGGCCCGCGCCAGCACCGCCACGCGCGCTCGCAGCAAGAGCAAGCAACTGGAACGGTTGGAAACCGTCGAGGTCGATACGGATGAGCCCACGGCAAATATCCATGCTCCGGTGGTCGAGCCGCGGAAGGGGCCGGCGCTGCGTTGCCGCGGCGTGGCGATTGGTTACGAGGAGCGAAAAGTCGCCGCCGACATCGATCTGGAAATCGATCACGGCTGGCGGGCGGCAATCGTCGGCGATAATGGCCAAGGAAAAACCACGTTTCTGCGAACCATCGTCGATTCGCTCGAACCGATAGCCGGCGAAGTCCGCTGGGGTTACGGCTGCGAAATCGGCATCTATGCCCAACACGTCTATACCAGCCTGCCGCCCAAATACACCGTGTTGGAATACCTTCGCTCTCGGGCCGCGTTCGGCAAGAAGCACACGCGCCTCGACGGTCCCGTGATTCAGCCCGAGATTGAGCACCGTGTCCATCA
>JANNTN010000304.1:0-1170 GCA_031394445.1 Anatilimnocola sp.
GCCGCGGGCGTGCCCGTTATCCGCGGCGATTCCCGCGCGGATGTCGCCCGCGCGACCGGTTATGCGCATGCGCAGGACCGATGGTTCCAGATGGACCTGCTGCGCCGCACGGGTGCGGGACCTTGCCCTCCGCCGTGCAACTCACATTCGCCGGCGAAGGCTACATCAAAATGGAAGAGCCCGGCGAAAACAAGATTCCCCGCGTCTCCGTCCAGTACGGCCGCTTTCTCGCGCGCACCGTCGGCCGCCCGGCCCAAGTCGAGCTCACTCTGGCCGGCGTCAAAGGGCTGCTATCGCTCGTCGATGGCGATTCCGTCCTCGCCGTAAAAGTCACCCGCTGGATTCCCCCCGGCTCCGAAACCGAAGCCACCCCCGGCGAAGCGATCATCGAGCTGTACAACACCAACGGCCGTGTCACCTGGCAGCCGCTCGATCAGCCCGCCGTCGATATTCCCGCCCGCCATGTCCACGTCTATCAAGGCAGCGAGTCGCCACAAACCTACGGCCCCTTCATGTCCCCCGAATGGATCGACGCCAAAACCATCAAGCCCATCGACCGCGATGCCGCCGTCGCCCTGGAAAAAATGGTTTCGAGCGAACGCCCCCTCAACCTCACCCTCCAAGAAGCAGTCACGAAAGACCGCAAAGTCCGCCCCCTCGCCACGCGCTGCCTCGCCACCCTCGGCGAATTCGAACCCATCCTGCACGAGCTCGGCGACAACCAGCAATACTCCTACTGGCAAGGCGAGTTCGACACCCTCCGCCTCATCATTAACCGGCATCCCGAAGCGGCCACTCGCCTCCGCGAAACGATCGGCCTCGTTCGCTCCGCCGACGCCAAAGATTTCTACCGCCTCCTCTGGGGCTACAGCGAAGAGCAACTCGCCGACGCCGGCTCCACGCAGCTCGTCAAGCTCCTCGAGCACGACCAACTCGACCTCCGCGTCCTCGCCCACTCCAATCTCATCGCCATCACCGGCCCCCTCGGCTACTACCGCCCCGAGCGCGGCCTCGCCCAAAACAAACAAGCCATCCAATTCTGGCGCGACCGCAAAGCCAAAGGCGAAATCATCTACAAAACCGCCCCCTCCCCCCTCGACACCTACAAACCCATCGGCCCCGCCCCCCCCACCAGCGTCCGCTAACTCCCGCCCCGCTCAGGTGGCTGTG
>JANNTN010000060.1:0-3342 GCA_031394445.1 Anatilimnocola sp.
GGTTGGGTTGTGAGGCATTTGTCATTTGTCAATTGATTGGCTCGCGGGAAATCTCATGAAACGAATTTTGATGTTGGTTTGTGATTTTGTGGAAGATTATGAGGCGATGGTGCCTTTTCAGATGCTGCTGCTAGTCGGACATGAGGTTCATGCTGTGTGCCCGGGAAAGAAGGCGGGGGAAACCGTGGCGACGGCGATTCATGATTTTGAGAACGAGCAGACGTATAGCGAAAAGCGGGGGCACAACTTTCGCCTGACCGCGACGTTCGCGGATGTGGACGAGAAGACGTATGACGCGCTCGTAATTCCCGGTGGGCGAGCGCCGGAATACTTGCGCATGACGCCGCGTGTGCTCGATATCGTGCGTCATTTCGCCACTGCGAAAAAGCCGATTGCCGCTATTTGCCATGGCGCGCAACTGTTGAGCGCGGCGGGAGTGATCAAATCGCGGCAAGTCAGCGCTTATCCGGCCTGCCGCACGGAGGTGGAACTGGCGGGAGGTGAGTTCATTCCCGCCAACGATCATTTCGACAACGCCCACACCGACGGCAACCTGGTCACCGCTCCGGCCTGGCCGGCTCATCCCGCTTGGATCAGGCAGTTTCTGGCGGTGCTGGGGACGCCGGTTGGTTAAACACCAGTCCTGCAACCGTAGCCGAATTCATGAGAATTCGTTCTGCTGGCGGGGAATTCTCACGAATTCCGCTACAAGATTCGTAGGCTGGCAGCTTGTACCCGCAAAACCGTTACGACCGGTAAAAACGGTACAGTTTCACGCCGGGGTGGTCGATTTCGACTGTAAGGCATGGTCCCTCCGTGGACTTTGCTAGCTAAAGGATCGCGAAGTAGCCGAATTCGTGAGAATTCGGATTGTGACTAATCGCAAGCGTCTGAATTCTCACGAATTCAGCTACCAGTTGCCGTCTGATTTCCCATGTGGTGTTCCACCTGCCAGCAAGATGTACCGGGACTGGGATCGACCAGTGAAGGCAATCTGCTGCGCTGCGGCAAGTGTGGCGAAGTGCTGGCCACCGCCGCACAACACAGCCCCGCTGGAAATCCACCGGCAATCTCAGCAGCCGCGGACGAGAACGTCACGCTAGAAAAACTGCTCCGTCTCGGCCCGCTCAGCAATGAAGATTGGGCCATTGAGGCCGAACTGCGTGGCGTGCAGCGCCTGCTCTGTTCGCTCAAATCGCGCTCCACGGACGTGGCTGAAGCCTTGAAGCTGCCCACACCGCACATCGCGCCCAAACAATGGAAAAAATCTGGTTCGTACGCCGCGTCCAATAACGACAATCAAAGTGACAGCGATGGTTCTTCGCGACAAGCCGTCGAAGCTCCGTCGCGAACGCAAGTCGCTGCTTGGGCGATTCTCTCGATCGGACTAGCTGTTTTTGCCTGCGGTGCGGTGCTCCTGGGCTGGTCGCTGGTGGCAAAACGCCCTGACCTCTGGCCGATTGGCATGCCGCTGGCGCTGATTGGCCAGGCGGGGCTGATTCTGGGGCTGATCCTGCAACTGGACGGATTGTGGAGCAGCAACCGGCAAACCGCCGCCGTGTTGAACGAGCTTGATGGCGAGTTGAAGAACGTGCGTCAAGCTACGACGCTGCTTTCCACGTCGCACTCCGGCGGCGCGCAGTCGTTTTATTTGCATCTCGCGGAAGGCGCTAGCCCACAAATGCTGCTGGCCGATCTGAAGGGCCAGATGGACCTGCTTGCGCAGCAAATGGCGAAGCAGGGGAAGTAGTAACTCACCCAATAGCCGGGACCAAACTTGGTCCCGAAAATTCTCCCGAGTGGCCAATCCACGAGATTCCGGGAGCAGGTTTGCTCCCGGCTGATGATGATGGTAGGGCTTAGATGTCGCGGCTGGTGTTGAGGATGATGACGGGGATACCGGGTGCCGGTTTGGCAACGGTTCGCTCGATTGTTCGCAGCAATACGGGCTCGCCGGGATCGAGAAAGACGCCGATGTGTCCGCCGCTGATGCCGGCCAAATCAGAAGCTTTCTGAAAGAACTTCTTCGCGCGGGCCGGCTGACCGTCGTACTCGAAGAAGAGTCCAAGCAGGAAGTAAGAATCGGCTGAATCGTGCTTGCTGATGGCCCATTCGGCCAGCGATTCCAGGTGTTGCGACTTCGTCATCATCGCGCCGCCGTAAATGTCGTTCAGCCGAAAACCGCTGCGACTCAAATCGTCGGTCAGCGCGATTGCTCGTTTGAAGGCTGTCGCTGCCAGGGCGTAGTTGCGCGTCGCAATCAAGGCGTGACCTTGTCGCCAATGCGATTCGGCAAGGTCCGGGGCCGTGCTGACCGCCAGTTTGTAGCGCTGGAGGGCTGAATTGAAGTTCTGAGCTTTGAACAGTTCATCGGCCTCGGCAATCATGCGTTCCGCTTTGCGGCGCGATTCGACATTGGAAATACGAGTGGGAAACCGAACGGTTGGTGGTTCGGCTGCTTCCGGATTCATGGCCATCCGAACATCGATCAGATTGATCGGCCGCAGCTCGCTCATTCCCAAGAACTGCTGCAATGTGTTTGCATCAAACCTGGTGTTCGCAGCAAACCTGGTGTTCGCAGCAAACCTGGCAACCGGCCGCGCTGGCGCACCCGGCACTGCCGCAAACGAAGCGGAAGCGTTAGGCCGCGCTGTGGTTGCAATGAGCGTTACGATCGGTCCCCGCGTTGACGAGGCGTACATGGGATTGTTGATGCTGGCAGGCAAGTTGATGCCGGCGGGAACATTGAAGTTCAATCCGCCTTCGTTGGCCGCAAAAAACCAAGGCGAGTTCACTGGATAGAAGCCCGGAGAGTAATAGACCGGTTGGAAGCCCATGCCAAAGCACTGATTGCCCCAGCCCGGGTTTCCCCAGCCGGAATTGCCCCATCCTGGATTGCCCCAACCCCATGCGGGGCCGCCACGAAACCCACCACCCCAAGCGTAGCCGCGATGTCCCCAGCCATAGCCGCCCCAGCCGCGATGTCCCCAGCCGGCATGCCCCCAACCACCACGCCAGCCCCAATGGCGATGAAATGCTTCGGCCGGCGTCGCCGACACGAGAGTGGCGACCAACAAGACTACAACCGCAATCAACCTTTGCATGGCTGGCTCCTGAAATCCGGGTCCGTGGATACAAACTGCCCGCGTAGCGTTCATTATCAGACTTGACGGGGTGAGAAGCAAGCCGTGCGAGATGTCGGCCAGGAGGACTGCAAAGTCTTTTTAGCGAACTTTGCCGGGGTGGGGGGCGTAGGAGCTTGGTCCGAGGAGGTCTTGGACTTGTTTGCAAGGCAGTAGGCAAGGAGGTCGCCTTCGATGTTGCCAATGGAGTCGTTGGTTT
>JANNTN010000326.1:0-17599 GCA_031394445.1 Anatilimnocola sp.
GCCAACTATTCCGACTGGGCCAGCCTGAGCGAGCCAGACTACGAAGCCAGCAAGCAAGACCTCATCGACAAAACGCTCAACCATCTCGATCGCTACGTGCCAAACATTCGCGAGCGACTCGATCACGTCGAAGCCGCGACGCCCAAAACATTCGAGCACTACACGCAGCACGTCGCCGGCGCGAGCTTTGGGACAAAATTCGAAGGCCTCGCCGTCAGCCGCAGCTTGCCCGAACAGGTGCGGGGGTTGTATCACGCCGGCAGCGTCGGCATCATTATGTCCGGCTGGCTCGGCGCGATTAACTACGGCGTCATCGTCGCCAACGACGTCGATGCCCTCCTAATGAAAGCCGCTGCTCATTCGTAATGTATGCTTCGGCCTAACGCTGGTAAGTTCTGATGTTCGCCTTTTGCTCACCGGAGAAATAAATCCCCATGTACCGTACGATGCTTGTGACGCTATCTGTGGTCATGTTAGCCGGATGCATGTCGAGTGATTCTCGCGGGAATACGAACCACGAGTCACGATCCTTCGATACCAGTGATGATGCCGCTGTTCGGAAGGTCGTATCGGAATTCGCGAACACTTGGAATCGCCATGACATGAAGGCCATGCACGAGCTGAATACTGACGACGTGGAATGGATCAACGTCACGGCGAATCACTGGCGAGGAAATCCAGCAGTTGTCAAAGGCCATGAAAACATTCATCGAACCATCTTTGCAAAAACGGAAATGACCGTCGAGAATATGCTGGTTCGTGCCATCGCTCCAAATGTGGCAATTGTGGTGGCAACGATGAAGTTCAGTCCCGTTACGATTCCCTCCGGGGAAGTGATTCCCGAACTGCGCACGCGAGGCTCGTTCATACTGGTAAAGCGTGGTGATGGGTGGAAATTTGCCCACTTCCAAAATACGTCTATCGACGCCGAAGCTGAAAAAAATGATCCCTTAACATGGGATGAGACCGGATATTTACCCGGAAAGAAGTAAGTTATGCCCTGGCCGCGAACTTGCCATTACCTATGCGGTCAGCCTCTATAAGAACCCTGCTCCTCCCGTGTCCCGCGAACAAATCCTCGCCGCCATTCCTCATCGCCCGCCGATGCTCCTCCTCGACGAAATCGTCGAATGGGACGAGAATCGGATCGTCTGCAAAAAAACCTTTCAACCCGACGAATGGTTCTTCCAGGGGCACTATCCCGAGTTTCCTATTGTCCCCGGGGTGCTCCTCTGCGAAGCGGCGATGCAGGCCGGGGCCGTCCTGCTCAGCAAGCACGTCACGGGCGACGGCGTCCCCGTTGCCGGCCGGCTGAACGACGTGAAATTCAAGCGGATGATCAAGCCGGGCGACACGGTGCTGCTCGAGTCGATCCTCGACGAACGCCTGTCCGACGCCTTCTTTCTTTCGGGCAAAGTCACCCTCGAAGGCCGCCCCGCCGCGACCCTCAGTTATGCGGTTACCCTCGCCAAAGTAGGCCCCTGACGCCGTCAGGGCCAGATGCGACGAGAAACGCGATTTCTCGCGTCCCCTTGCGTGCCAGCATGGCTCACTTCGACCAAAAACCGTTCTTACACTGAAATTCGCAAGGATTTAGGCACTTCACGGCCCACCTACACCCCACGCCCAAGTGCGGCTAAAGTATAAGGGGGTAGGAAATTCCGGTTGTTTGTATTGATGGGTCGGAGTGAAGCATGGCTAAGAGCAAGAAAAAAGCGGATGTCGTTTTCCTCGTTTGCGACGAAACGGGCGACATCAATTACATCCTCCGCCGCAAGCCGGGCGGCGAGAAGCTGAAGCTGAAGAAGTACAGCCCGCGCCTCCGCAAGCGCACGCTGCACTCCGAGAAGAAGAAGTAGTCCTGTAGGGTGCATAAGCGGAGCGCATGCACCTTTTTTGACTGACCTTACGCTTTGACTGCCGCTACGGCCCGCCACCGAGGGCGCGCCATCCAGGGTTGCACATGACCCAAACGCTTCAAGGACGAACGACCAAGCGGTGGCGTTTTCAGCCGCACGACGCCGATCGCATCGCCCGCCTGGAGCAAGCTTCGGGCGTCTCGCCGATCGTCGCTCAACTACTCATCGCTCGCGGCGTCTATGACCCCGACGCAGTGAAGCTCTTTCTCGAAGCCAAGCTCACCGGCCTCCGCGACCCCGACCAATTGCCCGGCGCAGCGGAAGCGGCCGATCGAATTTACGCCGCCGTTCGCGAGCGAAGAAAAATCGTCGTCTATGGCGATTACGACGCCGACGGCATGACGGGCACGGCCATTCTGCTCTCTTGCTTGAAGCTGCTCGGCGCGGACGTTTCGTACCACGTGCCCAACCGACTCGAAGACGGTTACGGTCTGAACAGCGACGCCCTTCGCACACTGGCTGAGCGTGGCACATCCGTCGTCGTCACGGTCGATTGCGGCATCGCCAGCATCACGGAAGCTGCCCTTGCCCGCGAGCTGGGCTTGGAACTGATCGTCACCGACCACCACGAATTCACTTCCGAGCTGCCCGCCGCCGCCGCGATCGTTCACCCGCGCTTGCCCGGGCATAACTATCCGTTTGGCGGTTTGTGCGGTGCGGGGGTCGCGCTCAAGGTCGCCTGGGCTCTCTGCCAACGCGCCAGCGAAGCGAAAAAAGTCACTGACCGCCTGCGTGACTTCTTGCTCTCCGCCGTCGGCCTCGCCGCCCTCGGCACCGTGGCCGATGTCGTGCCACTCATTGATGAGAACCGCATTTTGGTTCGGCACGGCTTGAATAGCCTCAAGCACATGCCGCCGCTCGGTTTGGCGGCGCTAATGCAAGTCACCAAGTTGCATGAAAAGCCGTCGCTCGAAAGCGAGGACATCGCCTTCATGCTGGCCCCACGCCTGAACGCCGCCGGCCGCTTTGGCCAGGCACAGCTTGCGGTCGAACTGCTCACCACCGACTCCCGCGAACGAGCCCTTCAACTCGCCGAATACATCCACCAACTCAACAGCAGCCGCGAGAGTCTGGAACGCAGCATCAATCTGGCCGCCGCCAAGCAAATCAAGGAACAATTCGATCCCGACGGCGACTCGGCCCTCGTCCTCGCCGGTCGCGGCTGGCACGCCGGCGTCATCGGCCTCGTCGCCGGCCGCCTGGCCGAAAAATACCACCGGCCCGTCGTGCTGATCGCGCTCGACGAGCTCGGCATCAAGCCGGGCACTGGCTCCGCCCGCTCGCCGAATGGCCTGAATCTACACACGGCTCTCGCGGCCTGCACCGAATATCTCGTCAGCCACGGCGGCCACGCTTGTGCCGCCGGCCTCAAGATCGACGAAGCCAAGGTCGATGCCTTCCGCGCGGCCTTTTGCGAGCACGCGGCTAACGAAACTCCAGAGGGCTCGCGCACCGGCGAAATTCGCGTCGATGCTGAAGGCCCTTTCTGCCAGCTCACGCTCGAAACCGTCCGCCAAATTCAATCCCTCGCCCCCTTCGGTGCCGGCAACCCCCGCCCCATCCTCTGCGCGACCGGCGTCAAGCTCAGCGAGCCGCCCAAAAAGATGGGTGCCAGCGAGCGGCATCTTTCCATGAAGCTGATCCAGCAGCGCACCCCCATTCGCTGCGTCGCCTTCGGCGGTGCCGAATGGCACGACGAGCTCGTCGCCACAGGCACCCCCCTCGACATCGCCTACAAACCCGTCATCAACGAATTCAAAGGCCGCCAAAACGTCGAAATCCACCTCATCGACTGGCGCGTCTCGGAAATCGTCACTTGAGTCAGAGTTGAACGGATTCAGGTCGCGAAGCCGCTATGCCACCCTGCCGCGCTGCTGCTTCACGGTGACCGAGACGCGCGCCCCGCCGCGCCCGAGCATCGCCATCAGCCCATCCACGCTAAACAGTTGAATTTTCCCACGCAACAGAGCGCTAATCCGCGGCTGCGTGACGCCGAGGAGTTTGGCGGCCTGCCCTTGATTGAGACCGCGAAACACGTTGCCAGAAGAACGATCAACTCGCATGGCAATTTACTTCTCTTTCTTTTTGCTTCGGATTCGTCCTAATTCGGCGTACCGCCGCTGTGCGATTTCGATCTCACGCCGAGGCGTCTTTTTGGCTTGTTCCTGACGTTGAAAGGTGGGCACGAACGCACAGCAGAGTTGACTGGACCATCAGATTTCACGGCCGCAACGCTTCTGTTAAAAATATTTTCAAGAATCTGGCCCGGTTTTTCGCGCAGATTGCAATGGAGATAGTAGAGGCAACCTCCTGCCTCTCTCTCCGTGTTCTCTGCGCCTCCGCGCGAGACATTATCCGCTCTGCGCGCCGAGACACCCATGGCCTACGACGACGACTTCAGCGCTTATATCCCCCCTTATATTAGCGCGCCCCAAATACATCACTCGATGCAACACCGCACGCCGCCACAACTTATGAAATTCCGATCGCTCCACTCCTCAAAACTTTTTCAAAATATAAGCGCATCAAATCGCCAAACCCCTCGCCACTGCCAGGGATCACTTCATGGACGACAGCGTTAACCGCCGAACGCGCTGTAGCGCCGAGTGCCGCGTTGGTGCAGGAAGCGGGAGAGGAAGATGAAGAAGACGACCCAGGCAGCTTCGACAGCGAGGCCAAAGACCAGTTCAGCGCCTTGAATCTTGCCGAGCAACACGGCGGCGGGGAAATAGGCGAGATACATCAGCGGCGTCAGCTCCACAATCGAGTGCCACGGCTCAGGCAGCATATCGAGCGGGAACATGTGACCAGACAAGAAGAAACTGAACAGCATATAGACGAATAGCAGCGAGCTGACCTCCAACCACCAAAATCCAACGAGGCCCATGCATGCTTCGAGAAAGAATCCGAGCAGAAAACAGAGCACGAGCGACAGGCAGCCCGCGGCGAATGTTCCCAGTGTGGGCCAGCCGGGGAAGTAGTCGCGGCAGAGATAAAAGACAAACGCAAACGGCACGATGGCGACGGTGTAATAGGCCAGCTTGTGGGCGATGCGGCCCAGAAGCAGAAAGCCGAGCAGATCGACCGGCTGCACGAGAAACTTTTTGATTTCGCCGCTGCGAATTTGCCCGGCGATGCCGCTGGCCAGGCCCGGCATGCTGGAAAAAGCGCGGGCCACCATCGTCAGCAGATAGTAAGCGACAAAATCCTCGTAGCGATACCCGCCCACCGGCTCTTGCCCGCGGGCTTCAAACACAGCGAACCACAGAAAGATTTGCGTGACGATCGGCAAAAACCGCATCAGCGTGCCAAGCGCGAAATCTCCACGATAGACCAACCGCTCCGACAGCGCGATCCGCAGGATGGTCCACCAGGTGAGAGCACGGGCATACATGCAGGCGGCACTTACTCCGGCTTGGCCAAATCAATATCCAGCGGCGTTTTGCCGTCGAGATCGCGGACGATCTTACTGGTATCGACGTAAAAAGCGCCTTTCAGCTTATCCGTTGTCGGATCGGGATCGAACTGCTGAATGCCGACCTTGTACTTTCCGGCCGGAATGTCCCGAATCTCAAACTTCCCCGTTGCCTTGTCGCATTCGGCGAGCCTGGGCGTGAACGCCTTACCGGGATCTATATCCGGCTGAATTGTGACCTGAACATAGCCGTTCTTGCTGACGGCAAGCGGCTGACCATTGCGAACGACGCTCCCGGTAACGGTAATGTTGCTATTTTTCTTGCCGCAGCCGACACAAACGGCAACAGCCACCAGCAGCCAGGCGGCCACGGCATCTCGACGAATCAAACTCATGATGCGTTGAATATTCTTAGTCTGCATTCACGTTTTGGCCATCTTCGCGGCTATTCAGCGACTTCCAGTTCGTGGCTGCAATATTGTTGGAAATAAAACGAGTGCTGCCATCGGCAAAGCAGGCCAAGACGCCGCCGGGATGCAGACTGCGGGACTGGCCTTGCCAGTTAGGCCAGTTCATCGGGGCATTGTCGAAGGAGCAGCCCATTCGCATATCGCCCATGCCGACCGAGGGCTTGCCAATCTTCGCGCGAAGGGCGGTGCAATCCTCGATGTCGTCCGACTTTTCAGCATTGTCGTTGGGTACGAGCGAATCGCCCGTCGCATGACCCGCCGTGATGCTTGAGCCGCCAACACCCATCGCCCACACACCGCGGCGGTCTCCTTCATTGATGCCGACACGCAGCTCGTTGAACGCGATCGTGTTCGAGGTGCCGTCCTGGCTGCCGATCTGAGCGAGGCGAATTCCGAAGTTCACGGCAAACACTCCGCCCATCATGCTTTCTCCCGTGAAAGTCGATTGCGCGCCGGTAATAAACGATTGACCTTGCTGGGTGAAATGCAACCAGCCTGGGCCAGCGTTTGCGCCGTAGTTGCCCCGCGCCCAGAAGGTATTGAAGGTGCCGGTGTTCAGTTGGAAGGTATTGGAAGGGTTCGCGCCGTAGTTATCCGATGGGCAGCGGAAACCTTTGATCGAAGCGGTAGCGACGCGCCGCCAACTCAGGTCCGCTCCATTGCTCGGCAAATAGTTGTTGATGCCGGCACTGTTTTGCTCGAACAGCGCGCTTTGCTCAAAATAAGGCAGCATCTGCACGGCCCAGTTCGGCCCAAAGCCGGGCGTCCGATAAGTACTCATCATGTTCGATGTGCCATTAGCAGGGTTGCCGGCGATTTGCGTCGCAACCGGAAGCTTGCCGTTGGCATCGGCAAAATTCTGCGCGGCCAGGCCAAGTTGCCGGATGTTGTTGGTGCATGCGGTGCGCCGCGAGGCTTCGCGGGCACTCTGCACGGCTGGCAACAGCAGCGCGACGAGCACGCCAATGATGGCGATGACGACGAGCAACTCGACCAGGGTGAATCCCAAGGTACGATGACGCCGCATGATTGAATCTCCCACGAAAAAACGAAGACAGAGCTGCCGGAATACCGCCGCCAAAGCGTGGTCACGATCGCAACCCGCTTTTTCACGCCCGAGTGAAAACCGCCCGATTCCAGGCCGAATGCTGGAAGCCTTGAAAAGCCAGACCCTCTAAATTACCAAGACGCGGCTACTACCACAACTGATTCTGTGTGGGTTGTAATGCCGGAAAATCTGCGTTTGAACTGCAAAAAGTCACTTGGAGGGGGCTTCGGTCGGTCCGGTATTAGCCGGGGAATTTAGGGCCTGCCAGATGGCCCCGAATAGAACTTGAGCAAAGCCGAAGACGGCAAAGGACGCCAAACCGCCGAGAACGGTGAAAGCGATGACGCCGATGGCGATGTCGAACGGACGAGCGTGGCCGCGGGCGACGATGAAAGTCCACAGGCCGCCGCCGACCGCACCCGATGTCGCGCCGACGCTGCTGGCGATGATGATGGTCCAGCCGAGGCTGTGCCGCTGGCTCAGGCGAGTCGCGGGGGCGAAGTCTTGTGGCCGGGGTGGTGACCGGACGCTTCGATAGGGTTCGTCCGATTCGCCGGGATCGGACGAATCGCCGATTTGCCGGAGTCGCGTGCCGATCGCGTTGCCGGCCACATGACAAAACACGGACAACGCGAAGAAGACCAGCGCGAATAGCACGATCGGATCGAACCACTCGCGCAGAGCGAGCAATACGCCGCAAATTGTTACCAAGATGAGCAGGGTACGCAGGCCGAACTGCGGCGGACGCAGCGAGCGGCTGGTATCGGCTCTTTGGTTTTGTTTACTGGCCACGTGGGACAGAGTGACAGAGAGAACGAGGGACGGAGGGCAAGACGCCAAGTAACAACATTTATTTTAGCCGCTCCTGATGATCTCGCGTAGCGAAACAGCCCGGTGCTCTTTGGCGGAGAGGTAGCAGGCATCGACGAGGGCCATGGTTTTCAGGTTGTCGCGGCCGCTGATCTCGGGCTCGGCGCGTTCTTCAAGGGCCACGAGAAGCTGGGCCATCGTGCCAACGAAGGCGTCGGGGAACCAAACCTCTTTCCAGCGCGGAGAGTGCCAGGAGCCGGGATGTTTGATCGTGGTGTAGTCGATTGTGCTAGGGGTGGGTTTGGGATATTCGGGCCAGCCGATGTTGCCGCGGGCCATGCCTTCCAGTCCTTCGACGCGCCAGCGGATGCCGATGTCTTTTTCCGCCCCTTCGAGCGCGGGACCGGCCCAGACGTCGTCCCACGAGGAGCAACGCAGGCCGCTCGCGTATTCGAGGATGTAGAGGCAGATGCCGTCGGTGTGCTTGAACTTTTTCGCCGTGCGGGGGTCGGGCCGGATGCTGGCGAAAACGCGGACCGGATCGCCAAAGAGATAGCGAAACGTGTCGAGGTGGTGAATCGACATGATCCGCAGCGTGACCCAGCCCAGCCGCTCTTGCCACGGCATCCAGTGAGGAATCGCCCGCATGTCGATCGTCGCCAGGACCGCCTCGCCGAGCAGACCCTGATCGAGCAGCGATTTGCAAGCGCGGATCGACTGGTCGTACCGCATGTTCTGGTTCACGGCCAGCGTGATGCCCGCCTTTTTGCAAAGCAGCACAATCTGCTTCGCTTGGCTGTAGTCCACGCCCAGCGGCTTTTGCGCCAGGATGCCACGGATGTACTTTTTGTGCTTGCAAATCTCTTGGATCACAGCGAACTGCACATCGGGCGGCACCGCAATATCGACGACTTCCACCGTGCCGCTGGCGAGCATCTCCTGATAGGTGCCGTAAGCCTTCAGGTTGTGACGTTTGGCGATCTGCTTCGCTTTCGCCGGCGTGCGCGAAGCAATCGCCACCGGATTGAAACCCGCTTTGCGGTACGCCACCAAATGGCAATCCGCCATGATGAACCCACTGCCGATACAGCCAATCGGCGCGGATTTATCGCGAGGCAAGCGGGGGAGGTGCGTGAGTTTGGGAACGCCAGCAGCCATTAGTTCACCGTGACACGATAGAGGTGAACGCCCCAGGGTTCGAAGGCATCGCTGAACTGGCCATTCGTGATGTCGATGCGGCGGTTCTCGCCGAGGACTTCGATTTGAAGTTTTGTGCCAGCGTCGGCCAGTTTGAAAGTGGCGGTTGTGGCATTGCCGCGCATGCCGACGGCGAAGAGATAGAGATCGGTGCCGCCGCGTTTGGCCATGAACTCGACGGGGGTTTCGGCGGAGGAAGATTCGACGGTAGCCGCGTCGGCGAGGTTGGGGCTGTTCAGCACGGGAGCGAGTTGCTGAATTTGCTGATTTGCGGCGGTGATGCCTTGCACCATTGCTTCATCCGCGAGCAATCCGGCTTCGATGAACGTGGGCTGAAATTGATGGCAGAAGTAGATGATGCCTTGGGAGCCACGAATGAGGGACATCCAGACTTCGGCTTTTACTTGCTGGGGCGTGGCTTTGGCCTTGGTGTTGCTGATGTGTGTGCATTCGATGCAGTTCCAGACGCGGCGGTCATTCCCGGCCCATTTCTTCAGGCGCGTGACGCCATCGGCGACGTACCATAAATTGCCGGCGATGTCTTTGTGCTCGTGGCAGGCGGGATAGATATCGAACGACGCGATGTCGCA
Source organism: Anatilimnocola sp. (assembly GCA_031394445.1). Lineage (GTDB taxonomy): Bacteria > Planctomycetota > Planctomycetia > Pirellulales > Pirellulaceae > CAYLLN01. The sequence continues at coordinate 9,450 of JANNTN010000326.1, forward strand.
GCCCTGCACATATTCGGGATAATCCTCGGGGTGATTTCGCCGCACGCCGCGACCGATGTATTGATCCCAGGGGACCCCTTGGCCGAGGTTCAAAAGCACGGGCCGCGTGGGATCGGCCGCTTTTCGCTTCTGGTAATCCTCGACGATCTTGGCCGGCAAGATTGGCGGGCCGTAACCTTTTCCGCCGGGGATGCTCTGGGCGTTGTCGGGTTCGTCGCCGTGCATCCAGGCGATAATCGTCGGATCGTCCTTGTGAGCCAGGCCGGCGGTGTTTTGCGAGCAAATCACATACATGCCGTGCGACTTGAGCGTGTGCAGTTGTTCGTCGGTTGGCCCCCGCCACAAGCCGACGTAAGTGTTAATTCCAGCGGCCTTGTACTTGGGTGCGTTCGACGGATTTTGCACCCATACAGCGAGCGGGAAGAACTTGGGATCGTTGAGCGGACTGGGCGGCGGTGGGTCGGCGGCGATCGTCGAAAATGCAAAAGAAACGAAAGCGAGGAAGATTCCGAGATAGCGTGGATGCAGCATGGTTGTGGAGAGCGGTGCAAGCCTGCGCCTGCGGCTACGGGTTAAACAATTGGTAAGCGGATCAGCCGTAAAGAGCTTCGATGGGACGGCCGGAGGCAATGGCATAGGGGCGGCCGAGAGTATCGGTGTAGTGACCGTGGGGATCGATGCCGAGGGCGTGGAACATCGTCGCGGCGACATCCCACGGGCCGTAGCGGTCGGTGGCGGGCTCCGCGCCGAGTCGATCGGAAGCGCCGACGACCGCGCCGCGCTGCACCCCCGCGCCGGCCAGCGCGATCGAATACACAGCGGCCCAATGTTTGCGGCCGGGCGACGCGCCGGCGAACTTTGGTTCGAGCGCCACGCGCGGGGCGCGGCCAAATTCACCCATGCAGACGACCAGCGTCTGGTCGAGCAAGCCGCGCTCGTCGAGGTCGGCAATGAGGGCGGAAAAACTCTGATCGAATCTGGGCAGCAAACGGTTTTGCAGGGCGTCGAAAATGTCGTTGTGTGTGTCCCAGCCGTAGGAGTCGCTGTCGTCGGGGTCTTTGTCCTGGCCGCGGTTCGATTGCGTGGCGATGACGTTGATAAAAGGGACGCCCGCTTCGACCAGGCGGCGCGCGAGCAGCATCGCCTGCCCGGTGCGATGGCGGCCATAGCGATTGCGGATTTTTGCCGGCTCGGCTTCTAAATCAAAAGCATCGCGCGTCGCCCGCGATGACAACATTTGGTTCGCCTGGCCATACAAGCGGTTCATGTCGAGGGCTTGCTGATTGCCTTCGAGGCGTGCGGCGTATTGGTCGAGTGTTTGTTTGAGCGTCAGGCGGTCACTCAAGCGAACCGGTGGCAGGCCGTCCTGCGGAACCAAGTCGGGCAACGCGCCGGCCGCGTCGCTGGGATCGCCAATGACCAGCGGCTCAAAGGCACGGCCGAGCAAGCCGCCGTCCTGACCGGGCGAGAGGTTTGTGGGTACGAGCGCCGGGCCGTTCAGGTGTACCGCGTCATAGACGAATTTGCTTTTTGCTTGCAGGCGGCGGAGGACGGCACCGTAGGTTGGAATATCGAGCGGGCTGGGGAGCGGATTGGCCGAACGCTGCTTGTGATAGACGCCGGTCAGCGCTAAATAAGCCGCCGTGCCGTGGTCGAGGTCTTCGTGCGACATGCTGCGAACGATCGTCAGCCGATCGGCCATTTTGGCAATCTGCGGCATGTGCTCGCAGAATTGCACGCCGGGGATCGCCGTCGCCATCGGCTGAAACGCGCCGCGGACATCGAGCGGCGCGGCGGGTTTGGGATCCCAGGTGTCGATCTGGCTTTGGCCGCCGTTGGCAAAAACGAGAATGACCGACTTGGCGCGGCCGAAACCGGCCAGACGCGGAGAATCGTCCAGCGCCAAGGATTGATTGGCAACCGCGAGGCTCAAACCACCTAATACGCCGCAACTCAGAAAGTCGCGGCGGGTGACGCGGCCTGAGTGGGAACGATAGTCATCGACGAATCGCAGCATAGTGCGATTTTACTGTGAAAGACGCGCTGAGAGCAATTTTGGACGTGGCGAAGTTGTGGAATCTTCTTTTTTAACGTAGAGGCACAGGGGCACGGAGACACAGAGAGTTGCAGGAAGTGAAATACGGCTCAGCTCGTGCTGGTAAGGAAATTAACGTCACTTGGCTCGTTGCTTGGCAGGTTGAGAGGTGACAACTTTGATTTGAGTTGGGTCTTCCACGCGAATTTGCGGGCGGTTCTGGACGATTGAAACGGTTCCGGAGACGATGATCGTCTTGCCGTAGTAGTATTTGCCCGGATCATCGGCCCCGGCTGTTTGAAACGCAGGCAGGGCGATGTTGGGAATGAAGATGGCGAAGTTCTTTTCGGATTTGAAATCGGCCTCGGAGTTCAGGTAGCGGGCCGTGTTGCCCCCGTCGATTTCACTTCCATCTGGACGGTAACTTTTTGGTCGATCTTGGTCAGGGCTTCGGTTGGAGTGAGGGGACGAGTCGCTTCCTGCGCCCACACGCTAAAGCTTGCCAGGGCCAACACAATCACAGTCGCGGCAAATCGCATGGTGTAACTCCCGTTGATGTTCATTCAGTCCTGTCCGGCAGGCTGGATCTACTTGACGTAGGTGTTCACCCCTTCGGGATCGGCCGGGCCATAGACTCGCTCGGGCGTGTGCGCCTCGCGGCAGATGGCGTAAATCTTGGCCAGCACGTCGGCGTGATCCCCAGCGACATTGTGTTCTTCGCCAATATCCTTGTTCAAGTCGTAGAGCTCAAATTTGTCTGCTCCTCGATTGCGCACCGCTTTCCAATTTCCCCAACGGACGGCTTGCTGCGAAATCGTCTGCATTGGTCCAGCGGCTTCCCAATACAAGTACTCATGCGTCTTCTGATTTTGAGGACGACCGAGCAGCGTCGGCGCGAAGGATAGTCCGTCGATCGACTTCGGCAAGTGAGCATTCGCGCCGGACAGTTCAGCGAGCGTCGGCATTACGTCGGCGAAATAGCCGACGAACTCGCTTTGCGTGCCCGGTTTGATCTTGCCCGGCCAGCGCACGAGCAGCGGCGTGCGAATACCGCCTTCGTAAAAATTCGTCTTGGCACCTTTGAACGAACCGTTGCCGTCGAAGAAATCGACAAAGATATCCGTCCAAGCGCCTGGCTGCGGGCCATTGTCCGACGTGAAGAAGATGATTGTGTTCTCCGCGATGCCGTGCTTGTCCAAACGCTCGATGACCTGGCCGACGAGCTTGTCGAGATACGTGACCATGCCGGCGAACTCGGCATAGGCATCTTCGGAACCGAGATAACCGGGGCGTGGATCGGCCTTGGCAATCTTGGGAAACTTGCCGGCGTATTCGGCCACTGCCTCGGGCGGAGCGACTAACTCCACGTGCGGCAGGATGTAGGGCAGGTAGGCGAAGAAGGGTCGGTCCTTGTTCGCGTCGATAAACTTGAGCGCTTCCTCGTGAATCACATCTTGCACATAGCGGCCCCGCTGCTTCTCTTCATTTTCAGGCAGCGGAAGACGCTCCAGATTCTTCATCACGAAGAACGGATAGTAAAAATGGGCGTGCGTCTGGCTATATTGGCCGACCCAGGTGTCAAAGCCTTGTTTGACGGCGACGCCGGGCGTGTTGGGATTGCCCAGGCCCCATTTGCCGAAACCGCCGGTGGCATAGCCGGCCTGCTTCAGCACCTCCGCCGTCGTGACATCTTCGTCGTGCAGGTGCCGCTTCAAACCGTTGTTGCGGACAGCGGTGTGGCCCGTGTGCAGGCCGGTCATCAGCACGCTCCGCGACGGCGCGCACACATTCGCCCCGGTGTAAAACTGGTTGAACTTCATCCCTTCGGCAGCGAGGCGGTCGATATTTGGCGTGCGAATCTTCGTCTGCCCGTAGCAGCCGCAATGTCCACGCCCCAGATCGTCGGCCATGATGAAGATGATGTTGGGCGGCCGGGTTTGGGCGTTTGCGGTAAGTACTCCGCAGCACAGCCAGAGCAAACCGAACCAAGGCAAGTAGCGGCGCATGGAGGGTCTCGTTTTCAGATGGGTGAAGCAAACTCGATTTGATGGCCAATTGTCGCCGTCACCATTTTGCATCGCAAGAATCCCATCGCAAAAAAACGCGGGCTGATCGAATGGCTCAAATCGGAACAACTTTTTTGCTGTCGCCAGCGACTTGTACGGGCCAGCGGGCGAAACTGCTCTTGAACGAGCGGGCAGAGTTCTTTCTGGCACGCCAATTGCGCAGCGATGCCGGCGCGACGCTGGGCGAAGTATTTTCGTTTTTGAGCGGATTGTATTTTCGCGGCAAGTTGGCCTACGCACGGGCATTCGCCCGCGCGGTGGATGACCAGCCAGCGATTGCGGTCATTACGGCAAGTCGCGGCTTAGTTTCACCCGACACGATCATCCACTTGGATGATTTAAAAGAATTCGCGGAAGTTTCGATTGACGTTCATGAGCCGCGGTATCGCGAACCGTTGGCGCAATCTGCGCAGAAGCTAGCAGAGAAGTTGACGGCGCAAGGTCGCGTTATTTTTCTGGGAAGCATCGCGACCGAGAGATATGTTCGCATCTTGTACGAAGCCTTTGGCGAACGACTGCTGGTTCCGCGTGCGTTCATCGGATGCGGTGATCTGAGTCGCGGCAGTTTGCTATTACGCGCGGTCGATGCGGGAGAAGAACTGGAATATATGACGGTTAGAGCGCATTCCGCGAAATTGTAGCGGCTGTTTCGCCCAATTCGCTTGGAAAAAAAACGTCGCGCACGCTATTCGTCCGTGCGACACGCACTAGTCAGGATAGATGACGGCGAGTCAGCATCTGTGATGGTGATCGAGAGTATTCGTCTTGCTGCAGCGAGAGAAAAAATTTCTTCGTCGCGAACCTCACCGGCCCTTCGCGCTATCTTCAAAGACCCATCACGAAAGCTCGATACGTTGGCAGCCATGCCCGTTCTTTGCGCGGCGCGGCTCGTGTGAAGTCACGTAAGTCGTGAAAGCAGTGGAAAAACAAGGCTCTTGTCGCTCTCGGCACTGCCTTTGCATTAGCTGGCTGGCGCAATGGGCCAAGGAGGACCGATGAGTTATGAATCTGAAGCGGCCGGTGTTTGGGCCGCTTTGACAGCATTAGCAGCATTCATTGCCGTGACGCTGACAGTTGGTTTTTGGTTGTATGTCTATCACGAAGAGGCGGCTGAGATTCAGCCCTATGCTACCGAGCCATGCACGACGATCCGCATGATTTTGGATGACATTCCGCTGCTCAATTGAGTAACGCGCGAAGTGCATCGTGTATGCTACGAAAACTCCCACACGGTGTGATAGGCATCATGCAGCTCGAAGTATTCGAGCAGCTTGTGGTAGAAGTCGTGACCGGCGATCGTAGCGCTATCGCCGATAACGATCAGCTTGCGGCGCGCACGCGTGAGGGCGACGTTCATACGCCGCGTATCGGCGAGAAAGCCGATTTCGTTGTTGCCGTTGCTGCGCACGAGTGAGATCACGACGGCTTCCTTTTCGCGACCCTGAAAGCCATCGACTGTATCGATCTCCAAGCCGTCATGATCGAGTTGTTCTCGCAAGAATCGAACTTGCGCGGAGTAGGGCGAGATCACCGCGATGTCGCGCGGCGCGAGACCGGCCTCCAGCAGCAACTGAACCTGCCGGACAACGAGTTCGGCCTCTTGAGGGTTGCGGCGGCTTTCACCTTCGGGCTCGAGCTCTTCGTCATAACCCGCGCCGGCCGTATCGATAAAGCTCAGCGGCTGACTAGTGAGAGGGGACGATTGAACATTCGGAATATCGGTGAGCAGATGGCCGCGAACGCTCTGGTCCGCCACGAGCGACGATTCGTAAAACGCTTCCGACGAAAAACCCATGATCGCTTCGTGCATGCGGTACTGCGTCGTCAGCCGCCGCGAGATACCGTTGCCCAAATCTTTAAGTAGGCGTTCCATCAGGCTGACGGCAAGCCCTTCGCGGGCGGCCTGCTTGGAAACGATCGTCGGCGGAAGCTGGCAATGGTCGCCGGCAAGCACGACGCGCCCAGCCCGGAGCAGTGGAATCCAGCAGGCGGGTTCGATCGCTTGAGCCGCTTCGTCGATGACGACCAGATCGAATTCGCGCGGACCGAGAATCTGGCCATCGACACCGGTCAACGTCGCGCAGATCACGGTGGCCGAATCGAGCAGATGCTCGGCAATCTGCGACTCGATGCGGCGTGCGTCGGCGAACAGCTCGCGCGCTTCGGCACGCATCTGTTGACGGGCTCCCGGCAATGGCTTAGCGCGGGTGAAGCGGGCGGCTTTGTCTTGCAGTTGCTGGGCTTCGCGAATCAACTTGCGGGCGATGGCCACATCGGGATGGGCATCGACGAGCAGGTCGAGCGTGTGCTCTTGCAATTCGGCCATCACGCGGGCCGGGTGGCCGATGCGAATCGCCCGCTCGCCGGCGCGGACCAGCCGTTCCAGCAAATTATCGACCGCCAGGTTACTAGCCGCACATGCCAAGACTTTTTCACCACGGGCGACGGCCTGCCGAATCAGTTCGATGACAGTCGTCGTTTTGCCTGTGCCCGGCGGCCCGTGAATGACAGCGATATCAGCCGCGGCGAGGGCGAACTGAACCGCTTCGCGTTGCGAGGCATTTAAGCCGTCGTCGAGGCACTCGAAGGGCTTGATCTCTCCGATTTTCAGCTCCCGCGCTCCGATCAGCCCATCGCGCAGTTGAGCCAAGCGGCCGCGATCGGCTTTGCGCGCTTGCGTCAGGGCCGATGTCATCCGCTGGCGGGCGATTTCGTCACTGGAGACATCCAGCCGAAACGTGGGGCGATCTTGCTCGGGCTCAGGCTCCTGGGCCAGAGCGACATCGAGCGTGTTTTTATCGCGGCGACAGACGATACCGCGCCAGCCCCGTTGTCCGGAAATTCCTTCCTCCGTGAGCAAGACCGGCGTGCCGACGCTGAGGCGATTCCACGGCAACGATTGCGTTTGGTCCCGTTTGCCGAGGGTTACAACGACGCGGCCGCCAAACGACGGCTGCTCATCGCGAATCGCGAGCTTCACGAGGCAACTGCCGGACCGTTCCGCAGTTGGACCTGTGCGGCGTTGCGCCTGCGCAGCCAGTTGCTCCGCCTCCGCGGCAGATTCCAACTGCAAAAGCTCCGCGAGCCTCTCAAAATGTCCGTGGCGTGCCATCGTTGCTAGCGTGTCATTGGTCAGTAGTCACTTGTCATGGGCATCTGCGAATGGCAAATGACCAGTGACAGCTTTCCCGGTTTGTCTTGTTCACATCGTCTTTCGTCGTTATACCCCGCAGCCGCAGGATTGTGCTTTTCGTTTCCCTGACAAAGGATGGGTTATGAGTCGAGTCTTTGACCGGGCGGGATGTCTGCTCGCCGGATATTGCTTCACGCTGGGGATCTTCGCGGCCGGCGTGATGCAAATCGCCGTAATGCCAGTCGCCAACGCTCAGGAGACCGTTCCCAGCCTGCCGCCGGTCTGTCCCGGCGAACATTGCGTCGATCATCGCGTCCCGGCTGATCAGTCCGTGCTGGGAATCGATCCCGTCGCGGCCGAATTTTTCCAACGGGCCACCAAGGCACTCGCCGGCGAGTTTGGCAACGGGATGATGTTTCGGGTCACGATGCCTCGCCCGGAACTGTTTTCCGAGCACGCTTGCACCGAATCCGTCTGCCACGAAGAAAAGCTAACGCTCTTTAACGGTGGCTCGATCGCGATCGAGCATCCGCCGGCGCACCTCACGGCGAAATTCGTTCGCCTTGGCTGCCCCTGTGCGGCCAGCGGTGAGTGCAATTGTGCTGCGAAGACAGCGTGCGGTGCCGAATGTGCTGCGGCTTCAGCCAGCACTTGCAAATGCTGCCCCTGCTCGGGCGAAACCAGCGAAACCAAATGTGGCCAGGACGGTTGCGAACTTGGCGATGTCGTTGTGAAGCGAATCCATCACCACGACGAATTGTCCGCGTTCAATCCGCACAAGCTCATGCAGCAAATTGCCGAGCTCATGGCCGAGAAAGCCGCGGCTCAAGCGGCCCTCGTCGTCCGCAAGCAGGCCGACGAGCAAATCGGCGAGATCTACGAAGCGATGGCTGAGCTACTGGCCGACAACGCCGCG
>JANNTN010000373.1:0-8410 GCA_031394445.1 Anatilimnocola sp.
GACCACCGCCGCCGCCACCGGCACGCACTCTTCCGGCTTCAGCAGCACGCCACAATCGCGGGCAAAGTCCTTGTGCCCCGTGATCCCGCCCAGTTCCATGCGAAAATAAACGCCCGGCGGCACTTCGCGGCCTTCACCCACATGGACAGCAAAGAAACCTATGTCATTCGTATCGGCCAGGGCACTAATTTTCCCGCCGCCATCAAAGGCAATATTGAATTTCCGCGGCAGGCCATACATTTCCGGGTGCTGGATGATGTAGTGGTGCATCTCCTTGGTGAGCGGTCGCGTGTCATAGATTTCCTCGACATCGATCCCCGCGGTGGGCGAACCCGTCACGTTCCGAATGTTATCCGCGCCAGAGCCACGCGTGATGATGCCTAAATCAAGCAGCGACGTGATGACATGCAGCGGGTTCTCGGCCTTGATCTCTCGCAGTTGCAGATTCGCGCGTGTGGTCACATCCGCGTACCCACCCGCATATTGCTCGGCAACATCCGCCAATCCACGAAACTGATGCGAATTCGTCAGCCCGCCGTGAAAACGCAACCGACACATGAAGGCATCTTGAGCCGGTGCCACATGAAACAGCCCGTGATACTTGTAGAGCAGCACATCCGTGCCTTTTGGAAATTTTCCCGCGGCGGCGTTGGCCTGCATCTCTTCCCACATCTGAAACGGATCCTTCTTCCGTTTGGCTTGCTCCTCGGGGCACAACTTCTGCCCGGCTGCGATCGTCCGATCTTGTCCATCCCAATGAATCTGCCGCGTATCTTCGGGACCGGCGGACTTCGCCAGCGCCGCGCTACCATTCGTGCCCGATTGAGTGGCCGCAAATGTCGTCCCACCGCGCAACGCAACACAACCGGCGGCAAAGCCTTGCAAATATTGCTGCTGTTCTTCGGTAAATGCCTGCTCGTTGTTCATTGCTCCGCCTTCTGTCGTTGTCATGCCTGACTTAAACGCCATCGTGCGTCTCTGCGGGACGTACTGCCACCGCGCAGTTCTTATACGACGGCTGCCGCGAATACGGATCGAAATGCGCCAAAGTCAACCGATTAGTCTGCTCATAGTGCATGGGCACAAACACTTGCCCTGGCTGAACCGTGTAGGTGACAAACGCCTTCGCCACCAGCGAACCTCGTTGCGACTCGACCAGCACGCGCTGCTCAGGCTTGATTCCAATTCGCCGGGCATCCGAGGGATTAATCTCGACATACACCTCAGCCGGATAAAGTTTACGCAGCACCGCCGATTTCGAAGTGCGAGTTTGCGTGTGCCACTGCGAGGCCGTGCCGCGCCCCGTAAGTAGCAAGAACGGATAACGCTCGGTGGGTTCCTCGGGCATCCTCGCCGGCTGCTCAAAAATGAATTTCGCCTTGCCATCCGCATGAAAAAATTTCCCGTCGGCAAACAGGCGTCGCTCGGCAGCATTATCACCGCCGTGCTCTGGAAATGGCCACTGAATGCCTCCGCGCTCGTCGAGCATTTGGTAGTTGGTAATGCCGGTGATATCGCAAGGCTGACCGCGAGAAAGTTCCTTCAGCGATTGAAACACATCTTCCGGGCTCTTCCAGCGTTCAAACATCTGGCCACAGCCCCACGCCTCGGCGATCAGCCGAAAGATCGAAAAATCGGCCAAGGCCTGTCCTGGTGCTCGGGCCACTTTTTTGATGAGGCCAATGCGGCGTTCGGAATTTATAAGCGTCCCCTCTTTCTCCCCCCATGCAGCCGCAGGCAACACCATGTGCGCTTGCTGCGCCGTTTCCGTCGTTGTGTACATGTCTTGCACGACCAAAAAATCCAGCCGCGACAGCACATCGCGAAGCATGTTCTGATTAATCCACGAATGCACCGGATTGGTAGCGATCACCCACAACCCCTTAATCTTCTCCTGCAAAATACCTTCAATAATCTGGTCATAGGCCCAACTCGGCCGCGTGGGAATGCGATCCTGGTCGATGCCCAGAATGCTCGCGACGTGTCGTCGATGCTCTTCGTTCTGAAAATCACGTCCACCCAGCAGATTCGTCGTATTGCTGAACAGCCGCGAACCCATTGCATTGCACTGGCCGGTGATCGAGTTCGCTCCCGTGCCCGGGCGGCCGATATTGCCGGTCATCAAGGCCAAATTGATGAGGCTCTGAGCCGTCCGCACCCCCTCGTAACTCTGATTGACTCCCATCGTCCAAAAGAACGACACGCGCTTGCCTAGATGGATGCGGCGCGCCAAATCGTGCAGTGAGTCAGTGTTGAGGCCCGTGGCCGCCGCCACGCGCTCGGGCGTGAAATCCGTAACATGCTTCTGAAAATCATCAAACCCGGTCGTACTCGCGGCAATGAACTTCTCGTCAACCCATTCGTTGCTAATCAGGATGTGAGCCAGACCATAAAACAGCGTCAAATCCGATTTCGGCAAGAGCGGCAAATGCAGCGTTGCTGCCATCGCCGTTTCGGTTTTCCGCGGATCGATGACAATGATGTCAGGCCGATGCGGATTGCGACAAACGCGTTGCCACAAAATGGGATGGGCGATGCAGAGATTCGCCCCGACCAGCACGATCACGTCCGACTGTTCGAAATCGGCGTAGGTATAAGGGGGCGCATCAAAACCGAGCGACTGTTTGTATGCGACCACCGACGTTGCCATGCATTGACGCGTGTTCCCATCTCCATGCACCATGCCCATGCCAAACTTGGCCAGGCTGCCGAGATAGGCCATTTCTTCCGTCGCGATCTGCCCCGTGCTCAGAAAGGCCACCGAGTCGTTGCCATGCCGAGCTTGAATCGCTTTCATCCGTTGGCAAAACGTCGCCAGCGCCGTTGGCCAATCGGTCGGCCGTAACTGACCACGCTCGTCTCGCAACAGAGGCGTCGTTGCTCGGTCGTCCGATTGCAAAACGGAAAGTGCCTCCCACCCCTTGGGACATGCCATTCCCAGGTTGACGGGATATTCGGTCGTCGGCGACAGACCGATAGCCGACTGGTCCTTCAAATGGATCGTGAGTGAGCAACCCGTCGAGCAAAAACCACAGGTCATCGCCGTCGTGGCATCGGGCGTCTCGGCCATCGGCAACTGGCCCAGACCAAATCCGCCCGGATTCCGCAGCAATTCGGCTGTTAGCGGACCTGTCGGCTGATGGAACATACCGCCCAAGAGATTCTGTGCTGCTTGATAGATCGTGGTACTCATGTGCAAGGGGCTCCTGGCATCTTGGGAGCCACCACCGCGGCGAAGAACAGGTAACGCTCGATGGTCTCACCGGCCAAATTGAATAGCCACAACAACGACGCCAGCACCACGACGGAAACCAGATAAGTCGGTGCCTCGGGAGCAGCAAAAAAATGCGTCAGCACCAGCATCGGAAGCACGATTCCACCGACAACGCCAATCGCAAATCGCAACTGCGTCACCCGCGACAAATCTCCAGACATGAGAATTGCCGTTCGTCGTAAAGGAGTGAAGGTGCTGGTTTGCAGCCAGGCAAAAATCGCTACTTCCGCCAACAACTTTGCCATTGCCACCGCCATGAGACAAAGACAAAGCGCGCGGCACAGACCGCTTACCGCAACATCGTTCTCTGCTCCAGAGGTCCACGCGCTCGAAGCCAAATGAATAAGTAAGACCAGCGGGATGCCCAGAACCAGGCAGCTCAACAAGAACTTCAAGCCCGTATAGGCCGGATTCCAAAACGCCCGCCGCGTGCTGGCATAGATCATGATCGAGCAAACCACGCCGCCCAAGCCGCTCGCGGCCACAATACCACCCAAGGCGCGACTCAAACCTGGCGCAACCGTAAAGCCGGCCAGCTCTAGCCAAGGTGTTAACGCATACACCGACGCTGTTGCGGCAAAAGCGCCGAACGCCAGCACTTCGCGGCTCAGCCAACTCGTCCGCCAGCCGATGATCGATCGATAAGCGAGCCACGGCCGTCCCAAGTGCAAAGTTGCTGCCGCCAGACCGATCAACCCCAGGCCGAACGCCGTCGCCAAGTGCAACATTCGGTTCGCCGGCTGTTCGCTCGCACCCCCGGCTACCATGACGTCGTTCACCATTTGATCGACTACAAACGCCCCTACCGACATCTGCGTGAACACCAGCATCAGCACCAGCGGCCAATGCGCGTGTTGCGGGGCAGCCGCGTAGTAGTCTGCCGGCAACAGATTTGCGGGCATCGGCCGCTTGGTCTTATAAACCGTTGTGGGCAGCGTATATCTCGGCTCCGGTGCCCCTGGCAGAAACAAATTAGCTTCCGCGTTCTCAATAGCTGCCTGCTTGCTGACAATCGCCACGCGAATCGCCTGATTGGGACAAGCCTGAACACAAGCCGGCGCTTCCCCCACCGCCAAACGATCGCTACATAAATCGCATTTACGAACGATGCCTTTCGTATGACTATACTTGGGTACGTCGTAGGGACACTTCAAAACACAGTACTGGCAACCGATGCATTGGTCATCGAGATGCCGCACAATACCGGTCAGTGGATCTTTCTCGTATGCTTTCACTGGGCAACCGTCGAGACATGCCGGTTCAATGCAGTGGTGGCATGCCGTCGTCACATGCTGCAAGAGCGGCGATTGTGTCGTCCCTCCATGGAGCAGCCCAACGGACCGCCACGTTTCCTCTTCTTCCAGGCCATTAAGATTGTGGCAGGCAACGACACAGGCTTTACACCCCGAGCAAGCATCCAGATCGACCTCGAAGGCGTACTGCTCTCCCACTCCTGGCCGAGACAGCGGAATCAAATCGCGATAATAGCGTTCCTGTAGCGGCGCAACATCCTGCTCGTGCCACTGCGAGAATTTTTCGACTGCGGTCGATTGTTGCTCCCGCAGCAGCATGTCCAGCAAGCTGGGCGGAGGCACGCTCAGCGATTCGCCCATGTTCGTCGCCGGATAAATCGGCAGCGCGAGCGACATTAGACCGCCCCCATGCCGGGCGCGAGAACCATCTCTGGCTCGCGCGCTGCCTGTAGTTCACTGGCCTTCTGAGCACGAACGGCCAGCACCAGCCACGCCAGGCTGATAAACGTCAACACCAGCAGTGCGAGAAACGCCGCTTGTGGAAAGCCCGTCGCGCGGCCCAGCCAGCCAAAAGCCTTCGGCAGAAAGAAACCACCGAGCGCACCCAACATTCCAACCAATCCGCCGACCGCCCCCACGTCGTTGGGAAAGTAGTTCGGTATGTACTTATAAACGCTCGCCTTCCCGATCCCCATGCCGACCCCAACGAGCATCGTGAGAATGGCAAACCACCACACATTCGGCGAAAAAATTCCCGGCGGCATGCACAGGGGGACCGTCGCCACCAAAATCCCAATGAACACCGCAAAGGTCACGGTTCGCGGACCATAAATATCACTCAACCACCCCCCCAGCGGCCGCAGCAAGCTTGCGGGGAAAATGAACAGCGACGTCAATAGCGCAGCGGATCGCAGCGATACTCCATAAGTCGTGACATAGTAACTTGGCAGCCAGGCCGATAGCGCGACATAGGCCCCAAACACAACCACGTAATACAAACTAAAGCGCCACACGCGCACGGATTTCAGTGGAGAAAGCACTTCGCGCGACGCCCGGCCCTTGCCTGGCTTGGGGTCTTCCGCGGGGCAATACACCCAAATCGCGACGGCCATCGCGAGCAGCAACAGCGAATACATCAGCGGAACAACCCGCCAGCCGCCCGGTATCCACCCGCCCAATAAGCCAGCCGCGGGAACGATGGTAAGTGCCGCCGGAACCAAAACCACCAGCAGCTTCGTCCCCGCTGCGCCGACATTACCAGCACCAAAGATGCCGAGCGACGTTCCTTTCTGCCCGGGCGGGAACCACGCCGAGTTCCAGGCCACACCAACCGAGAACGCATTACCCGCCAGCCCAAACAGAGCCGCGCAAATCAGCAGCTCCACATAGTTGTGTGCAAACGCCAATCCTGCCGTGGGTAACGAACAGAAGACTAGCAGCAGCAACATCATGTTGCGGCCACCGAATCGATCGGTCCAAATGCCAAAATTCAGCCGCAATAATGCTCCCGTCAAAATCGAAACGGCCAGCAGCCATTCGAATCGCGATTCGACTTGGGCTTTCAGCTCCGCTGGACTCAACGTCGCCGCCAGCTCCCCCAGCATCAGTTGCGGATCTGCCTTGATCTTTACACCAAGCACTCCCAGCATCAGCCACACGGCAAACAGCACCGTGAATGCGATGGTCGAGAGCCACAGCACACGATTACGGGGATTGGATAAATTGATCAGGGAGGCTTGAGCGGCGGCTGTCACGGATTTTCCTTTTTGGTTGTTACAAGGCCGCCTGCTCTTGCAACTGCCACGTGTTGTTTGTTCCTCAATAAAGCGATTGATGTGCCGCGCCCCCTTTCGATAGTTCGCCAAACGCCTGCCAATCCAGCAAATTGCTGCCAAGAAGTGATTTCATCGTGCAAACCCTGGAGACTCGCAATTCCAACGCGCGTCTAATCAATAACCACGCTTGCCCAACGACTAAACAATCCATCACCGCCAGTGGTGGTCGTTTTGGGGCCACACCTGATTTCTTCAGGAGGAGTGGTGCCGCTGGATGATGGGCATAGTTGGCAAAGCCATAACTGACCCGGTAGCGAGACATAGCACTTCATGAGGCGACGAACCCGAAGTCGCGCATCAAGTCGCCTACATATTGGGCAACCGACACTGCAACGAACCAAACCAAGCCAAACATCTACGCCTTCAACGGCGGATTCCCCCCCAAAAAACACTCACTAGAGGGTGCCTGGCCTGCATTCTGATACTTAAAGGAAATTTAGAACGCTCTCGGTACGTTGTTTGCCTTTATTCGGAGAACTGTTGCGTTTACAGAGGTGCGAGGTCTGTTCTCGTTGGAAGTATCAGTTCCAAGTATGTCTGCCATCGCGCCTACCAATACTGTCGCGGCTAGCGCACCGTCTGCCAAAGAACTTCCTTCCGTTCTTGTGGTGGACGACGACCCGCTGGTTGGCCAGATAGTACGCGCCGCATTACCAGCCGCGGAATTCGCGGTTCAAGTTGCCCAAACCGCCGCTCAAGCCATCGCACAATGGGAACAACATCGGCCGAACGTCGTAATTCTGGACCATGTGCTGCCCGATTCCGATGG
This sequence comes from Anatilimnocola sp., assembly GCA_031394445.1. Taxonomy (GTDB): domain Bacteria; phylum Planctomycetota; class Planctomycetia; order Pirellulales; family Pirellulaceae; genus CAYLLN01. The sequence continues at coordinate 7,132 of JANNTN010000373.1, forward strand.
CTTGTCGCTGCTCGCTAAGTTTCGTGAACGTGATTCAACATTGCCGGTAATTTTCATCACCGCGCACAGCAGTAGTCAAACTGCCATTGAGGCCATGAAGCAGGGGGCCTTCGATTACCTCTCGAAGCCGCTCGATCTGGGTGTACTTGAGAATCAGGTCCAACTAGCTCGCGAATCGCGCCGCTTGATGCGCGTTCCCGTGGTCATTTCCGCGGCCGACGACGATCGAGCTTCGCAAGGTGACCCATTGATTGGCCGCAGCCCCAGCATGGCGGAGGTTTTTAAGGGAATTGGCCGCGCTGCCGCTCGGGACATGAGCGTGCTCCTCATGGGTGAGTCAGGCACGGGTAAAGCGTTGGTCGCGCGGGCCATCTATCAGAACAGTGCACGGTCGGCAGGCGCATTTCGTGTTGTCAGTTGTTCCGATTTCGATTCAGCCCATTTGGAGGTCGAGCTCTTTGGATCGGAAACGCCAACTTCGGCAGTCGGAAGGATCGAGCAATGCGCCGGTGGCACTTTGCTCTTGGAGGAGATCGGCGAAACTTCGCCACACCTCCAAAGCCGTCTGATGAGACTGCTCACCACGGGTGAGTATGAATCGATCGGAGGAGTGCAGGTAAAGACTGCAGATGTGCGACTGCTGGTCACCTCATCGCGCGACCTGGAAAGTCAGGTCAGCACCGGTAGCTTTCGCTCCGATCTCTACTACCATCTTCGCTCATTGTCGCTGCATTTGCCGCCACTGCGCGAGCGACCGGGAGACATTCCACTCTTGGTCGATCATTTTGTCAAACAATTCAGCCACTTAAGTCACAAGCTCAATAGTTCTCAAGTGCGAGTCTCCTCCGAAGCGCTTCAACTTTTGGCCAGTTACTCTTGGCCAGGAAATCTCGAACAATTGCAAAGCGTTTTGCGGCAAGCGCTGATCGAGAACACCGGCACGGTACTGGCTTCCGCTTCACTGCAACAGTTGTTGCAACCTACCCAGAATGACGAGTTCTCCTCCAGCGATCGCGTCACCGCCTGGCGATCGTTCGTCCTGAATCGACTGAACGCAAGCACTTCCTCGCTCTACGCGGAATCCTTGGGCGAAATGGAGCGGAACTTGCTCGCAATCGTCATGGAAAGCACCGAAAACAACCAAGCCAAGAGTGCTCGACTGCTCGGCATCACTCGCGGAAATCTGCGGAAGAAACTGCGGGCCCTGGGTTTGGCTCCGCCCGTGTCAGCCGAAGATTTAGGAACAACTGCTCCCACCGACGACGAGTGGCGCGAGCCA
>JANNTN010000621.1:0-6273 GCA_031394445.1 Anatilimnocola sp.
TCTGGCTCTATTACGACTGGGCCTCCGGCGGCAACGACCTCGGCGCGGGCAACGGCTTCAACCACCTCTTCCCATTAGCCCACAAGTACCTGGGCTTCATGGACCTGTTCGGTCGCAGCAACATTCAGTCCCCCAACGTGCAACTCACCATGCAGCCAACGCCCAAGCTGAAGTTGCTCGCGTGGTACTACTACATGATGCTCGATACCCGCGCCGACACTCCTTACACCGTCGTCATGACGCCCGAACATCCCGGCTATCGCCCCGTCAGCCGCGATCTTGGTCACGAGCTTGATTTAATCGCAACCTACGCGATCAATCCGCGGATGGACCTCCTTTTCGGCTATTCCCACTTCTTCTCCGGCAGCTACTTTCGCGACGCCCCAGTCCTTCCCCCCACCGTCCCCTTCCGCGGCAACGCTGACTTCTTCTACGTCCAATACCAGTGGAACTTCTGACGAAATGGCGAGCGGGAGGCGTCAGCCTCCCGGTAACCCTCCACGCCGACTGACTCTCGGCTCTTTCGGTACCACCAACCCGGCGGTACCCTTCTTCAATCTGCATTCTGAATTCCGCATTCCACACTCATGGACCAGTCCCACTTCACCGTCGATCTCGGCCACGGAATCGGCCCCCTCCGCCTCGGCGACACGCGAGAAGAAGTCCTCCGCCGTCTCGCGGAAGCCGCCATGCCCCTCGCAGACGACGATGACGACTGGCTTTACGTGGACGAGATGGACACGGAGATCAAATTCAAATCCACCACGCCGCCAGTGCTGCTCGAAATCATCGTCGAAGATGAGCGCGTCCGCCTCGGGCCGCTTCCTGTCCTTGGCGAGCGTCTCCACAAGGTCGTCGATCTGTTGCAAGTCTCCGATACTGAAACTGTCTGGCGAACCCACGAGCAAGAAGACGAAGAGCGAACGAGCGCCGAGCGGCCGATCATGACCGACAAGAGCCTGCTCGATCGCGGGACGCTCTGGATTCCCGCGCTCGGTCTCGGCCTCGGCATGGTCCGTGGTGAAATCACCACCGTTCGCCTCCGCAAGCCCGAAGAATCCCCCCGACGCGGCATCGGCCCTCTCACTCCCGCTCAGCGCGAGCTCTCCGCGCGTTCCGATCTCCCTACCTACCTGATCCGCCCCCGCTCCGAGATCGCCGCGCCTAACCGTTGGCTCCAAAAAATCCTGAACCTGGCCCTCTTTCTCGCGATGGGCTCCATCGTGTTTAACGGCATCGCCTATCAAGGCCGCTGGAACGCAGCGACTGTGGTCGAAGGGGACGTCATCGACGTGAAACCGCCTCCCCCCGAACCCTTCCCCGACGAATACACGATCGACTACCGCGACCAACAAGGAAATCCGCACCAGGTGATCTTCAAGCGGAATGATGTTTATGTCGCCCCAAAAATCGGCGAGAAAATCGAAATCCGCTACCTGCCCGAAGCCCCCGACAAACCCATCGGCCCCGCCCGCTACCGCGACGCCGCCTTCGACAAATACATGCCCCTCGGCATCGGCCTCATGGCCGTCTATTGCATCCTCCAAATCGTAATCCCCCTCGCCCTCATCCTCTTCCGCCGCCTCCAACCGCCCCCGCAGCCCCAGTCCTTGTAGTCCCTTTAGGGTGGGACCAGCGAGCCTGCGAGCGCCGGCCCACCATATTTCGCACCATATGGCAATTCCTGGTATGATTACCGACTGCCCGCCCTAACCCTCCCCCACCACCGAGCCCGCGCCATGAATCGCTGTTGCGCGCTGTCCTTGCTGTTGCTGTGCGCCGCTCCTCTCGCGGCCGCCGATGTGGACTACCTCCGCGACGTCAAACCCCTCCTCGCGCAAAAGTGCTTCGCCTGCCACGGCGCGCTTAAGCAAGAATCCGGCTTACGCCTCGACACCGCCGCCACCATTCGCATCGGCGGCGATAGCGGCGCGGCAATCATGCCGGGAAAACCAACCGACAGCCTCTTGCTCAAGCGAGTCTCCGCCGCCGACGCGGAAACGCGGATGCCCCCCGAAGGCGAAGGCGAAAAACTCGACGACCGCCAACTGACAATTCTCAAAACCTGGATCGAGCAAGGCGCGCCAGCCCCAGACGAGCCCCCTCCCCCCGATCCCCGCAGCCACTGGGCCTTTCAAACCCCCGTCCGCCCCGCTCCGCCTCCGGTGAAGAACGCCGCCTGGGCGCAAAATCCCATCGACGCTTTCATCGCCGCCAACCACGAGCGATTGCAGCTTACACCCGCCCAACCGGCGGAAAAAAACGTGCTCCTCCGCCGCGTCTATCTCGACCTCATCGGCTTGCCGCCCACAACACAAGAACTCCAAGCCTTCCTCACCGACGAATCACCAAACGCCTACGAGAAAATCGTCCACAACCTGCTCCAGCGGCCCGAATATGGCCAGCGCTGGGGCCGCCACTGGATGGATGTCTGGCGCTACAGCGATTGGGCCGGCTATAAGCAGGAAGTCCGTGAAAGCCAACGACACATTTGGCGCTGGCGCGATTGGATCATCGAATCGCTCAACACCGACAAAGGCTACGACCAGATGGTCCGCGAAATGCTGGCCGGCGACGAACTCGCCCCCGGCGATCCCGATATCCTGCGGGCCACCGGATTTCTCGTCCGCAACCGACACGCGTCAAACCGCAATATCTGGCTCGACGCTACCGTCGAGCACACCGCCAAAGCCTTCCTCGGCCTCACCATCAATTGCGCCCGCTGCCACGACCACAAATTCGACCCCATTCCGCAAATGTCCTATTACGGCATGCGGGCCATTTTTGAAGCCCACGACGTATCCATCGATCGCCTCCCCGGCCAAACCGATTTGGTCAAAGACGGCCTCGTCCGCGTCTTCGACGGCAAACCCGCCGAGCCGACCTATCTCTACATCCGCGGAAATGAAAAACAACCCGACAAAGATCATCCCGTCGTCCCCGGCCTGCCCGCCGTCTTAGCGGCAAAGTTTGATGTTCAGCCCGTGAGCTTGCCCCTCCACGCCCATCACCCCGGCTTACGCCACGACTTCCAAAACGAAGACCTCGCCGCCGCGCGTAAAGCCGTCGAACTAGCCGCAGCCGCATTGAAGAAAGTACGGGAAGCGGCTGAAAAAACCTCCTCTAAAAAAAGTACCGCAACAACCGACGACGCGAAGCAGCCCGCAATCGCCATCGCCGAAGCCAAGCATCACTCGGCCCAAGCCGACCTCGAATCGTTAACCGCTCGCTACGCCGCCGACTTTGCTAAGCACGAATCGCCGCCAGCCGCCAACTTTGACGAGCTAGCTGCCACCGCCGCCAAGATCGAGCGGCAAGCTTCGCTCTGCAAAGCTGACCTGGGAGTACTGCAAGCCGAAGAGGCCCTGACAAAAGCGAAACAAGCCAAAGATACACAAGAGGCCAAGGCCAAAGCCGCTATCACCAAGGCCGAGAAAGATCTAAAAACCGCCCAAGAATCTCGCGAGAAAGCTCAAGCAGCCGTCGAAAAATCCGACGGCGATTACACTCCCGTGAGTAAGCCATTTCCCGAAACCAGCACTGGCCGTCGTCTGGCCCTCGCCTGCTGGATCACGCAGCACGACAACCCACTCGCCGCCCGCGTCGCAGTCAACCACATCTGGCTCCGCCACTTTGGCGCTCCGCTCGTCGAAAACGTCTTCGACTTCGGAACGCGCAGTCCCCAGCCCGACCTCGTCAACCTCCTCGACTGGCTCGCAGTCGAACTCGTCGAACACAACTGGTCCATGAAACACCTCCACCAGTTAATGGTGACCTCCAATACTTACCGCTTGTCATCAAACCCGCCCGCCGTCTCTTCTACTCCGCACTCCGCGCTCCGCGCTCCGCACTCGATCGACCCCGACAACCGCGCCCTCTGGCACATGAACACCCGCCGGCTCGAAGCCGAACTCGTCCGCGACAGCCTCCTCTATGTCGGCGGCAGCTTGGATTGCTCGCTCGGCGGACCCGACATCGATTTTCAGCTCGGCGAAACGTCGAAGCGCCGCAGCGTCTATTTCCGCCACGCTTACGAAAAGCAAATGCAGTTCCTGGTGCTGTTCGACGCCGCCAACGTCAACGAATGCTACCGCCGCACCGACAGCGTTATTCCCCAGCAAGCCCTCGCCGTCGCCAACAGCCCCCTCTCCCTCACCCAATCCCGCCTCCTCGCCCGCAAGCTTTCGGAACCGTCCGACAATGATCTTGCCTTCGTAAAACGAGCCTTCGAGCACATCCTTTCTCGCCAACCATCCGCCGAAGAACAGGCCACCTGCGAGAAGTTCCTCATCAGCCAATCCACTCGGTTGATCGAGCCGGACAAGTTGACATCATTTCCAGGCGACAAAAAAGCCGAAGTACCACCAGCCTCCGAACCCGGCCAACGCGCCCGCGAAAACTTGATCCACGTACTTTTGAACCACAACGATTTCGTGACTATTCGATAAAACACAGAGACGCCAAGCCACAGAGTCACGGAGCAAACATCAATCATGAATCAGCACTCCCGAGTATCTCTCTGTGCCTCTGTGCCTCCGTGCCTCTGTGTTTAACCCCATAGACGTCTATTTTTAGCGGACGTCGGCATGGGATTCACAGGCCTTGCCCTCAGCGCCATGCTCGCCCGCGACGGCTTCGGCCAGGAAGCCACCGCCGAGTCCTGGCGTCCCCCCACCGGCCTGCCCCATTTCGCCCCCAAGGCCAAAAGCGTCATCTGGCTGTTCATGATCGGCGGCGCGAGCCACATGGAAAGCTTCGATCCCAAGCCGGCGCTCAATGAATACGCCGGCAAGACTTTTGCCGAAACGCCCTACGGCGATGTGCTCAAGTCACCGTTTCTCGCCAACGAGCGCACCGTCGCCTTCGACCCTAATAACGGCTTCGTCCGCACCGAAGTGCTCCCACTCCAAGTCGGCTATCGCAAACGGGGCGAAAGTGGCATCGAAATCAGTGATTGGTGGCCCCACGTCGGCGATTGTGCCGACGATCTGGCCGTCGTCCGCTCCATATGGACCGAGGACAGCAATCACGGGGCCCAACTGCAGTTTCACACCGGCCGCCACCGCGTCGATGGCTACTTTCCCACCATCGGCTCTTGGGTGCATTACGGCCTAGGCTCGCTCAACGACAACCTGCCGCAATTCGTCGTCCTCGGCACTCCGCTCGCCGATTGTTGCGGCGGCATGGAAGGCCACCGGGCCAACTATCTCGGCCCGCAGCACGACGGAGTCCCCCTCTCGCTCGATCCCAATAACCCGCTCCCCTATGCCCAGCCCGACGGCTCGGTCTATCGCGAAGAGCAAGCCGCCGAGTTCGAGCTGCTCGGCCAACTCAACCGCCTATCGGCCATCGAATACCCGCACGACGAAGCCATGCGTGCCCGCATCAAGTCCTACGAGCTCGCCTTTCGCATGCAGCGGGCCCTGCCCGAAGCCGTCCGCTTCGACGACGAAACGCCAGAGACGCTCGCCCTCTACGGCATCGACAAAGGCCAGACTTTTGGCCGCGACTGCCTCGCCGCCCGCCGCATGGTCGAACGCGGCGTCCGCTTCATCCAGATCTATCACGGCAGCAACGGCGGGGCAGGAGGGTGGGACGCTCACGGAGCCCTCAAGACCAACCACACCAAAAACTGCGGTGAGGTCGATCAACCCATCGGCGGCCTGCTTAAGGATCTCAAACGTCGCGGCTTACTCGATGAAACGCTCGTCGTCTGGGGCTCCGAATTCGGCCGCACCCCCGGCTCCCAAGGCGACAAAGGCCGCGACCACCATCCCTACGGCTTCTCCATCTGGATGGCCGGCGGCGGCATCAAAGGAGGCGTCGTGCATGGCGCGACCGATGAACTCGGCTTCCACGCCGTCGAAAACCGCCATTACGTCACCGACGTTCACGCCACCGTTCTGCACCAGCTCGGCCTCGATCCGCGAACACTGGCCGTTCCTGGCCGGAAGCGATTGGAGCGAGAATTTGGCCGGCCAATCCGCGAAATCATCGCCTAACTCGCCCGCACTATTCCTTCTTCTTTTCTTCCTTCGGAGCCGGAAACACCTCTGCCTTACTGGCAACATTCCACAGCCGCACGCCCGCGTTGTGCGTCCCCACGGCTAGCACCGCCCCATCCGGCGAGAACGTCACCGACCAGCAGGTGCTCGCGTGCGGACCAAGTGAAGCGGTTTCCTTCTTCTCCTTCACATCCCACAGCCGCACCGTCTTATCGTGACTGCTGCTCGCCAGTGCCACTCCATCCGGCGAGAAAGCCAGATCACTCAC
>JANNTN010000469.1:0-3176 GCA_031394445.1 Anatilimnocola sp.
CGACAATGGCGCGGCCGAACGCGCGTTGCGGGGCCTCACGATCGGCCGTCGGAACTGGCTCTTCTGCGGCAGCGAAAGGGGTGCCCAGGCCGCTGCCGTTCATTTCAGTCTCATCGCCAGTTGCCACCGCCACGGCATCGACGCATTCGCCTATCTGCGGGACATTCTCACGCAGCTTCCGCTGCTTGGCCCCGCACCGTCCCGCGACGATCTTCGTCCGTTGCTACCCGATCGCTGGGTTAAGCAATAACCGCTCACGTTCAGTCAAGCTCCAGCCTGGGCCCTCGGCCGCGCCGCGAGCCATGCGATCGGCCAGACGCTTACCCGAATGTTACCGCCGACCGGCGGGCTCGTCCGAGATAGCAAACCGATTCTTGAAGCACGATTTTCGTGCCGAGAACCCAGACCTTTTCCGGGAATAGAGCCGATCTGCCTGCCCGATGACGAAAAGTCGCCTTGGAGCGCGGCAGCAAAAGAACGATTTCTGGTTGAATCCGCCGAGTGGTTGTTGGCGGGTCGGTCGATGTTACCCATGCACGAAAGTGCGACCGTCTGCCGGGAAGTGAAGGACGCGTGTGATGCCTAGTGCCCTCAAAAAGGTCTAGACTTTGCAAAGTTCTGGAATTGCTCGACCGGAGTAAGGAAAGGTGCCATGCTATGATAAAACTTGGCGAGTTCCAAAGGCCTGCAGAGGGGCCGCTGGCAGAGAAGATTCTGGATCTGGTGAGTTCCTGTTGGAAGACGCAAGCTGTTTATGTCGCGGCGGAATTGAAAATCGCAGACTTCTTGTCGGATCGTCCCCAGTCCAGCGAGGAACTTGCCGTCGTTACACAGGCCAATCCCGCCGCGCTACGCCAATTGCTGCGTGCGCTAACGACGCTCGAGATCTGCATTGAACGGCCCGACGGATTATTTGAACTCGGACCGCTGGGGAAATTGTTGGTCAGCAATTCTGCCGATTCGCTTCGCGCTTGGACGATCTGGTTTGGTGCCCAGTTGTGGCCGGTATGGGGGCAGTTGCTCTACAGTGTGCGTACGGGTCAGAGTGCTCGTAAGTTGCTGCTGGGAACGGACGGATTTGCTCATCTGGAACGAGATCCGGCGATTGCTGAGAGCTTTCACCAAGCGGCGGCTGAACTCAGCCGACTTACCGCGGCTGGCCTCTTCAAGGCGTATGAGTTCTCCCGGTTCTCCGTCATCGTCGATGTTGGCGGTGGCAACGGTGCGTTGCTCGCCCGCATACTTCAGGCGACTTCGGCACGCGGCGTCCTGGTCGATTTGCCGTATGCAATTTCAGCAGGCTATGACCGATTCCAAGAATTGGGGCTCGCTTCCCGCTGTGAATGCGTTGCCGCAAATTTTTTTGACGCGGTTCCGGCTGGCGGCGACCTGTACATCTTGAAAAGCGTTATTCACGATTGGAATGACGAATCGAGTCGCAAGATTTTAGAGAACTGCCGTAAGTCCATCGGCGGTGGGCGGTTGTTGCTGGTCGAGCAAATGCTGCCAGACCGATTGACCAATTCGCCGGCTCATCAGGCCTCCGTTTTCAGCGACCTGAACATGCTTGCCGCCCATGCCGCACGCGAGCGAACGGAAGGCGAGCTTCGGGCGCTGCTCAGGATCGCCGGCTTCTGCGTCACACGAGTCGTTCCAGCCGAGTACGGCTTCACGCTGATCGAAGCGATCGCACAATCCGATTCCAACCCATCAACGCCTCAAGACGATCCATCACACCATCGCGCTCTGCGATCGTTCTGAATTCCCACTGACGAGCCCGTTGCAGATTCGCTAGCAATGCCTGCTTACGTTCATGGTATTTCTCAATGGTGGCATGGACGTCGCCGACCGTCAGCGGTCCCCGCGGCTGACTGGTCAACGGCAGCGCCAGTCCCAAATCCTGACATTTGCGAGCCAGCGCCGGTTGATCGGAAAAGAACGGATACGACAGCATCGGCACGCGATGCATAATCGCTTCATGCGTCGAGTTAATTCCGTGATGGGTCACGAAGAGATCAGCCTGCCGAAGAGCGTCGTTTTGATCGACAAAGCCGCTGACTTCGACACTGGAGCTGCGGAGTGAGCGGAGCAAGTCTTGATCCGCGTCTGCTGATCCGAGACTGATCTTCGCCTGGATCTCCGGTAACTGTTGACACGCTTGTGAGATTGCCAGCAATGCCGCGCGCGCCTCAGCCGCGAAGTATCGCCAAACGACCGTTCCGAACGATACATAGATTTGAAGCTGACTCGACCGCTTTTCGCGTTCGGTGTCGCGCCAAAGCAATCGATCCCGCCCCTGCCCATCCGGTAGGCAGCCAAAAAAGGCGAGCGGCTCGAAAGCTTGCCGATCAACCTCGTCCAGGAATTCCGCCGGCTCGCAGTATATGTTCAGCAGCGGACTCAACGACGACACGTAGGAGAATGGAGTGGCGTCAGTTTGATTGAACTCACATCGGAGATGCTGTACAGCGCGTCGGCATTGTTCGGAGATATGCACCCGGTTGTCTTGCTTAAGAGCTTTGAGACAACGCGCCGGATGTGGATTGTGATTGACGCACACATTGACATACGGGATGTCGAGTGCTTGCGCGACGACTGGCGCGATAACGGAAAACGTCTCGTAGATAATCAGGGCAGGCTTTAGTGCCCGGACGTCAGCGATTACCCGGTCAGCATAATGGCCGGCAAAGCTGACATAGCTACAGGGAATCGGTCGCGACTCATTGTCCTGAGATTTATTTATTCCGATTCGGCGCTGTTTCGTCAGGTTGTGGGCAATAGACCAATCGAAAAGCTTCTCCACGCAGCTTTGTGTGAAGCAGATCTCGATCCAATTGCCAGGATAGCTTTCGTGCTGCAGATCCCAGCGTTTGTTGATGGATCCTATGCCGCCAAAATATTACTGAAAATTCTAGCTGATGTTTTCTGGGAAGTGGCGGCAACTCGCTTAGTCATGCAGACGGATGCAGATGGACTGCTTGACGAATACTTCACCCGTTTCCCAAATGAGTTCAGTGCAATCTCCATCGCTTTAGCAAATCTACGTGATGCGCACCCCGAACTTAAGATTACCGACGAGCTGCTAAGTGATTGGCGGAAAAGGTACCTTGTATCAAAGGATGTTCCAGATTACAGCAGCATCTACTATTTCGAATTGAGACAGGCTCTTATCGAAG
>JANNTN010000484.1:0-1463 GCA_031394445.1 Anatilimnocola sp.
GAAGACGTGACGATTGGAGAGCATTTCATTCCAGCGGGTGTAAACGTGCTGATGAGTCAGTGGATCGTGCAGCGCGATCCGCGGTGGTACGACGAGCCGCTGCGGTTTCATCCCGATCGTTGGGCCGACGGACTCGCAGCACGGCTGCCCAAATATGCCTATTTTCCGTTTGGGGGCGGTCCGCGCGTCTGCATCGGAAATACGTTTGCCATGTTCGAGGCGACCTTGGTACTAGCGATGATTGCGTTGCAGTTTAGGCTGGAGCGTGTCACCACCGCTCCCATTCGCATTTTGCCCGCGGTTACGCTGCGACCGGCGGAACCGATTGAAATGCGAATTCACCAGACATAGTGACCACGAAAGACACGAAAAACACGAAAGGAGATGCGATGGATCTCGTTTACAAAGAAGAAAGCTATCGGATCGTTGGAGCGTGTTTTGAAGTGTATAAGGAAAAAGGAGCTGGATTCAGCGAAGCCGTTTATCAGGAATGTTTGGAGTTGGAGTTTGTGCTGCAGGCAGTTCCGGCCAAGCCGAAGGTGCAGTTGCAATTGGAATACAAAGGCAAGCCGCTCGAGTGCAAGTTCATTCCCGATTTCATCTGCTTCAACGACATCATTGTGAAGATCAAAGCCGTCACCGAGTTGTGCGACGAACATCGAGCTCAAGTACACAACTATCTCAAAGCGACCGGATTCAAGCTTGGCTTACTGGTCAATTTTAGTCACTATCCAAAACTGGAATACGAACGCATTGTCCGCTAACAGCGTTTTTACCCCTCTCTTTTTTCGTGTCTTTAGTGTATTTCGTGGTCCACAATGCCTGCATCAAATTCAAAGTGCGTTGTGTTGGTGCCGGCGCTCGCGCAGCCGACGGCGAAGTGCGAGGCGGGGCTGAAGGAGCTGGTGAAGAAGGGTTATCCGGTGAAGCGGGTGCGGGGATTTTCCGCTGTCGATCAAGGCCGTAACTCGATGGTGAGCGATGCGCTGCATGATCGGTTCGACGAGATGATGTGGATCGATACGGATATCGGATTTACCGCCGATGACGTGGACAAATTGCGGTCGCATCGATTGCCGCTGGTGGCAGGCTTGTATCCGCAGCCGGGAGGGCGGTCGCTGGCGTGCGAGCTGCTGAACGAGACGCGGGAAGTGGTTTTTGGGGAAGAGGGCGGCTTGCTGGAGGTAAAGTATGTGGCCGCGGGCTTTATGTTCGTGCGGCGCAAAGTGTTTGAGACCGTTCGCGACAAGTTACAACTGCCGCTGTGCAATACGCGGTTTGGTTCGAAGGGTGTGTGGCCATTTTTTCTGCCGCTCACTATCGAAGACGAGTCGGCAGGGGCAACGGTAGGCGGCAATTCCGGAGCGAATCAAGTTCGACATCGTTATCTGACGGATGATTTTGCGTTTTGTCATCGCGTGCGGGAGGCTGGGGTCAAGGTGATGGTGGATACTTCGATTCGG
>JANNTN010000527.1:0-4844 GCA_031394445.1 Anatilimnocola sp.
CTTCGAGTGGGCAATGGGTTTTACGGCCGAGCAGTTCCGCCGCGTCGATGGCAAGTTGGTCGTAGAGCCGGACATTCACGCGCTCGGTCTGCCGGCCAGCGAAACCACCATCGCCGAAATGCTCAAGCCCGCCGGCTACACGAACGGCTGTTTTGGCAAATGGCATCTCTCGGCTATCCCGATGAGTTCAATCCCACCCGTCGCGGCTTCGACAAATACTTTGGCGAGCTCCTCGGCCACTCCGACTACTACCGCTACAACTACTTCGACGGCCTCAACCTCCTCCCCATCCTCACCGGCCAAGAGCAACCCCGCGAACGCACCTTTTGCTGGCGCGTCAACCGCGCGACCCGCCAACAAAAAGCCATCCGCCACGGCGACTGGAAATACGTGCTCGATGGCGGCGTCGATCTCCTCTTCAACCTCAAAGACGACATCAGCGAACGCCGCGACCTCGGCTACCAAAACCAACCCCTCCTCCACGACCTCAAATCCCGCCTCCACTCCTGGGAAACCGATCTCGACCGCTCCCCGCCCCCCTTCCTCGTCCGCTAGTTCGCGGCTGTTGGCAGGGTTTGGGAAGCTGAGGCAAAACATGAGAGTGAGTTGAGGGTTGTGCGGCTGGTTTTTTTCGGGCCTAAACTTTGCAGAAGTTGTTGATAGGAAACCATTTGTGGCATGAGGCACCGCGCTAATGTTTAGGCAGATTAGAGCTGGCATTTTTTTGTCCTTTGTCAGTTGTTATTGGTCACTTGTCAGTGGTGAAGGCTGCGCTCGGTCCTAGAGATACATTGCGGTTTGTGGGAAAAAGCGGGCGAGAATTTTGAGAATAGGCCCGGTAGGGGGGTGATTTCCCGTTGCCTCCATTTGCCTCGTTGCGGCCAGAGGGCATTCGGCGGAAGCTGAACGGTTCGTAATCGTGCCTTAACGCTAATAGACCATCTAAATGCCGAATCACCTCGCCTCCGAATCCAGCCCGTACCTGTTGCAGCACCAAAACAACCCTGTGGATTGGTATCCGTGGGGGGCGGCAGCGATGGAGCGGGCGCGGAGCGAGGATAAGCCGATTTTTTTGTCGATCGGCTACGCGGCGTGCCATTGGTGCCATGTGATGGAGCACGAGAGCTTCGAGAACGAACCGATCGCCAACTATCTGAACGAGCATTTCATCTCGATCAAGGTCGATCGCGAGGAGCGGCCCGACCTCGACCAAATTTACATGCAGGCCGTGCAAATCATCACCGGGCGCGGCGGCTGGCCGATGTCCGTTTTTCTCACACCCGACCTCAAACCCTTTTTCGGTGGCACCTATTGGCCCCCCACCCCTCGCATGGGCATGCCCGGCTTCGAGCAAGTTCTGGTGGCCATCAACGACGCGTGGAAAAACCGCCGCGAAGGCCTCCTCAAACAAGCCGACGAACTCACCAATTACCTGCAAGGGGATGACGACCAGCCGCTCGACGTCGAGCCTGCGACCGGCGTCTCTCTCGCGACCTCCTCATCCACCGGCATCCCCGCCAGCGATGCCGAAAAACTCCTCGACGACGCCGCGCGGTCCCTCGCGCGCGCTTTCGATTCGCGGTACGGCGGATTTGGCTCCGCGCCCAAATTTCCGCACAGCATGGACCTGCAATTGCTCCTCCGTTTGTACCAGCGCGATCCCAAACAGCACCTGCTCGAGATGGTCACGCTCACGCTCGACAAAATGGCGTGCGGTGGCATCTACGACCACCTCGCCGGCGGCTTTGCCCGCTACAGCGTCGATGAGCGCTGGCTCGTCCCCCATTTCGAGAAGATGCTGTACGACAACGCTCTCCTCACCGGGGCCTATCTCGACACGTTTCAAGTCACGCGCGAGCCCCGCTTCGCCCGCATCGCCCGCGAAACGTGCGACTACATCCTCGCCTACATGACCGAAAAGGTCAGCTACGCCGAAGCCGCGTTTCACAGCACCGAAGACGCCGACAGCGAAGGGGAAGAAGGGAAGTTCTACGTCTGGAAGCCCGCCGAAATCGTTCAAGTCCTCGGCCAGCCCGCCGCCGAGCGTTTTTGCTACGTCTATGACGTCAGCGACGCCGGCAATTTCGAGCATGGCCACAGCATCCTCAATCTGCCGAAGACGATCGAGCAATGCGCGGCCGTGAAAGGCTGGAACCTGGCTGAGCTGAGCCAAGAACTGGCCGACTCGCGCACCAAACTACTCGCTGTCCGCGACCAGCGCATCCGCCCCGGCAAGGACGACAAGGTGCTCACGAGCTGGAACGCCCTAATGATCGATTCGCTAGCCCGCGCCGGCGCTCTGCTCGACGAGCCCCGCTATCTACAAGCCGCGGAAAAAGCCCTCACCTTCATCGCCCGCAATTTGAAAAAACCAAACGGCCGCCTGCTCCACACCTGGCGGAAAGGCAAAGCCACGCTCGACGCCTATCTCGATGACTACGCTTACCTCATCCAGGCCCTCACCATGCAATACGAGGCGACGTTTCACGAGCCCTGGATCGACGAAGCCGTGCTACTGGCCGACGCGATGCTCGCCCATTTCGAAGACAAGACCCGCGGCGGCTTTTACTTCACGGCTGACGACCACGAACAGCTCATCGCCCGCAACAAGGACGTGCAAGACGCCAGCGTCCCCAGTGGCAACGGCATGGCCGCCACCGCCCTCCTCCGCCTCGGCAAGCTCACCGGCCGCACCGACTACCTCGAAGCCGCCAGCCGCACCCTCGCCGCCACAAAGGCCGCCATGCAGCGCATGTCAGCCGCCACCGGCCAGCTCCTCATCGCCCTCGACCTCTCCCGCGGCCCCACGCACGAACTCGTCCTCATCGGCGGCACCGACCAACAAGCCAACACCGCCGCCCTCCGCCTCCTTCACCAAACCTTCCTCCCTCGCTCCCTCCTCGCCTACCGCTCCCACAACCAACAACCCACCACCGGCCCCCTCCAGACGCTCTTCACAAGCCGCCCCTCCCAAAACAACCAACCCACCCTCTACATCTGCGAAAATTTTTCCTGTCAGGCTCCCATCATCGGCCTGCCACAAATCGAAGCCGCAATAGCAAAACTCAGCACATCACCTTCATGAAAAATTACTTCTCCGCCGGCTTCCGCCGAATCTGAATCTGCTCTTCCGGCCACTTCAACGCCTTCGCCACAGCCTGCGGATACTCCCAGCCCGAATCATCATCCTGATAAATCACCACCTTCGTCCTCTCCGCCGCCATCGCCACCGCTTGCGGCATATCGAGGAACCGTTCGACGTTCAGGAATGTCGGCCCATCGCGGTGGGTTTTGGGAAGGTCGTAAAGGTCGAGACGTTTGATCCCGGGTTCATAGAGTGAGGCGTAGAGAGCCACTCCGGCCGTGGAACCTGTCGCCTGCAACCACAGCGGAGTGTCCTTATCCATTTGATTCGCACGTCGAACGTGTCTAATCGCTTGGCGAACGTCCCAAACCTGCATGCAGTCGAGAGGCTCTCCGAGCAGATAAAAGCGTCGTCGATTCTGAATCTGTTTTTTTTCGCTTTGGTCGAACGAGGCGGGACCGACACCCCGTGGACACACATAACACATCATCCACGGAAATTTCAGAAGCATTGCCTTGGTGGACTGCCAGGATTTGTCGTTGGCCGGCAGCAACATCTCCTGCGACAATTCTGGCTCAAACGCCGGCCGTATTGTGGCAAGCATCTCGCGCCATCCCTGATCGTCCAGCGCATTTAGCACGACGAGCTCTGGCTTGACAAGCGCGTCGTTGTGGAGCGTGAAAATCCGCATTTGAATTCCGAAATCACTCCAAAAGTCGTAAGCGGCGAGATGTATCCCGTCCCGACTTGCAAGGAATGCGAAATGTGGGTGGGAGTTTCGCTGGACCGCTCCAGGAGTGTTTCCGAATGGATCTTCAAGATCAAAAATGTCTTGCTTCGTTGGCCAGCCAGGAAATGATTTGTCACGCAGTGTTGTCATCCATCCATTTCGCACATTCTCCCAAGTGAGTTTGTCCTTCGGAACTTCGGGTTGCGCCTTCCCCACAAACGTCTCATGCACCTTCGTATTGATCTGATCCTCCGGCAGCTTTGCAAACACCTTCAGTTCCTCCGGCTGAAAGTATTTCGGTGCTCGCGAATCGATCGGCGAATCATCGCCCTTTAGATAATGGTTGAACCACCGGAACTCATGCGTGTTCAGCTCCTGCGTATCCTTGTGCGGCCCAGGACTGATATTCAGCGCCACATCCGCGCTCGTCCCTTTTTTCTCCTTGTCGAACAGCCGATAAATCCGCCGCACCTTGTCGAACGTCCGCACGACGCCATCCAGCGGAAAAATCCCGTCGCTGTCGGTGTTGCTAATCAGCAGCGGGCGCGGCGCGACGAGCGCGGCGACTTGCGGATAGTCCCAGCGATACGTGTTCACCATGAACATGCAGTCGCAGTGCCCCTCGACGCAGCCATCGACGACATGATTTTGCAGATCGGTGATGCCGGCCGTCGGCACGGCCACCTTGATTCGCTCGTCAATCGCCGCGATCCACCAGCTATACGCTCCGCCGCCGCTGCGGCCAGTCACGCCGAACCGCGTCTTATCGACTTCGGGCCGCGTCTCCAAATAATCGAGCGCCCGCACGCAGTTCCAGGCCTCCACGCCCGCCGGCGTGTAGCCCCGATTGAGCCACCACCACATGCCATAGCGATGCGTGCCGTGATGAATGCCTTCGATCTCACCAAGCTGCAGCGTATCGATCGTCAGACTGTTTTGCTCCAGTCGAATCTGGACAGCCGCCGGTGTTGGGTTATTTTGACCCAAGCGGAGGTTTTTATGTCAAAGTCAGCGCGGCGGAAGTTTCAG
>JANNTN010000610.1:0-9238 GCA_031394445.1 Anatilimnocola sp.
TTTTTCCGAGTGTTTCGCGGGCATGTTTTGACGATGATCTTTGTCAAATCGTTCATGAGCACTAGGAAATCGGTGGCGTTCTGATGGCTGACGGCAATGCGGTTGGCGAACTCGCGAATGGCTGTCCCGGCTTTATCCCAGGCTGATCCGAGCGTTTCCCCACGCCGCCGCCACGAAGATCCAGTTCCGTTTGCAGTTTCACCGCCGCTCGGCTGGTGCTATAAGAACCGCCGCAACCTGTGAAATGCTCCTGCTGGCTGTCAGGCAGCGTAATCGACGTGCTGTCGAGAACCGTGACGCTCGGGAATCGTTCCAGCAGCGGCGCCAGGGAGCGAGAGGAAGCGACCACGATCAAAAGTGACTCTCGAAAAAGTTGTTCCAGGAACGTCACCAGTTGAGGTGTCCGGCGTTGGTCAACCGCCTGCGGAGTGACGTCGGCTCCAACCTGAACGGCCATTTTGGACAACGGATCCACGGAAGCTTGCGGCTTCCACAGATAGCCCAGCACAAATGTCACAGGGACATGGGCGAGAACTCTCGCCGGCGCTGAATGACGCCTGTCTGTTGAGCGACCCTCTCAACGACCGGTCCCAACAACTGTTGCAGCGCCGCGCCAACCGTGGCTGCCATCTTCATGGGAAGTTTCTTCTTCCAGAATCCGGGGGTTGAATTAACCGGTTATGGTTGAAGGACTTCCTGCTTTTTGTCGAGATCGCTTTTCCTTAACTTGATGCATATGGGGTTGAGCGCAGCGACACCCCAGGATGAATCGCGCCCCGGAATTTCCCAAACCCTGCCGATTAGGCAATTTATTCGCCCCAAACCACACACAAAGAATCTGCCGGTCGCACCATTTGCTACTTGCAATCGCCGTAACGGCCAGGAAAAATGGAACCATCAATAAGGACGGATCGACCCTTCTTTCCTGCCAACCCTTCCCCGCGGCAATTCCCTCCGTGTTTACCAAGCTGGCCATCCCACTCGCGCTCCTTGTCTGCTCGGTCGCGGCACCCATCGCGTATGTCAAATTCGGCCCCGCCGCCACAGCCGCTCCCGAATCGGCCAAATGGGCGATCCAGTCGATGCCCGGCGCGGTCGTCCTCGCCGGCGGCGTATTCACCGACTCCATGGGGGAAGAATTCGTCCGCCTCGCCGGTGGAAAGAACGCCAACCTCGTCCTCATCCCCACGGCTTACGGCCCGACCGAAGAAGAAGGCATCGAGCAATTCCACGAGATCTGGGGCAAGTTCAACCCCGCCAAAATCACCGTCGTACACACCCGCAGCCGCGACCAAGCCAACGACTTCGCCTTCGTCGCCCCATTGAAAGAGGCCACCGGCGTCTGGTTTCTCGGCGGCGTACAGTCGCGGCTGACCGACGTCTATGAAGACACGCTGCTACACACCGAACTCCGCAAACTGGCCGAGCGCGGCGGTGCCATCGGTGGCAATTGTGCCGGTGCCATGGCCCTGGGCGAAACCATGATCGTCGGCGGCGAAGATGAAGACGAAATCGAACTCCGTCCCGGCCTTGGCATCATTCCACAAATGGTTGCCGATTCCCATTCCCTCGAACGCAACCGCATCGAGCGCCTCCGCAGCGTGATCGAAGATCATCCCGACCATTTCGGCGTCGGCATCGACAGCGCCACCGCCATTATCTTCGAGCACGGCCAACTCCGCGTCATCGGCAACTCTTACGTCACCACCATGGTGCCCGACACGCAGGACCACACCGTCCGCCTCGACGTCTTCGGCCAAAAATCAGAAGACGTCAATCTCCACGACCTCTTCAACGTCGCCCCCTAGCGCGTTGCGACGTTGGGTGTAACCATCCGCTCTCCGTAGGGTGGGACCAGCGAGCTTGCTCGCGCCGGCCCACCATTCTGGCTCACTCCCCCTCCGCCCACACCCTCACCTCCCCAGCATCAACCTCAACACGGATCACATTCGGCCGACAACACACCGGGCAATCTTCCACATACTCCTGGCTCTCCCCCGCCGACAAATCAATCGGCACCACGATCTCCTCTCCACACGCGTCACAAACGTAAGCAGCCTCCGCTTCAGCCCGACCATCTTTGCGGCGTTTCTTTTTCATAGTGCCCTTGATGGGTAGTGTTCTAATTCAGTGTCCTAATTCAATACGCTAAACAAAACCCACAATTTCTGCATCGCATCTTCGTTCCCTTCGTTGTCTCTCCTTCATTCTTCCAACATCCGCGCCACTCGCGTTATCCGCGGTTGATCATTATTTCGCTGCGGCTGAAACGCGTCTCATTTTACACCCCAAAAATCCCCTTTCTGCACAAACTTCCTAGCCTTCGCCTGTGTTGACATCATGTGTCTGTTCCGGCAGATTTTGCCGGTTAGCTAAAGATTACCGCTGGCCTGCTCCGATGCTCTGAATACAGGCATCCATGAAAGCACGCCACCAATTTCTCGCGCTCGTCGCCACCGCCAGCATCCTGGCTGCCGGCTGCTGCTGCCCCGGCCTCTCCGGCCGCTATCGCAACTCGTGTTGCCAGCAAACTAGCAACGCTTGCTGCCAGCAAAACTCCCCTAATACCTATCCTGACCCCCAAACCGCTTGCCCGCCCGATGCCAGCGCCTCCGCCTGCCCCTGCGACGATTGCAACGCAGGCTGCTCTCACGGCTGCCTTCTCCCCGGCTGCTCCCTCCGCGGTTGGCTCGCCGGCTGGCGCAACGGCGTGCCGTCCCAACAGCAGCCCGACTATTACAGCCCTCCGGCCAAGTTCCATCCGATCCCCACTCGCCCCGCTTTCGAGCCGCTAGCCAGCTACCCGCCGCTCCTGCCAGCAGATTCCGGCATGAACAATCCGCTGCGAGCCGCCCCCGACCGTCCCGGCGCGCCACAACTGCGCTAAAGCCCGGCTCTTTTCGCCTTTCAGCGGCCACCCGCCGGTTTGCTTTAAGTCTCCGCCAGTGAGAAGTTAGGTGGAGTCTTCCGCCGCTTTCGTCACCCGTGAAGGCCCTCGCCTACACACGCCGATGGAACACCAGTCTGCCCATAGTGCCGCGCTTGCTGGCCGCCTCCCGCTGCCTCCAGCCCGCGCGTCAAGTCGCTCATCGCCCAGGATCGGACGATTTGCTCATGCCCCAGCTCTGTCCGCGCTTCACCGACCGCGCGATGAGAATTTGGCCCCTGCTATCACTGGGGGCAATGCTCTCGTTTGCGTGTCTGGCCTCCCCGGCCACCGCTTCCGAGCTGCGCAATTCGCCAATCGTGAAAGCCGTTCACGATAACGAACAAGCCGTCGTGAATATTCACGGCCGCAAAACCGTTCGCGCCGAAAACGCCTCCTTCGGCAGCCAAGAGCCGACCCGCCAGGTGAACGGCATGGGCACGGGGGTCGTCATCGACACTCGCGGCTACATCCTCACCAACTACCACGTGGTCGAAGGTGTCAGCAACATCCAGGTTTCGCTCTCCGACGGCAAAAACACCGTCGCCCGCCTCATCGCTCACGACCCCAAGACCGACCTCGCGGTCATCAAGGTCGATACGAAAGAGCATCTCCCAGTCATTCACCTGGGCACCTCGTGCGACCTGATGAAAGGCGAGCCCGTCATCGCCATCGGCAATGCCTACGGCTACGAGCACACCGTCACCCGCGGCATCATCAGCGCCCTGCACCGCAACGTGCAGGTCAGCGACGAGCAAAAATACAACGACCTGATCCAAAGCGACGCCAGCATCAACCCCGGCAACTCCGGCGGGCCGCTCCTCAACATCGACGGCCAAACCATCGGCATCAACGTCGCCGTCCGCGTCGGTGCCCAAGGCATCGGCTTTGCCATTCCCATCGACGAAGCTCTGGAAATCACCGCCCGCTTGATGAACACCGAGCGGCTGGAGCAAACCACGCACGGCATCGCCGGCAAGACGCGCTGCGAACCCGGCCACCGCGAGTTCATCGTCACGCAGATTCGCCCCGAAACGCCCGCCGGCAAAGCGGGCCTGCAAAGCGGCGACATCATCACCACCATCGGCACGCGAAAAATCGAGTCCGCTCTCGATATCGAACTCGCCTTCCTCGGTGTTAAAGCTGGCAGCGAAGTCGAAGTCGCCCTCACTCGCGACGAGCAAGAGACCGCCACGAAAGTGACCGTCGCCCCACTCACCCGCACCGCCGCGGCCAAGCCTGGCGCGACCACCACCGACCGCGCCTGGAGCACGCTCGGCCTCAAGCTCTCCGTAACCGATCAGGCCGACTTCAAAAATCTCAACACCAGGTATCGCGGCGGCCTCACCGTCCTTGATGTTCGCCCCGGCAGCCCCGCCGCCCAGCAAGGCATCCGCCGCGGCGACATCCTCGTCGGCATGCACATCTGGGAAACGATTTCGCTCGACAACATCACCTACATCATGGAACGCGACGATCTCTCCAAGCTCGAACAGATCGTCTTCTACATCATCCGCGGCACCGACACCCTCTACGGCCACATGCGCCTCGCCAGCCGCACCCAGCCCTAGCCTCGCACACTAACCCGACGCGTAAGCGAGGCAAGTCTTGTAGGGTGCATGAGTCTGTACTCAGACGAAATGCACCTTCCCGCCTCCACCTCTGCGAAAGTAGTCCTCTCACTCCGTGAGGGACAGAAGCGGACCAGGCCGTTCCATTCGAGCAACGGTTCCTCGCCTAGCAGCGTTCCTCTCGTTCCTCAGGTTCCTCAGGTTCCTCAGGTTCCCGCCCGGCGGGGTGGCTGTCGGGTCGCGCAGAGAACCACGGCTGATTCCACTCGCTATCTCAGACCTGCAGAAAACTCCCTCTGTGGCGTTCCTTCCGTGCCGCGCCCACCGCACACACAAGCCCGAAGCGCAAGCGAGGGACTCCCGCCGCGAAGCGGCCCAGGAATACAGCCTGGGACTTCAGTCCCAGGTTCGCGAGAACCCTCCCCCCCTCTTTCTTTCCAAGGGCCGAAGTGCCTCGCCGACCAACTTTGAGCGGCTGGCTGGGCAGCGTCGGCTGAATGGTGCGGGCTATCTTGCGGCCTAGCCAGAATGGCAGGCCGAATGATACATTTGTACATGTGCAAACGGCGCGCCGGGCGTTCCGCAGGAATGCCGGGATCACGCCGCGAACCAAAGCCGCACCGCCGTGATTGTCAGTTTGCGTTTACTGCACCGGGGGCTGTTCGCCGGGCACCATGACCATCCAGACGACGTTGAATTTGTCGGCAACCATGCCAAAGCAGGGGGACCAGAATGTTTTGCAAAGGGGCATTTGCGCGCTGCCGCCTGCGGACAAGGCGTTGAACGCCTGATTGGCGGCTGCCTCGGTATCAACGGCCACAGCCAGTTGAAATCCATGCAACGTGGATTTGTCATCACAGCCATCGGAGGCCATTAGCCGCACGTTGCCGATGGTAAACGACGCGTGCATGACCTTGTTCTCAAAACCCGATTGCAGCATTCCGGGTGGAGTTGGCTCAGGGCTTTCGTTGAAACGCATCAGCATCTCGACCTGTGCTCCGAGCGCCTGGCCGTAGAATTTTAGCGCCTCTTCGCAGCGACCGGAGAAAAATAGGTAAGGAGTAATCGCCGTAATCATGGAACTACTTTCTGTTTATCCCAAAATTCATGAACGCAAATATTCTTGAACGCCTGGCGGAAGACGCTTCCGCCAGCAGCGAGTTGCCAAGTAGTCGATTGGAACCGTGCCGAATCGACAACGATTATTGCGTTTTTTGGAGATTATTGGCGCGCCATCCTCTGGATCCCCGGCTCCCGCTCGGGTGCCACTGCTGGCTTGCCCAGGGAGACCTGGGGCTGAAGCCCAGGCTCGATTCTTGTGCCTCTTCGCGGCGAAGTGCTTTGTTTCGAAATCTCAGCCGCGAAGCGGCATAGGAATGCAGCCTGGGGCCTTGGCCCCAGGTATGCTGATGGCTACGTGATGAACATGGTAGCCGCGAAGCGGCGGAGGCACCGGGGATGTCGAGTACGCTAACCAATCTCCTCTACCACATTGTGTTCAGCACGAAGAACCGCGAGCAGATCATCACCAAACCGATTCGGGCTGAACTTTACAAATACATTGGCGGCATCATTCGCGGCGAAGGTGGCAAGCTGCTGGAGATTGGAGGCATGCCCGACCACGTGCATCTGGTCGTGCGGTTCAAGGCCGAGCCGTCGGTCGCGACGATGGTCAAGATTATCAAATCGAAATCATCGAAGTGGTTGAACGAGCAGCCAAAGAGTCCAGGGCGGTTTGAATGGCAGAGAGGATATGCGGCGTTTACCGTCAGTGCATCACAATTGGATGCAGTGCGATTGTATGTACAAAATCAGGAGCAGCATCATCGACGCAAGACGTTTCAGGAGGAACTCCTGCTGCTGCTGGAAAAACATGGTGTGGAGTATGACGAGCAGTATTTGTGGGGGTGACGTTTAACACGCCTGCGCCGCTTCGCGGCTGGCAAAGTTTCAGGCGTGGATTGGAGACCTGGGGCCGAGGCCCCAGGCTCTATGCCGATGCCGCTTCGCGGCGAAATGCGTTTGTTTCGCCAGCCCAGCCGCGCAGCGTCAAAAAAATCTCCCGCCGCGAAGCGGCCCGGAATCGCTAGCCGCAAAGCGGCCCAGGAATCACTAGCCGCGAAGCGGCCCAGGAATACAGCCTGGGACTTCAGTCCCAGGTTCGCGAGAACCCTCCCCCCCTCTTTCTTTCCAAGGGCCGAAGTGCCTCGCCGACCAACTTTGAGCGGCTGGCTGGGCAACGTCGGCTGATTAATGCGGGCAACCAAGTTGGGAAAGAGCGCGGGACCAACGGGCCAAAATGGCAGGCGGCCATTAGAACATTTGTTCATGTGCAAACGGCGCGCCGAGTGGCAGGATTTGAGGGCTCGGGGTTCGTCACTGAGTGGAGCGGCAAGGTGCCTAAATCAATCTGGCAAACTGGCGCGCGGACCATCGCGCCACGTCCTGAATCACCCCTTCCGCCACGCCAAGGCCACTCCCAACCACCCAAAAAACTGGCTCCCTTCTCCCCCGGTACGCTCTCGGTACTCCGAGCAGAGAACCGGGGGAGAAGGGCCGGGGATGAGGGGGCTGCGCCGAACACTTGTCTTTCCGTTAAATCGAAAACACCCTGCCAGCAACCTCAACAATAGCAAATTTCCTGCCGCAACGACTCCAACAACTTCGCCTTCGCCGCCTCCAGTGGAAACGCATCCTACGTCGAAAACGCCTGCGTTGTGGCCGGTCTCCGACGATGCCCTGCGCGAAGCTCAATTCAGCTTGGCACGTAAGCAATCACTTACGTATATTGGCGGCATGGTCGTGACTTCCAATCGCGAACCCGACGTGTTCACAGCTATTAGCCATCCCGCGCGGCGCCACATGCTCGACCTGCTCGCGGAGACCGACCGCTCCGTGAGCGCGCTGGCGGGACATTTTCGGATGAGCCGCCCCGCCGTCTCGCAGCACCTCCGCATCTTGCTCGATTCCGGCCTCGTGACCGAGCAGCGACACGGCCGCGAACGCCGCTACCATCTCGTCCCCCAACAACTCGCATCCGTGCGGGACTGGCTCGCGCGATACGAACGGTTCTGGGACGACCGCCTGCGGCGTCTGCAAGCGCACCTGATAGCTACGAAATCCAATAAACAGAAGCCTTGCGCGAAAAGTAATCATGAGTGAATCGCAACCACAAGCCGCCGCCAATCCCATCACCACCCATCCTTGGAAGCCTTGGAGGGTGTGGATTCCACTCCTGCTTTTGCCCTGGATGATTGTCGCGCGCTTGGTTCCCAGCCTGATCCAAAACGCTCCCGCGAACATTTGGATGGTTAGCGCATTCGGGCCGCTGCTCGTGAGTTTGGCGATCTTGTTGTGGTTTTGTCTGGTAAGCCGAGCCCGCTGGTGGGAGCGATTGCTGGGTGTGATCTCGATCGTCGTCCTTCTGGTTGTCGTGATCGGATTAAGCCACTCGTCACTTTTGGGGCCACTCATGATGGTCCTCACGATTCCCACGACCGTCGCTGGATTTGCCTTAGGGGCCTTGGTGTTTGGGCGGACGCTCAATAAAAACCGCTTGTGGTATTCCTTGGCGATTGCCGCCTTGCTTGGTAGCGTTTCGCTGTTTTTGAAGACCGATGGTGTCTGGGGAAATTTTAATTTTGGCCTCCAGTGGAGATGGGACGAGTCGGCGGAAGATCGATTCCTGGCACAGCGCGGCCAATCCGAGCCGGCCCAGAAAGAAACCATTGATGAGCGTGGCACGCAGGCGTTTATGCGGCCGGAATGGCCAGGACTGCGCGGCCCAAATCACGATGGCGTCCAGCGCGAATTGCGATTCAGCGACGACTGGCAGGCCAATCCACCGAAAGAGTTGTGGCGGATTGCCATCGGGCCAGCCTGGAGTTCATTTGCCGTGGCTGGTCCATACCTGGTGACACAAGAGCAGCGCGGCGAATCCGAGTTTGTCGTTTGCTATGACGCTAACGCGGGAAAAGAGACTTGGACCCATGCGGAACCGGGGCGATTCTTCGACTCGCTCGGCGGGCTAGGTCCGCGGGCGACGCCGACGATTCACGAAGGTTATGTCTATGCCTTGGGCGCCGACGGCAAACTGCTCAAGCTTGACGCGAAGAACGGCGAAAGCGTTTGGAAGGTCAACTTATGCGATGTGGCTAAGATCAAGCCTCCGATGTGGGGCTTTAGTTCCTCGCCTTGTGTTTATTCGGGCACCGTGATTGTCTATGCCGGGAGTGAGCAGGCCAAGGAAGGACGCATTTTCGCATTCGACATGAAGAATGGCGATGTCGCCTGGTCAGCGCCGGCCGGCAAGATGTCGTACGCATCGGCGCAAATGATTGAAGTTCTTGGCGCCAAATATCTCGCACTACTTTCCGAGTTGGGGCTGCATCTTTATCAGCCGGATACGGGCGAGGTGATCCTAGACTACCCCTTTCCACACAGCGGCTACCGGGCTCTGCAACCGCAAGTCATAGCCGGCGACAAAATCATCATCCCGTCGGGGCTCGGCACGGGCACGCGGCTGGTGCAAGCCTCGCAAAAGGAAAACAAGCTTGAGCTGGAAGAGATTTGGACTTCGCTCGACATGAAACCGGACTTCAACGACATTTTGGTGCATCAAGGTTATCTCTATGGCTTTGACAATACCATCTTCGCTTGCCTCAGCCTTGAGGACGGCAAGCGACAATGGAAGGGGGGCCGATACGACAAAGGGCAGGCGATTTTGCTGGCGGATTCGAAT
>JANNTN010000656.1:0-26087 GCA_031394445.1 Anatilimnocola sp.
CCCGCGGCGACGTGTCCGCGACGAACGCATCAACTTCCCCCGGAGTCGGGGGCAGGCCAGTGAGGTCGAAATAGACCCGGCGAACCAGGCGGCGAGCGTCCACTCGGGGATTCGGTGCAAGCCCCATCGCTTCCTGCCGCGCGAGGATGAAGCGGTCCACATTCGATTGGGCCCACCGCTCGTTCTTTACTTCCGGAACCTGCGGGCGGGCCAGCGGCTGAAACGCCCAGTGGCCCTGCCCGTCGGCGGTCTCCTCCGCCACGCACCGGGAAGGGACGAGGACGACAGCAAAGGCGAAGAATAAGACGCCGATCCGCCAATCGAACGAGACGATAAATCTGGTGGTTGAAGTCATGGCGTTATCCTACTGTCTCATGAGCAATTCGCAATCTTTTGCGAGCACATTCGAGCACTTTGGACCCAGCTTGGTTGGGACTTATGGCTTATTTCTGGGTACGGCGGGCAATTTGGCTAGGATGAACATCGGGGTCTTTGGAGAACGCTCGCCAGACTGCGAATTCCGTGCGCAGCTGGCGTGCGGTGTAAAAATGGAGTCAAGTTATGTCGGCGCAGGAGTTTGCGTCGCAGCACTGAACCACAAGCTGCTACGGCGTGTCTGTGCCCTAATGTTCGCTCCTAAAAAACGTTCGAATGTTGCCGCCGCAATTCAAGCGATTTGAGCGGTCAGGGACCCGTCGGTCGCAATTCTTACAAAACGTACGACTTGTCGGCACGAAAATCGTGCTTCACCAAACGGTTGGGTATCTCGGACGAGCCCGGAGGCCGGCGGCACAACTAGCTGGCTTTGCTTGTCGCTTTGCGGTCCGTTAGAATCCGGCTTCCTGCCTATCGGTTCTCGCCGCTCCTCCCAGTCTTAGGTGACGTGATGTCTTGCCGCTCGCTGGTCGCAATCTTGGGTTTCCTGTTGTCGTGCTCTTGGGCCGTGGCCGAGGACTGGCCAACCTATCTTAAGGACAACACGCGGGTGGGAGTAACGGGCGAGGCGCTGAAGTTTCCTATGCAGTTGCAGTGGCAATTTCAATCGGATGCTGCGACCGAGTCAGCCTGGGAAGGGCCACGGAACGAGCCGATTGAAGGCCTGGTGATGAAGCATCGCGCTCGGTTCGACGATGCACATCATGTCGCGGCCGTGGGTGACCGCGTCTATTTTGGCTCGTCGGTCGATCATCAGGTGCGGTGTGTCGATGCGGTGACAGGCCAGACCGTGTGGCGTATTTTCACGGGGGGCGCGGTGCGATTGACGCCGACCGTCCATCAAGGGCGGGTTTATTTCGGCTCCGATGACGGCTGCGTCTATTGCGTCGAGGCAACGACCGGGCAGGAAGTATGGAAGCTCCGCGTCGGGCCGCGCGAGGAGCGTCTGCTCGCTCGCGGGCAGATGATTTCGCGGTGGCCTGTTCGCACGGGGGTCTTGATCGCCGACGACGTGGCTTATTTCGGGGCGGGTATTTTCCCACACGAGACCGTGTTCCTCTGTGCTGCCGATGCACGGACGGGCAAGCTCTTGTGGAAGAACGACCGGATCAGCCAGCGGGATGCGGGACGCGACGATCTCTCGCCGCAGGGCTATCTGCTAGCGAACGAGGATTTGTTATTCGTGCCTTCCGGCAATTCGCTGCCGGCGGCGTTCGATCGGAAGACGGGCGAGCATGTTTTCAAGAAAAGCTACGGCTGGCGCAACACCGCGGGCGGCGAAGTAGGGGGCACTCAGGCGCTACTAAGCGACGGGCAACTTTACTCAGCCGGCTCGCATCACTTCCTGGCGCTGAACGAGAAGACCGGTGCCGCGGGTTTTGCTTATATTCCCGGCCAGCAGCTAACTTTTCGCGGCGCGAACGCCTATATCGCCACGGGCAAGGAAGTAATCGCCGTCGATCGCGAGGTTCATCGTAAGGCGACTCTGAAGCGACAGGAACTGTATGCGACGCGGAGTACGTTTCGCAGCGATCGGGCCAAGCTGGCCGAGATCGACCGGCAAATGGAGGAACTGACGCAAGGGGGCATTCTTTGGAAGAAGCCGTTCGAGGCCGAGTCCTCCATCGCGCTGACGGGCAATGCCGTTTTGGTGGGCGCGATGGATGAGGTTCGTGCATTCGATGTGGCGGACGGTCGCGAACTCTGGTCGGCCAAAGCGGATGGCGAGGTTCGCGGTCTGGCCGTTGCAGCCGGGCGGCTCTTTGTCAGCACCAATCGAGGCACGATCTACACGTATGCTAATGGTTCAGCCGCCACGGGGACGTCAGTGGTCCGTTCTGCTTCGCCAAAGGCGGATGCGTTCTCGCGCGACGACCGCAGCCAGTTCTATGAGCAGTCCGCACGAGAAATTCTGGCCACGAGCGACGTAGATGCGGGATTTTGCCTGGTCTTAGGAAGCGAAGAGGGCCGGCTGGCTTATGAAATCGCGCGGCAAGCGCCACGCATGCGGATTTATGCCGTCGAGCCTGACGCAGCGAAGGTGCAGCGTTCCCGCGAGCGATTCGCCGCGGCGGGTTGGTATGGAACCCGCGTGACCGTGTTTACGGGAAAACCAGATGAGACAGGGCTATCCAACTATTTCGCCAACCTGGTCGTTTCCGACAGCATGTTGTCGAGCGGGAAATTGCCGGCGACGGCTGTGGAGCTTGGCCGCTACGTGAAGCCGTGCGGCGGGGTGGCCTGTTTTGGAGCGCCGCGCTCGGAGGGGGCACTGCCGATTGCCACGGAAGCCTTAAAGACGTCGCTGATGAGTATGTACCTGCGCGACGACGCTCAGGTCGAGGTTGTGAATAATTGGGCTGTTTTGCGGCGGGGCAAATTGGCCGGCGCGGGGGATTGGTCGCACCAGTACGGCAGCCCGGACAATGCTTGCTTCAGCAACGATCTGCGGGTGAAAGGATCGCTAGGCGTATTGTGGTACGGCGATCCTGGGCCGAATAAGACAATCAACCGGCATGAGGCGGCTGCCGCGCCGCTCTCGACCAATGGCCGTTTTTTCACGCAAGGGACCGACAGCGTGCGGGCCTACGACGCGTACAATGGACAGTTCCTCTGGGAATATAAGAATCCTGGCGCGATCCGCACCGGAGTCTTCAACAACAACGAGACCAGCAATCTAGCGGCCAACGACGACTCGCTGTTTGTCGCGGTGGGCGATACCTGCACCCAATTGGACGCGGCCACGGGAAAGATCAAGGCGCAGCACAAGACGCTCCCATCTAGCGACGGCATCCAGCGCGACTGGGGCTACGTGGCGCATCACGAAGGCATCCTGTACGGCACGAGCACCATCCGTGGCGACTTGTCGGACGCCCTCAAGCGACGCGGGCTCACCGTGAAAAGCGATACCGACGCGATTTTTGCCGTCGATGCGAAGACGGGTCAGCGGCTGTGGACCTATCGCGGCCCGCACATCATGCATGTGACTATCACCATCGGTGACGGCCAGATGTTTTTCGTGGAAAGCACGCTTTCGCAGGACGAGCGTGAAGCGATGTTGCGGCAGGACCAAACTGCCTTGAAAGACCTGACGCCCGAACAGGCGAAGAAGAAAGAGGAGGAGCTGAAGAAGCTGGACGTCCGCACGGCGGTTGCGCTCGATGCGAAAACGGGAGAGGCCGTCTGGCGGCGGGCTATCGACGTGACCAATTGCACCAACGTCGGCGCGGGGGGCGGCAACTTGGCTCTGATGCACAAAACGGGCTATCTGCTGATTTGTGGCGCGAATGCCAACGGACACTATTGGAAGCAGTTTCTGGCCGGCGAGTTCAGTCAGCGGCGGCTGGTAATGCTGGACGCCAAAAGCGGCGAGAAGTTGTGGTCGCGCGATGCCAACTATATGAACCGGCCGACGATCCTTCAGAACATGGTGATCGCCGAACCGTGGGCCTTCGAACTGCGCACGGGCGAGCCCAGGCAGCGGGCCAACCCGATCACCGGCGAGTCGTCGGCCTGGCAATTCAGTCGGCCTGGCCACCATTGCGGCGTGGTCACAACAACCCCCAACATGATGTTCTTCCGATCCGGCTTTATTGGCTATTACGACCTGTACGCTGACAGTGGCACCAAGCATTTTGCCGGGCAACGGCTGGGCTGCTGGATCAACGCCATTCCCAGCAACGGCCTGGTCGTGATTCCCGAGGCCAGCGCCGGCTGCGTGTGCTTGTTCTCGATCACCTCGACGGTGGTGCTGGAGCCGCGCGAAGACCGTTCGCCCGCCTGGGGCATCTTCAGCGTGGCCGGGCCAACTAAGCCGGTGAAAAATCTGGCGGTGAATCTGGGGGCTCCTGGCGATCGCCGGGACGGATTTAACCGCTTGTGGCTAGCTTATCCGCGTCCGGCGACCGTCGGCCGGATGGAATACTCTTTCGACATCGAGCCCAAGCTGATGGCAGGGGGTGCGTTCGAGGCACGCAATGAAGAGTCCCTCAAAGTGGAAAACGCCCGCGTCGGCTGGCTGTACACTTCGCAGGCCCACGGTTTGACTCGCTTTGAGCTTCCTTTGCTTGGCAAGGATGACGCGCCGGCACGCTACCGTGTGACGCTGCATTTTGCCGAGCTTGCCAAAGATACTAAGCGTGGTGAACGAGTATTTGACGTGAAGTTGCAGGGCGAAACCGTCGCTGCTGAACTCGATGTTGTTCAGGCAGCCGGCGGCAGCGAGCGGGCCCTGACGCGCGAATTCAATCGCGTGGAAGTCGCCGACAATCTCGTCGTGGAGCTGAGTCCGAAGAAAGGTGAGCCGATCCTGTCGGCGATTGAAGTAGAACGCGAGTGATAATCTCTCACCGGCCGCCGACGGTGTATTTGAAGACTTTATCGGTGCTAGGGGTGTTGTTGAGGACCAAGATGTATGCGCCGTCGGTTAAAAAGTCCGACGAGTCTTTGTTGCTGGAACTTATTGCGAAGCTGCTTATGGCAGCGTGACGCCCGAAAGGCGAGATGCGCCCCAGCATTAGGGAACACAGAATCGGACTTGCTATCGACGACGATCCAGATATCCGTGCCGTTGGTGGCGATGCCTGTGGGCTGGGCGGAGCCATTGAGTTGCCCGGGCAATCTAGAACCGAGCAGAGCACCGGTGTTGCTATAAACATACACGGTTCGATTCGCGTCGATGACCCAGACCTTGTCGCCAGCGGAAGGGCTCGAGAGTTTGACAAAGAAAGAGGCTGCATCGCATACAAGTCGGTAACAACATGCGTTTCAAAAAACGTTGGAATGATGCGCCGCCTTTCGAGCCATTTCGGCGGCCAACCTCCAAACGATCGAGATTCCCACAATACGTCTGGGTTCTCGGCACCAAATTCGAGCGTCAACAAACGTACGGCAATCTCGGACAAGCCCGGCGGCACCCGGCATAATTCGGTCGTATTCTGATCGATATCGGAAACCTGCCGGTCTGACGGGTTCTCGGGAATAAACCTAGATCCTTGCCGTCGAGACGGGTTCGAGAACGAAATGGCGGCGGAAAGCGTGGGTGCTCCCGTCGGCGGCATTTACATCGGTTCTCTGTGTCGGTCGCCTTAGCGTTGCCGGCCTGCTGCTCGTCCGATTTTCGTCCGTCGCTGAGAGGGCCGCTTAGCCTGCTGCACGAGCCCCATTGGTTCGGGGTGCGGATCGAGTGATGGTAGTTCCCTAAGAAAGCCGACGTCGGTGCGAATACGTTTTGTCGAGCCGTTCCGGACCACAACGATCGCGGAGTCGTCATGAATCGCCCCCTCGCCCTCCTGCTGTTCCTCGTCACAACACCCGCCATCGCCCAGGAGCGTCCCTATGCCCACGCCGACCGCGTCGATGCGAAAGTCCGGGCGGAGATCGCGCGACAGGAGATCGTCGGCTTGGCCATCGTCGTTATCGACGACGGGGCGATCGCGTGGACGAAGGGATACGGCTTCGCCGACCGGGAGAAGGGTGTGCCGGTGGACCCCGCCATCACCCAATTCCGCTGGGCATCCATCTCCAAACCGGTCACGGCCATCGCCGCTCTCCAACTCTCGGAGAAGGGCCTGCTCGACCTCGACGCCGACGTGCGGACCTATGTGCCCGAGTTTCCCGACAAAGGGGTGAAGATCACCGCCCGCGACCTCCTGCGCCACCAAGGCGGAATCGTCCTTTACGCGAACGGGCCCGTGGTGCGAACCGAGAGGTCGTACTCCAACCCCCACCCCTTCGCCGATGTGGTCGTGGCACTCGACCAGTTCAAGGATTCCCCGCTCGTCAACACGCCGGGCACGAAGTACTCTTGCTCGACCCACGGCTACATCCTGCTCAGCGCCGTCGTCGAGCGGGCGGGGAAGCGACGGTTCGCCGACCAGGTGACGGCGCGGATCGCCAAGCCACCCTCGCGCTGTGGACCTGGGCACTCCATTCCGGACCGCCACGTCAACGTTCTTGGCATTGCAGACCAGTTCCCGGAGGCGGTGATCATAACGGCGCTGGGTGCGGGTGGTTGAGGGCATGCCTCAATGATCGCTTGAAAAACTCCTGGTTGGCAACGGAAGGGAGATCGATTTGGGGCACTTTATTTTGATGTCCTGAAATTGGCGAGAACTCGCGCAGAAAACTCCAGATTGTTCTGGTGCGTAGCACCGATGGGTTTGAATTGCAGTAGCGTTGTAAGTCCTTGTACTGACGCGATGACCGGCGAAATCACATTGGGTTTGGATTGTACTCGCGTCGCATTTGCGTTGCCAATGCTGCCCCGGATTGCGCCCCCCCGTGTTTTCAGGATGGCCGTCATGCCCAACACTGCGCCCTCAAAGCAGAATCTCGCGGACGACACTGCCGTAAACGTCCGTCAGGCGAAAGTCGCGGCCAGCGTGGCGGTAGGTCAAGCGCTCGTGGTCCAGTCCGAGGGCGTAGAGCAATGTCGCGTGCAGGTCGTGCATGTGGACGGGGGTTTCGACGGGGCGATAACCAAAATCATCGGTCGAGCCGTAGGTGAGCCCGCCGCGCACTCCGCCACCGGCCAGCCACATGGTGAAGGCCTGAGGATGGTGATTGCGACCGTCGCCGTTTTCGACCATCGGTGTCCGGCCGAACTCGGCACCCCACACCACCAGAGTGTCTTCCAAGAGCCCGCGCCGCGCCAGGTCGGCGAGCAGGCCGGCGATGGGACGATCCACTTTGGCGGACTCGGCGATGCTTCCTTCCTTCACTTTCTTGTGATGGTCCCAGGTGTAGTTCGTCGAGACTTGGATGTAGCGCACGCCGCGCTCGGAAAACTTTCTGGCCAGCAGGCACTGGCGTCCGAAATTGTCGGTCGATTCGGAACCGATTCCGTAGAGATCGTGCGTTTCCTGGGACTCGTCGTTCAAGCTCATGATCGCGGGCATCGTCGATTGCATACGAAACGCCAGCTCATAGTTGGCGATGAGCCCTTCGATTTGCTGATTATCCCCCGCGGCGCGGGCGTGCCGCCGGTTGAGGGATTGAATGAGGTCGAGTTGCTCGCGCTGCTCGCTTGTCTTCAGCCGCGAATTGCCGAGGTTGGAAACGACGGCTTTAGCAATCGGAATTTCGGCCGAGCCGATGGCGGTACCCTGGTGCAAGGCCGGCAAAAACGCGCTGCCATAATTTTGCACTCCTCCATGTCCGCGCGGAGGCGAGATCGTGATAAACGCCGGCAAATTCTCGTTGTCGCTCCCCAGGCCGTAGCTGATCCAGGCCCCCACGCTCGGCCGGACGAGATTCGCCTGACCGGTATGCAGCCGCAAGAGCGCCTCGCCGTGCGCACTTCCTTCGGTGTGCATCGATCGGACGACGCAGAGCCGATCTGCCTGGCGGGCCAGTTCGGGAAAGAGTTCGCTGATCCAGATACCACCTTCGCCATGTTGCGAGAAACGGAAAGGCGACCCGAGGAGCTTGCCCAGTTGATCGCGGTCGCTGCCAACAGTCTTTCCGGCAAGCTGGTTTCCGTCTTCCGCATTCAGCCGGGGTTTGGGATCAAACAGATCGACGTGACTCGGCCCGCCCCACATGAACAGGAAGATAATTCGTCGCGCACGCGGCGGAAAATGCGGTGCTGGCAGTGGGATCGGGCCGGCGGTGGATCGGTTCTCGGACCGGGCGCTTTGCGCAGCGAGCGCCGTGAGCACGAGTTGACCAAACCCGCAGGCGCTCGCCCGCAGCATGTCGCGGCGCGTCGTAGTCTGCACAAATTGATGGCAGGGCATCGTTTTAATCCAGTATTTGAAAGCGGCTGGAAGCAAACAGGGCCTGGCAAGCCCGCGACCACGCTTGCAGATCCGCGTCTTGGCCGCCGTCGGCCGCAATGCGGCTCTTCGTTTGGCGGACGAACGCATTGATTTCGGCTCGCTCGTCCTCCGACGGCGATGAATTGAGAAGCAAAGCGAAGAGCACATCTACCAAATCATCATCGGAGGCAGACGCGTGGTCCGCAAGCAAGCGCCGCGCCGTGGCTTCCGCGGCCGCCATCACGGAACCATCGTTGAGCAGAAACAGCCCCTGCGTCGCCACCATCGTTTGGGGCCGCATTCCCGTGCTGGCATGTGGGTTGGCGAAGTCAAACACGTCAAACAGCTCGGGCAAGTCGTTGCGGATCACCGGCAGATAGACGCTGCGACAAGGAAAATCGGTGCGCCGACGATTCTTGTTTTCCCCCACGGCCGTGGCCTGATCGCCCAGGTACGCGACGGTGGACTCTCGCGGCGCGAGATCCAACTGACCCGCAGCCGAGAGCATCGCATCCCGTAAGGCTTCCGGTTCGAGGCGACGCCGCGTGCCGCGCCACAGCAGGCGATTTTCGGGGTCGATCGCATCACCCTGCTCGTCACGACGGCTGCTGAGGGCAAAAGTCCGGCTCAAAACAATCTGCCGCGCGAGATGTTTGAGCGACCAGCCCGACTCGATCAACTGGCCCGCGAGATAGTCCAGCAGTTCGGGATGGCTCGCCGCTTCTCCCGTCCGCCCAAAATTATCGACCGTGCGGACGAGGCCGCGGCCGATTAAATGATGCCACACGCGGTTGGCGTGTACGCGGGCCGCGAGTTGGCCTGCTCCATGCTCGGCATCCGTCAGCCACTGGGCCAGCTCGATCCGCCCGCTCTGTCCCGCCGGAATCGCCGCGGGCACGTCGCTGATCACGCGCAGAAAGCCGCGGGGAACCTGCTCTCCGAGACGATTGAACTGGCCGGCGAGTCGGACCGCTTCATCGGCGGGCTTATCGACATCAGAGGGGATCATGGCCCGCGGTGGTATTTTGGGAGGGTTCGCCAACCCCGACTGTACCTGCGCGAGCAATTCCTTCTGGGCGGCGACTCGCTCTTCCTTGGGCCGGCTGATGTCGGCAGCGCCGGGTGCGACAGCATCCTCGTTTTTCTCAGCCAATTCTTGGAGCGATTCGTCATCACCCTTTTCCACAAGAGCCAGAGCGGATTGGGCCTGTTTCTCCCGCTCCTTTCGTTTGGGCTGCTCGCGCCAATAGGTCTCGTAGGCCGAGTTTAGCTCGTCGCCGTCGGCCTGGAGCCCGACGAGGCGCTCCATTTGCCGTTGCTGATTGAGCATATGGCGACGTTGCATGACCTGCGTGGAAGTAAAAATTCCGGCCAGCGCGTAGTAGTCGGTGGTGGGAACCGGATCGAACTTATGATCGTGGCAGCGGGCGCAACCCAATGTCTGGGCGAGCACGGCGCGGCCGACCGTGTCAATCTGTTCGTCGGCAACGTCCATCCGCCGTTGGTTCGGATCGTTGCCGAGCAGCAGCTTGGGGCCAACTACCAGAAAGCCAGCAGCGATTCGCTGCCGGTCGCGCTGCTGGATGGAGTCGAACGGAAGCAAGTCTCCGGCAAGTTGTTCGGTCAGATACCGATCGAACGGAAGATCGCTATTTACCGCGGCAATCACCCAATTAC
The DNA here is from genome assembly GCA_031394445.1 of Anatilimnocola sp. GTDB lineage: Bacteria > Planctomycetota > Planctomycetia > Pirellulales > Pirellulaceae > CAYLLN01. Next base: position 9,873 of record JANNTN010000656.1, read on the forward strand.
GGTACCGCCAGGCTTCGCGGAAGAGAAAGTTTTCATCGAGTCCATTGGAATCGGCGTAGCGCGCCAGGTCGAGCCAATGCCGCCCCCACCGCTCGCCGAATTGGGGCGCGGCCAGAAGCTGGTCAACGACTCGCTCCATTGCATCCGGCCGCTCGTCGGCCAGAAATTCGGAGACTTGTTCGGGAGTCGGCGGCAATCCGACGAGCTGAAAATGGATGCGCCGCAGCAGCGTGCGACCATCGGCATCCGGCACCGGCCGCAAAGGAACTGCCGCCAGCTTCTCTAAAATGAAGGAGTCGATTGGCAACCGAGGCCAAGCGGACGCAGCGACCGCCGGCGGCCTCGGTTCGCTCAGCGGACGAAAAGCCCAATGCTCGCGACCAGCGATCGGGTCTGACGGGCGGCCCTGGCGCGCTTTCTCCAGAGCCAGACCATCCCGCGGATCGGGCGCGCCCATCTTTACCCATTGTTCCAAGCGGCCCACGGCCTCCTTGGAAAGCGGCCTGTCCGGAGGCATCTGCAAGTCAGGATCGGTGTAGCGGACAGCCCGGATCAACAAACTCGCATCCGCATCTCCTGGTATCATTGCCGGTCCCTGGTCGCCCCCCTTCGTCCATCCCGTGCGGCTATCGAGGAGCAATCCGCCTTTTTGCTTATTGTCGCGTGCCGAGTGACAGGAGTAGCAACGTTCCGCAAGCAGCGGCCGAATGTGCTGTTCAAAATAGGCCAGGCCCTCCTTGGTCGCGTCCTGCTCGGCGCGCGCGGTCGAAACGATGGCAAGAATGCCTGCCAGACATGTGCGCCATAGTTTCAACCGGAGAGAACCCATGGCAACGATCATAGCTGAACACTCCGCAGTCGGCCAATTCCGAACCTCGTGACCAATCCAATCTCTGGATATTTTCCTTCAGCTCTTGCTGTTTTGCCTGCGGTTCCACGGGGGTGGCTCCGCAAGCCTAAAGAGGTGCCGGCGTGGCATTCGCTCTACCTTTATCCTGCACGTCCGATTTCAGCTCAAACGTGAATTGGTTTTTCTGCTTCGCTTTGACTTCCGTGGCAAGACCGGATTTTGCAGGTTCAAGATAGATGAGCGGGATGCGTGTGATGCCCGGACTGAAGCTGCCATCTTTGCGAACCGAACCGCGCTCCTCGATCCACGAGCTGATGAGTACTTCGTACTTGCCCGGCAGCACTCCATTCTGGCTTCCACTTTCGTTGAGCGAGAACTTTCCATTGACAATCGCACCAACTCCCGCAGCTCCCTGATCTCCACCAAGCCGGATGCTGCCAGACTCCAAAGGCTTGCCGTCGAACAATACGCTCCCCGTGACGGGAACTCGACCGCGATTATCGCCGCAACCCGCGAGCGCCGTGAGGAATAGAAACACGAGCAGACATTGGCAGGGTGTTTTAGCCACTCGGATGGAATCCCGGTTCTTGTGAAGGATCACGACGACTACACTTTCAGCTTAAAGTTCAGGAATCGGCTGCCCATCTGACAAATCGCCAAACAAACAGTAGGTCGGGTAATTAATCGCATCGGATAGAAACCGAACGGAGCCGTCGGCCATGACGAACTGGGCCCCTCCGGGGTGGTAACTGGCGTGTCCCTGGGCGTCGAGCCAACTTACCGTGCGATTTCGTTCCGCCGTTTTCAGAAAGCTGCTGTTGAGCTTCAAGGAAAACAGCGTCGTGGGAACATTCCACGTCCAGAGCGCCCCGAATTCCGTGTAGTGAGGCTTCGTCTCTCCCATCAGGATCGTGTTGCTCGTGCCATCCGTGATGTCCTTCAGTTCGTATTTTGTTACACCTCTAGCAAACACACCGCGGACGGCCGAAGGATTCGTATGCACACACGTCCAACCCCCATTGATTCCTCCGTCCCTGTGCAAGCAGAAGCTGTCTGCCGCTGTAGTACAGTCGCGCGTATTCACCATTGTGTTGTTCATCGTGCCGCCACTAAAGCGATACATGCCTTCCTGCACCGGTCCATCAAAACCATTGAAATTGGCTCCATTGACGGCGCGCCCCGTTCGTTTCAGCGCGTTGCTCGGACAGGTAAATACCGCCAAGAACTGGCCGCGCAACAGATTTCGATTCGCAGCACCGCTGTCGAGCGATTGATTGATGTTCACCTGGTCGAAAAGCGCTTTCTGCTCCAGATAGGGCAGTAGCGCGAAGTTGCCGCTATGGTGCGGCACTCCCACCGCCGTGAAATCGCCACACGCCGCAATCGAATCGGCAAAATTGCTGGCGTAAGGAAACTTTTTGTAGGTGTCCGCATACATGTGCAGACCCAATCCCAGATTCTTGAGATTGTTCGAGCATTGCATGCGCCGCGCTGATTCGCGGGCCGCTTGGACAGCGGGCAATAGCAGGGCCACGAGCGCGCCGATGATTGCAATTACCACCAAGAGCTCGACCAGCGTAAATCCGCAGCGGATGAAACACTTGCGACGGTGCTTAAACATGGGTTAATCTCGCGTGAGTAGTAAGGGAGAGGTGTATGCGATTGGCCCAGTGCATGGTTTTCGGCGCGGTGTGTTCTTCATGAACGCGGCGGTCTCGTTGCGAGGTGATTTGCCCGGACCGAATGCACTGGCCAATGGCACCGATAGCCAAAGTGCGAGGACGATGTGGCCGAGCAAGGCAGTGCGGGTGGGCGTAGAAGTGGAGTGCGCATCGGTGAAGCGCACACCATCGCCGGCAAGCTTGTCGATTCGTGGCGTCCTGACCTTCGTCGCACCGTAGCAGCCCAGATAGCGGTAGCCGAGATCATCGGCGACGAAGAGAAGGATGTTGGGCTTGGCCCCGGCAACCAGGCAGGCGAAACTGGCGATCTGAAACAAACAAAGTAAGAGCAATAATATTTTCGTCACGGTGAGGCCTTCTTTTTCTTCTTCTTTGGCGCGGGCTGGCCATCCGTCTCTGGCTTCTTCGAGGCGGTCTGTTCGCGCAGCTTTTTGATATCCAGCGCCGTGAGCTGCCGACCGGCGGCGTTTTCCTTTGCCACCAGAATCGCCAGGTCGGGATTTTCCGGATTTTCCTTGGAGCCAGGGCCGATCTTTCCATCGGCCCGATAGATGGGCGCGTAGCCCGGTTCGCGTTCACCCGATTGCAGCCGCAACCGGACGTCTGGCCGTTCGTAGAAGGTTTTCTGCAGCGCCAGCATCTCGGCGAGCTTGTCGGGCCGCTGCTGCGCAAGGTCGTTTGTTTCCGTGCGGTCCGTGGTGAGATCATAGAGCTGCCACGGCTGGCCATAGGCCGTCACCATTCGCCAGCCGCGGTCCACGATTGCCATGTTGTTGAAGAGAGAAAAGTAGAGCGTGCGGTCGGGAAGTTTCTCGCCGGTCTTCAGAATCGGCGCAAACGAACTACCGGGCAGCGGAGGATGCTGCTTGCCACCAAAGTTTGCCGGGTAGCTGCCGCCTGCCACGTCTATGAGTGTGGGCAGGAGGTCGGTCACGTGGCAGGGCTGGTCCTCGAACTTCTTGCGCGGTTCGATCGCCGCCGGCCACTGCGCGATGCAGGGCGTCGTGACGCCGCCGCTGTGCTGCGTGCGCTTGTAGTATTTGAATGGCGTGCTGGAGAGGTGCGCCCAGCCGAGGCCGACATTCCAAGTCGTGCCCGGCGTTCCGAACTCCCCACGGCGAACGCGATCGTTCGGACTTGCGCCGTTGTCGTTGAGGAAAATGACCAGCGTGTTCTCGCGGAGTTTCAGTTCATCGAGCGTCTGCAGCACGCGACCCACACCCTGATCCACGCAATCCACCATCGCCGCGTAGGTGGCCATCCGCAGGTCCTCGAAATTCCTGGCTTTCGCATTGAGGGCATCCCAAGGGGGAATGTTCGCCGGGCGCTCCGGCAAGTGCCAGCCCGGACCGGCGAGTCCGAGCTTCTGCTGTTTTTCGAACCGCGCCTGGCGAATGGCATCCCAGCCCTGGAGATATTTGCCGCGATATTTCGCGACCTCCGCCGCCGGCACCTGAATGGGCGCGTGGGGCGCATTGTAGGCGAGATACATAAAGAACGGCTGGTCAGGATGCGTCCGATTTTCCTCGCGAATAAACTTCACCGCGTGGTCAGTCAGCGCGGTCGTGACGTAGAAGTTCTCCTGCGGCACGGCCCAGGGTTTGCCATCGAGCGTAAACGACTTGTCGCCGAGAAGGAAATCCGTGCCGCCTCCCATGAAGCCGAAGTGCCGGTCAAATCCGCGTTCGAACGGCACTCCATCGCAGTGCCACTTGCCGAGCATCATCGTGCGGTAGTTGGCGGCGCGAAGCACTTCGCCGAAGTTCGGGCTGTCCTTGCGGATGGCGACGTTCGGATGGTGCGTCCACCATTGGTGCCCGGTCACGAGCGCCGCGCGGCTCGGCTCGCATTTGCCGCAGTTGTAGAACTGCGAGAACTTCACGCCGCCTGCGGCGAGCATGTCAATATTCGGCGTCTGGATTTCGCCGCCGTAGCAGCCAATGTCCGAGAAGCCCATGTCATCGGTGATGATGACGATGATGTTGGGAGGGGCATTCGGCGGCGCGGCGCCCAATCCATTCGGGCTGACGACGCAGGCTGCGGCTAAGGCGAAGACGAAGACGAGAGAGAGAATTTTTATCATTGGGCGACGTCAATCTACTTCGCGGCTTTCTTCAATCTTTTTTTAGGTGCGGTGAGTGGTGGATTGTCCGGCACAGAGGTGGCAGGCCGCGTGTATTGTTTTTTGTAGTCAAGGCTGCGCTGCTGGAGCTGAGTGAAGATGGCGGCGTAGGCGGGGTCTGCCGCCACGTTGGTTAGCTCGGTGGGATCGCGCTCGCGGTCGTAGAGGAGCTCGGCTCCGTTCAGATAGTAATTGGCGTAGGTGTAACGATTGTCGCGCACGCCGAACCAAGTGGCGATTTGCGCGGGATTGCTGTGATGCTCGACATAGAAGTCGGTGCGCCAGTTTTTCGGGTGCGCGCCGGCCAGTAGCGGCGTCAGCGTGGTGCCTTGGTATTTCGCCGGGACGGGCACTGTCGCTAGATCCAGGATGGTGGTGGGGATGTCGAGGCTCACGACCGTCTCCTGCAGCACGCGACCGCGCAAATCAGGCTTCAGGCGGGGATCATAGACGATGAGGGGCACATGGAGCGACTGGTCGTAGTGCGACCACTTGCCCTGAAAGCCACGGTCGCCCATGTAATAGCCGTTGTCGGCGGAGTAGATGATGATGGTGTTTTCAGCGAGGCCTTGCTCTTGGATCGCCGTCATAACGCGGCCCACGATGCGGTCCATGCCGGCCAGCATGCGGTAAATGGCCCGCAGGTTAATGCGGTATTTCTCGGGCGTGTCGTATCCCCAAAAATAACGCGTGCGGTTGATGGTGGTCTTCAGAAAATCGGGCGTGGCGAGGTAGTATTTCGGATCGTCGAGATTTGGGCGGATCGGCTCGATATCCTCGAAGAGGCCATCCTCCGCAACCGGCCATTGGTAGTGAAAACCGGGGCGCTTGTCGCCGTCCTCGGCGTGCGAGATGTTGAAGCTCATGTAGAGGAAGAAAGGTTTTTTCGCAGATTGTGCCTGAACGAACGCGACCGACTTGTCGCCGATGATCTCATCGACGTGCCGCAGGCTGCCGTCGGGCATTTTTTTTAGGTAGGGGTTGCGATGCAGAACCTCGTGGTCGTCGAACATTTTGCTCATCCCATTGAGGCCTTTCTCCCAGTTGACATGCTGTTTGCCATAAAAGGCCGTTTGGTAGCCTGCCTGGCGGAGCCGCGTGGGGAAGCTGGTATCTAAGTCCTCCTGACGCACGAGGGTGCTGGGGTTGGCGTGATAGCCGTGGGTAGTGGTTGTCAATCCGGTGAAAAGATTGGCGCGGCTCGCCATGCAGATGGGGGTTTGCACGAAGGCATTTTTGAAGCGCACGCCCTGGGCCGCGAGTTTGTCGATTACCGGCGTCTTGATCTGGGGATGACCGGCGCAACCCAGCGAGGTGTTGCGATGATCGTCCACGAGGACGAAGACGATGTTGGGTCTCGCGGGCTCCAGGCTCGCCTGTGGATGCTCCAGCAATGCTTTGAATTCCACCGCCCCGGCGCGCTCATTTCCTGCGCCCGAGATGACGTAGTAAACCATCCCCGCATCCGAGACATCGAACTTGCCTTCGTTCACCCGGGCGGTCCGGTTCCGGCCATAAAGCCACCGGAGATCCGGGTTCGGAGAATTTTTCAGCCAGTCCCAATATTTCAACGGCGAACAGAGGCCCTGCTCGCCGCCGGCGGAATTCTGATTAGCGATCAGGAGATACGTCACCGTCGGAAATTCCCGTTTCATCCGCTCCCACGACTGCGTGGGGTCATGCTTGCCGTTGTTCGCCGAGTGGGAAATGCAGCGGATGAACGCAAGTTTGGCCGGGTCCGCAGCCTGCACCGCTTCCAGATAACGGTTGGCGGTGGTCATCGGCCCGGCGCAGACAAACCACAGAGGATCGGTGGCCGAGGAGCGCAGCGCTTGTTGCACGAAGTTGCGCGTCGCCGCGTCGAGTTGGCTCTGGCAATTGAAGAGCATCGCGGGGTCGAGCCGGCCAAAGCGTGCGGCCGCGCCCTCGGTGCTGACCACCATCTCGTCCATCATCGCCGGCTTGTTGGCCTCGCCCTTGTGGCCTTCATGCGCGAAGTGATTCGCATAGTCCACATGCACGACCTTGTCCTTCAAGCCGGCGGAAAACAGGAGCGCCAGCGACATGGGTGTGCCGCCGATGTCGTCTTTGTCATGGGCGTTGCCGTCGCTGGTGATGGCGATGCGGCCGCCGGGCCAGTTGACCACGGTCTCGGCAGGCGCGCGGGCGGGTGAAAGAGCAAAGCCCAGAGCCAGCAGCGCCGCCAGCTTGGTGACGGCGGCGAACGTGAGCGGATTTGGCATGGGTTTCATGTTGATTCATTTGTCCCGATTCACTGGAAGCAGGCCCAGCCGATGCGTGAATTGAAATTCAGAGTGGTTTATTCAAACGAGCGGCATCCGCCGTCAGTGCCGTGGAGGCGAGCGCGAGCAGGATGAAGACTAAATGGAATTGAGTTCCAAATGTAGTTTTCATTTGGAGTTGAGAGTTGAATTGAGCGTGAAGTGCTGACCTGTTGGCAAAGTGAGTTCAGTCGGCGCATTGTCAAAACCCAGCAACTCGCCTTGGCCAAGCAAAGCGACGTGCAAGCGCCTCTCGCGTTGACGGTGATCCCTGCGTAACGATCGCCGCGTAACGGCTGCGCGGACCGCCTAGCAACTCAAAGCATTTCCAGTCCCCGCATCGTACCAGTGGCGGAAGCGAATTTGTTGGTCTCGATCCCCATGCGTTGGAGCATGGAGACGAAGAGATTCGGCAGCGGATAATCGCGGTTTTTATCGAAGACCAGATGCTGGCCGTGCTTAAATCCACCGCCAGCGAAGAGAATCGGCAGATTCGTCGTGGCATGAGTGTTCGCGCTGTTCATGTTCGAGCCATAGACGACCATCGTGCGGTCCAAGAGCGGCTCCCCTTCCTCGCTCGCTGCTTTCAGTCCGGCAATCAGTTCGCCCAGCAGTTTCATGTGCAGTTCGTCGGCGGCGCGGAGCAGCTTCAGTTTTTCGGCGGATTTTCCGTGGTGCGAAGTGTAATGGTAGGTGTCTTTGAACTGGATGCCGTCGAACTCGATGGCGGGCGAGGCCATGCTGTCGAGCATCAGCGAGATGGAGCGGGTGGAATCAGTCTCGAACGCGAGCCGGGCCATGTCATACATGAGTTTTACCTTCGTCATGTATTCTTTGGGGCTGGCGGGGTCGATGGGCATGGCAGCGGCCTCCGTGGGGCGCGGGCGGTCTTCCCAGGCGCGTGACATCTGCAGGCGCTGTTCGAGGTCGCGCACGCTAGAAAAGTACTGGTCCAAGCGGTCGCGGTCGCGCGGCGGCACGCGGCGCTGCAAATCCTTGGCCTGTCCCGCTACGGCGTCGAGCACGCTCTGGCCGCGATCGAGTTTGCGGATTTGCGCGGTGACTTCGGCGGGCGTCCCTTGCACGAACATCCGGCGAAAAAGGTCCGACGCCCGGTTCTCGCAGGGAATGAGGGCGCCAGAACGGGTCACCGACAGGCTGCGTTTCCCCTGCGCTACGTTGACGCCGAGCGTGAGCGAGGGGAACCGCGTCAGGTGGCCGACGTGTTCGGCCATGTATTGGTCGAGTGAAATGCTGTTCCGAAAACCACCGCTGGCCGGGTGCGGGGCGGCGGAGAGGAAGCAGACGTCGGCCGGATGCCCGCCGTCCACGTCGGGATGCGAGACGCCGGTGAAGACGGAGAAGTCATCGCGATGTTCCGCGACGATTTCGAGGTAGGGTGAAAGCGCGTAGCCTCGGCCAGGCTCGGTAGGGAAGAAATTCTGGGGTAGCAGGCCAATGTTGTTGCAGATTCCGAGAAAGCGCCGCGGCTTTGCGCCCGCGCCGGTGAGCGAACCCGTAGATTTGGCCCGCACGGATGCCGGCTGCATCGAACTCAACAACGGCAAGGACAAAGTGACGCCTGTGGCACGGAGCAGTTGCCGGCGCGATAGCGTGCGTCGCGTGGAACCGTGGCAACCGGATTCACAGTGATTGGTGGCGGAGAAGGTGTTCATAGCGAGTGCTGGGTGGAACTACTTATTCAGGAAAAGGTCGCTCTGCACAAGTTCGTGAATCAGCGTGCGCACGCCGTATTGGCTGGCGCGGGCCCGCTGAAGAATGGCTTCGATTGGGGCGTGATCGCTGAAGCGCACGGGCGCGCCGGTCGCATAAACGGCGAGTTGCTTCGCCAGGTTGCGGGCGAGTTGCGGCTCGTCAGCGAGGAGGAGGCGCTTCAGGTCGCGAATGTCAGAAAACGGGCGGCCGTCGGGCAACTCGCCCGTCGGGTCCACCGGCAGGGAGTAGTAGAATTCCAACTTTTGTCCGCCGTGGCCGAGGCCATTTTCCGCCGGTGTGTCGCCGCCCGTTCCGCGATAGCGGTGGCGCCAGCCACCCATCACGTCAAAACTTTCGAGCGCGAATCCCGGCGGGTCGATGTGCTTGTGGCAAGCGGCGCACGTGGCGACAGCGCGGTGTTTTTCAAGCTGCTCGCGGATCGTCGTCGCGCCGCGCGTATCCGGCTCGATGTTCCCTGCGCTGGGCGGAGGGGGCGGCGAGGGCTTGCCGACGATGCGCTCCATGATCCACGCTCCGCGCAGCACAGGCGAGGTTGTCATGCCGTTGGCGGTGACCTTGAGCACGCTGGCCTGCGTCATGAGTCCGCCGCGCGGACTGGTCTTGGGAAGCGGCACGCGGCGAATTGCCACCCCTTCCACGGGCGGCAGGCCGTAGTGCAGCGCCAGCCGCTCGTTCGCCATCACGAAATCGGAATCGACGATGTGGCGCGCCGGCAAGTCCTTGTTCACCAGCTCGGCAAAGTAGGCCCGCGTCTCCTCCAGGGCCGATTCGTTGAGCAAATCGTCGAGGTAATAGTCGTTGTAGAGAATCGGGTCGGGCGCACTGCCGGTCATCTTGCGTAAATCGAGCCAGTAATCGAGGAAGGCAGCGATGAACTGCTCGGACTTGTGGCTATTGAGCAATCGCTCAGTCTGTGTGCGGAGCACGGCGGGCTGGCGAAGCGTGCCGCTGGCCGCGAGCCGGCGCAGTTCGGCATCGGGCGCGGTGTTGTTAAGAAAAAACGCCAAGCGGGAAGCGAGCGCGTAATCATCGAGCCGTCCCGGCTGCTCCTCCAGGCACACAAACTCCGGCGAACAGAGCACCGCGGTGTAGCCGGTAATCATCGCGTCCGCGAACGCTACGCCGGACTTCAGCTCGTGCTCGACAACGGGCAGGAAGCGATTCACCTCGGCCTGAGCGACCGGTCGGCGATAAGCGCGCTCCAGAAAATTCCGCAGCAGCCGCTCGGCGTCCTGCGAGGGATTCGCCGTCACGACCTCGACGCGGGCCTCGTCCGCTGCTGGGTTCTCGATTTTTTTCAGCGGCAAATCGCCGAACAGTAGCCGATGCCCGGCAGTCGGCCATTGTTCGGTCAGTGGGCCTTCGACCTCCAGCCAACGAAAGCCCACGCCAGGCGAACCTTCCTCGGTGGCGAGCGGATTGCGAAACCGCCCCGAACCCTGCCGCGAGCGAAAGAAACGCTGCGTGTCGGGATGAATCGTCTCCCCCTCCAGCAGCCACACATCGAGTTCGTGGATGGACGGTTCGATTTGCGCGTCGAACTTGCCGAGCAAGCGGTAAGTCCGGGGTACCGTCTCCGCATAAATCGTGACCGGCTCCGTGCGCCGCCCGACCGACACATCGCTCAAATCGGGAATCCACCAGCGGTGTCCCTTGCCCGCCGCGGCTTGTTCGGATTTTTCCGGTCCGACCCAAGCGCTGAACGTGTTAAATCGCAGTTTGTAGCGACCGGCTCGCGGCGCGGTGAAGGCGTCGAACCACATCTCGTAGGACTCGTATTGGCTCGCGATTTCGACGAAACCCTCCAGCTCGCGCGTCTCAGGGTCGGCAGCGCCGACGGAGATGGGTGCTTTTTTCTCGAAGATTTCATACTGCGCTTTCCGGTCGAGGACCGGAATGACCATCCGCTCTTGCTCGTTCTTGTACTTCACGATGTTTTGGATGAACGTGCGCTGGTCGCGAGCGTAGTAACGCGTCGTTTTCGACTCTGGTTGCGCGACCTGGTCCGCCAGCACCTGCCGCAACGCATATTCCGCCGCGTCGAGATACCGCGCCACCTGCACGTGCGACATTTCCAGCGCTTCGCCAACCTTGTTGAAGTGATGCGCCTCGCCATCCTCGGGCAACCGGTCCTTCACCTGGAGCCACGGCGCGTGCAACAGGTCACGGAGGGCGTTTTCGTACTCATAGCGATTGAGCCGCCGCTGCGTGGCACGGCCCTCGCGAGCGATGCGCTGCCGCTCAGAGGCGATGAGCGTTTCGGAAAGCGACTGAGTAAACGCGTTTAGTTCGGTCGGCGTGGGCCGTTTCACATCCTTGGGTGGCATTTCACCTTCGTTCACGCGGTCGAAGACCTTGACCCAGGCCGTGAAATTCTCGGCATTCCCTGGCTCGTATCGCAGCGTCAGCAAATCGAGCCCGCTCTCTTTGGTCTCGCCGTTGTGGCAATCGGCGCAGTGCTTGTGGATGAACGTGGACGCCACGCGGGGTAGCTCGGCAGCAACAGCCGTGACCGACACCGGCACGGCCAACCGGAGCGCGAAGATAGCGCAGCCAATGGCGGATAGGGAACGTGGGGAACGGCGTCCGGTCATTATCGCAATTTCTCTCGGTACTCGTCGCAACGGCCACGAAGCTGCTTTAGCGTCGCAGTGTGGGAAGCATCACCAGCCAAGTCGTGTTCTTCGTGGGGATCGGCGGCCAGATCGAACAATTGTTCCAGCGGCGACTGAGGCTCCGTGTAGCGGATGTATTTCCATTGCTCGGTGCGAATGCCTTCGCTCTTGGGAATCCGCTTCCTGGCGTCGGTTGTGTTATACACATGCTCGTAATACCAATCTTCGCGTCCTTTCACCTGGGGTTCAAGCAACAAGGGCTGGAGATTCTGGCCTTGCATGCCCTCCGGCACCGGAACGCTGGCCATCGCCAGAATCGTGGGTGCGAGATCGATGTTGAGCACCATCTGGGAGCGGCGTCCCTGCTTGGCAGCGGGCAGGCGCGGGTCGCGAATGATCAAGGGGACGTGGATCGACTCCTCGTACATCAGCCATTTTCCAGACAGCCCGTGCGCGCCATCCATCGAACCGTGATCGGAAATGTGGATGACCACGGTGTTCTCTTCCAGGCCCTGTTCCTTGAGGGCTCCGCAAATCCGTCCCACGGCCAGATCTGACCGACTGATATATGCGTATTCCTTGCGCATGGCGGCCTGGTAGCTCGCCGGGTTCTCCAACCATTGCGGACTTCCATTGAGGCCGCCCTGCACTTTTTCCGGCAGCGCCGCAAAGGACTTGCGCGTCAGGTTTGCTGGCTGAGGAATGGTGCTCGTGGTGTAAGGAGCCTCAAACTCCGGATCGAAATAGTTCAGCGGTCCATGCGGCTCTTTGAGCGCTACGATCATGCAGAACGGCTTCTTATTCTTGCCGTCCTCCAGAAACTGAGCCGCCTTTTCCTCCATGACGGTGGTCAGATAGCGATCGCGACCGTCCACGACTTGCTTAAACGCGATGCTCTGCGGAAAGCCGTACCACAAATCGAACTCCTTTTCTGGAAGGGAAAGCTCTTTGCTCACAGCAGGCGACCCAATGGCATACTTACCCAGGAAAGCCGTGCGATAGCCCGCTTGGCGCAATAAGGCGGGAAAAGTCTTTTGCCATTGCGCGGAAGATAGCGGCTTCGCGAAATCCTCAATACCATGCCGCCGCATGTGCTGACCGGTAAGAATACTGGCCCGGCTGCTACAACAGATCGCCGTGGTCGCAAACGCCTTCTCAAACAGGATGCCGCTGGCTGCCAATTCATCCATATGGGGTGTCTTGAGGATCTTATTGCCCGTGCAACTCAGGCCGTTGTAGGGCTGATCGTCGGTGATGAAGACGACGAAATTGGGGCGTTCGGCCGCTGCCGTAATCGACGCCGCAAGGCAGACGAGAGATACGAGAGCGGTCAGAGTCAGTTTCATGGATTGCTCAGTTTGAAAAAATTGTTTGCCGGCCGTTTCGCAATTACAACCGTTCTGTTAATAGGCTTCGAACCGCGTCGAGTGCCGTCCCACCAGCACCCAGCGGTCGCCGCGCTTCACCCAGACGTGCAGCGCCTCGCCCGGGGATTGCTCTGGTCCGCCGGTGTGCTTGTATTGCGCGCGGTGGAGCACCAGCACCGTGTCGCCGAACTGCCGCAGCGTGGAATCGAGAAAATACGTTTCCGTGTAGCCGCCCCGCAGCTCCTTCATGAAGTCCGCCTTGCTGCTCGTGTGGCCGGTCACGTGAATGTAGCGGAGCGAGTCGTCCACCAATTCGGCCATCCGCGCCTCGTCCGTCGTAATCATGCAATACACCCAAGCCGCCTCGCGTTCCGTGATGAGTTTCACCAACTCGGGCGATGGTTTCGAGCCCAGTTGCTCCGTCAAGTTGGGCCCGCCCCGCTGGCTAAGTTGCTTGCCGATCGGTTCGCCCTTGTGTGATTCATGGCGATGCGCGAGCACCCACTTGCCCCCCTGCTCGAACCAGATATGCGTCACTGTCGTCGGTGGATATGGGGTCTCGCTTTTCAACTGCAAATGCCCGGTGCTGATGGTAAACACCGTGCCGCCATATTGCCGCACCGGCTCCTTCTGCCTCAGTTCCGCCGCCACATAACCCTTCGCGACAAAATCCGACAGGAACGTCGCCTTCGTGCTGATAAGCCCGTTCTCATGCACATAAACAAAGTCGGCCGCGAGCAACGTGTCGAGCACCGGCTTGTCCTGCGCGAGCACGGCCTTCAAGAACGCTTGCTCGTTCGCTTCAATCACCGACTGCACCACTTGCAAGGGAGTCACGGCGGCGAGTGCTGCTGTATTGGAAGGGCCGGCGACTTGGGCGTGGCTGGATAACGCCAAGCCCAGAATCAAACCGTGCGAGAGTGCGGGAAGAAAGAGCAGTGGATGGCGAGATGGTTTCATTTGATCTTGATAGTTGCGTCACCGATCTTGATCAGGAAGCTAGTTTTGCGGCAGTTACTTCGGCGTGGTTTTGGCTTTGTTTTTTCCGGTCAGTTCTGCCAGCCGAGCTCGCATGGAGCGGACGTGTTCGGGGTATTCGCGGGCGATGTTCCTGGCTTGTGCAATGTCTTTGTTCAGATCGTAGAGTTGCTCTTCGGGAGCGCTAGGCTTGATTTGGCCGCGCTCGTCAATATCGCTGTTCGCGAAGCCCATCATGGCGTAGGGCACGGACCAGGGTTTCACGCCCTCCGGTGCGGTATATCCAGCCGAGCCTTGCTTGGGAATGTAAACCCAGTTGCCCTGGCGCAGCACAAAGGTTCCGCCCGTTTGTACCAGCCCCTCGGTGCGTTTCACTGGGGCGGTGTCTGGATTGATGAAGGCAGCCAACTCACTGGAGCCGTCGGGCGACGCGCCGGCAGGTAGCACAATCTGCGTCGCATCCGCGAGAGTGGCCATCAAGTCCAACTGAAGAAAGAACTCTTTCCTTTGCGTGCCTGGCGGGATGTGGCTTGGCCAACGGGCGATCAAAGGGACGCGATGTCCACCTTCCCAGCCGTCCGTTTTCTGACCGAGCAGCTCGCCGTTGGTGCGATGCCCCGCCTGGAGTGCTTCGCGTTCATACCTGCCGCCATTGTCGCTGGTGAAGATGACGATTGTGCTTTGGGCAAGCCCTTGCTTTTCCAGGGCATCGAGTACGAGGCCGGTGCAAAGGTCGAGTTGCTGGATGTAGACGCCATATAACCCGGCCTTGCTCTGGCCGCGAGACTCTGGCGCGGGATTGATCGGCGTGTGCGGCGCGGCAAAGGCGAGATAGAGGAAGAAGGGGTGATCCGGCGTTTGTTCCGCAAGGAACTTTTTCGCCTTGTCGGCGAGGATGAAATCAATGCGCTCGTCCGGCCGCGCGGCCTGGGCCTTGGCCCCACCGACCGTTTTACCCCAGCGGCCAAACTGCGGCGAAAGATCCACGCTGATGGGGTCGGCCGAGTCGTGGCCAACGATGTGATGGCCCTCCACAAAAACGTGGGGTGCCTCGTTGTGCGTGCGCGGGGTGCCGAAGAAGGAGTCGAACCCGATCTCCAACGGCCCCGGTTTCAGCTCCGCGTTCCAGTCCAATCCTGGTTCCCGGCCGAAGCCATTGTGCCACTTGCCGAGCGCGGCGGTGCGATAGCCGGCGGATTTGAGTAACGAAGGTAGAGTGATTTGGCCCTCATGGAAATGGATCGCGTATTCCGCCTTCCGCCGGGCATGGAAGAAGTAATTGCCGCTAAGGATGGCATAGCGCGACGGCATGCAGGTCGAGCAAATCGAATGAGCATCGCTGAAGCTCACACTTTCTCTCGCCAGCTTGTCGATACGTGGCGTCTTGATCTGCGTCGCACCGTAGCACCCCAGATCGCGATAGCCCAGATCGTCCGCAACGATCAGCAGAATGTTGGGTTTTGTGGCGGCCAGAGAATTGCCGCACAGAACGCCAAGGAGCACGAAGAGGACGGAGATGAGTTTCATGGGTTGGATTGTTTGATGCCAGAGATTTCGGACGCTTGCTTGAAGAACGCGCGTTTGCGTTCGGAACTGATGCCCCAATTGACCGGCAACGATTGATAACCTTCGTCAAAACTTTCGCCCTGACGCCGCCAATCAAACCAGCCCCACGAGACGTGCTCGGCAACGACGGATGCCAGGCACCAGTCGGCCTCGGCGAAGTCATTGTGGTCGTCCTCATTGATGACGACGGGAATCACTCGCTGCGGATCGAGCGCGCGAGTGGCGCGGATTTTCTCCACGAGTGCGGCGGCATTCGGAAAAGCATTGCCGTGGAGCAGAATGAAATCCGAGGCGCGCATGACTTCGACAGTGGGCATCACCTTGACTGGAAACGACGTACCGACGAGCAGGCGACGGCCACCGACGGCTTTGGCATCGCGCACGCGGGTGATGAGTTCATGAACCCGCTCGGGTCGCAGAATCGGCGGGCGGTAGCCGGGGTGCGACTCGTTGTTGATTTCGACAAGGACGTTCTTCCAACCGCCATCGAGCAGCCACTTAATCAGCATGTCGGTGGCGCGGATGCAGTTTTCGTCTGCCTCCAAACGTGGAGATTGGCCGAAGTAGAAATAGCCGACGATGGGAACCATGCCGAGGCGGTCGGCCTCATCCAGGATGCGCCGCATGCGGTCCATGAACGCAGGACGGAGCGAGCCGTCAGCGTTAAATGGATGATTCTCCCACGGCTGCCCCTTCGAGTAACACTCGGGCGACCCGCCTTGGAAATTTACGGTGAATGCGAGCACGCCGTGTGCCTTCCATTGGGGCATCGCGGCGAGAAACTCTCGCACATTCCGCTCTGCGTCCCACTTGCCCGTGTCGGGATAAGCCCAGCGCGCGACAGTCTCCAGATTCAGGTCGTCAAAAGTGCCCTGAACCACTCGGTTGTTCATCAGCAGCCCCTCAATGCGATGGCCGTTCCAACTGCGCCCCGTGTAGGTGAGCTTTCCGTTGATGAGGAAGTCGTCGCCGGAGATGGAGACCGTGGTTTGTCGGGGCGGTGTGTCGGCGGCACG
>JANNTN010000708.1:0-7555 GCA_031394445.1 Anatilimnocola sp.
TTCAGTAGTCGAGTCCAAATGCGCGTCCGAAGTTCCCGATAGCGCACTTTTTGCGCCAGGTCGGTAAAGCGCTCTCTTATGAAGGTTGGGACGTGCCGTGTTTCATCAAGACAAGTTGGCGGTTGAGCGGTCATCGACTATTTCCTTGTAGAATTTTTTTAGCGAAGTCATCCGAGTTGCTTTAATGAAGTCCTCCACTGTCTAACCGTTGGCGGTCTAAAACGGTGCAGGGCCGCTACTTTTCTGGCATTTTCATATCGTGGCGTAAAGACCAATTTTGGGTCAGTGTTTTTTGGCGTCAGCTTAGCGAATGACGGGCCTCTATCGCCAGCTGCGAGGTTGTCCAACGATTGAATTCTCGTTCACTCGTTTTAGTTCCAACGCGGCATCCTGGCTGGACGCTGGCCGGACAAGGTGCCCCGAGCGATTGCGTCTCTGTCAAACGGAGTTGCTTACTAAAAAACGGCGTATTTTGCGTCATATCCCTGGGTGCTATAGCTAGCCGTCAGCAGACTGCTAGGTGGCCACTGTCTGCGCAGCGATCCTCCCCCAGCACGGCCAGTCAGAGGCGTCGCATGATTCAGCGCAACTTGATTGCCAATGCAGCGTTTGTTTGATCCGGCCCAGCACTCGACTGATCGTGCCGTGCTGGCTGACAGTGCATCGCAGCCGGCGCGGTAACGCGAATGAGGCGACAGGGCTGTGGTACCCGCCGGTTCACGACGTCGCTGAAGCTGCTGTTGCTGTGCTTGCTGTTGCCGATTCTCTCCGCTTCCTTTCTGCCTGCTTACTTCTCCCCGCTTCCCCGTGTAGTTGCGAAACGCAGCGCTAACGCAGTTTCCCAGCCAGCGAATGAGCTTCTGATATTGCTGTGGCACACGGCGGTTCTGCTTTTAGCCACTTAAACGCAGGCCTTCCGTTCCGCGTTGCGTTTCCATCGTTTGCTACTTGTCTCGTGGACCTCCACGGGGCGGTTGTGTTTTACCCCACGACCGCCCCTGGTCCGGGGGCGGTCTTTACCCTCTTGGAGATCGCCCATGCTCGCGACATTGAACTTGAACACCGCAGCCAATCACCAAGCCGCTGCGCCGGATTTTCTGGACATGCTGCCGACTATTCGCCGGGTGGCCAGCTATGCGTTTCGGCACGCGCGTCGCGCCGTCCGCGAAGAACTCTTGGCGGAAGTGGTCGCCAATGCTTTCGCCGCGTTTCGGCGATTGGTTGAGCGCGGCAAAGCAGCCTTGGCCCATGCGTCGGTGCTGGCCAAATTTGCAGTTCGCCAGGTTCGCGTCGGACGCCGTGTCGGCGCGAAGCTCAGCGTCTTGGATGTGCTGTCGCGCCACGCCCAGCGGGTCAAAGGGTTTTCGGTAGAGTCGCTGGGGGACAGAAAACCGCGTAGCCCGTGGCAGGAGTTGGTCGTCGAAAACAGCCGCGCCAGTCCAGCCGAGCTGGCCGGTCTCAGGATCGATTTTGCGGAATGGCTCCAGCGGCTGGATCAATTCCGACGGCGGGTGGCCTTACGCCTGGTGGCGGGCGACACGACCAAAGAAGCAGCCCGGTACTTCCAGATCTCGGCAGGGCGGATCAGCCAGCTGCGCCAAGAACTCCGCCAGAACTGGAACGCCTTTCACGGTGAAGAGGTGCAGCCGGTTTTGGCGGGACTTTAATACGGCGCGCTGGCCGAGCGAAAAGTTTAATCCTCAGTCTGGCTGGCCGCCGACTGGCGGCCAGCCAGCTCTTTTCTTTTAGCTATCAGAAGCTGGAGATCGACCAGCATTCCGAAACGACTGAGTTATTCGTGCCCGCATTCCGATCATTGCCAACTCTATCGCCCGCCGAATACTTTCACCTTACGCGGATTGGCTCCACTCATGGCGACTTCTTGCGGCGAAGTTGGTCAACATCTTCCGCGAGCAGATCGAGCAAGGAATCATTGAACGCGTTTTCTTCAGCTTCAAATATCTGGTCGGCTGCTTCTGTAGAAGCGGCGGGCTCAGCAAACAGCACGGCGACACTGCCGCTTTCTCCCTCTGTCCTGCGGCTGTTGATGAAGTTGATGACTTTGAGAACATCGTCGGCGGCGACTACGCCGTCACCGGTGGTGTCGAGGTAGGGCGCGGCGACACTTGCAGAGCGGAGCGCGGCGGAGTTCGCACTCGGTCCAGCGTTGATGCGATTGATAATCGTCAGCACGTCGTCAGCCGCAATGACTCCGTCGTCGGTCACGTCGAGTGCATTCCGCGGGTTCTGCGTCGAGAAGATGTCGGCGGGCGGCGGTTCCACGGGAGGGGGCAAACCCATGAGGTGCGCCCAGAGGGCTTCGAGTTGGTTTTCGGGCAATAGCGGTTGAATCAAATCCCAGTCGAGCGACGTGGAAGCGAGGCTCAGCTTCTTGTTGGGATTGGTCAGGCCGCGTTCACCGAAGTTGTAGCCTGTCGCGTGAATATTGCTGGTCAGTTGGATGCCAACGAACTGATTGTTGGCAACGGTTCCCAGCAGGGGTTCGCCGCGAGTGTCGATGCCGTCCATGAAGGCAGTGGGCTGAGCCTGTGTGACGGTGTATGAGCCGGGTGGCAGATCGGTGAAGGAATAGTTGCCGTTCAGATCGGTCTGCACGGTGCGGGACACGGGGCCTTCGAGGTGAACCATGACATAGCGGATGCCAATCTCTTGCACGCCCCGGACGCCATTGTTGTTGACATCGACATAGACCGTGCCGGCGATGGAATTGGGCAACGTGGGGGGCGTTTGCATGACGCCCAGGATCGTGATCGTTACGCTGGCTGTGGCAGGGGAACCTTGGCCGTCGATGACCGTGTAGTTGAACTGATCGGTGGCCGTTTGGCCGTTGTTCAACGAGGCATATTTGCCATTGGGATCGTAACGATAGCCGCCGCTCGCCTGTACGGTGAGCAGCGCGCCGGAGGCCAAGACGATTTGCGTTCCCACAGCGGCGGTCTGTCCGTTCACTGCGGAAACCGTCTTGGTGTCGCCGGTGTCCGCGTCGGTATCGTTGCCGAGCAGGCCGGCGGCAGGCACGATGAGGATGACGTTTTCGTTCGTTGAGCCGGTGTCGTTCGTGGCAATCGGTGCGTCGTTTGCGCCTTGAATGGAAACCGTGACGGTGGCTGAGGAAGATGCGCCAGCCGCGTCGGCCATGGTGTACGTGAACGAATCGGTGGCGGTCTGGCCGACGCGCAGCGACTCGAACTTGCCGTTGGGATCGTAGCGGTAGCTGCCATTAGCCTGAACGGTGAGTAACGCACCCGAAACCAACGTGATCTGATTACCGACGGCTGACGTCGCACCGTTTACGGCGGTGATGTTCTTCACGTCTCCGGAGTCGGCATCGGTATCGTTGGAAAGAAGGCCGGTAGCCGAAATGAGCAGAATTTGATTCTCGCCGACTTGAGCAGTGTCATTTACGGCTGAGGGAGCATCGTTCTCGCCTTGAATGGTAACTGTGACCGTCGCCGAGGAAGAGGAACCCGCCGCGTCGGCCATCATGTACGTGAACAAATCGGTGGCGTTTTGGCCAACTAGCAGCGATTCGAACTTGCCGTTGGGATCGTAGCGATAGCCGCCGTTGGCCTGGACAGTGAGCAACGCACCCGAAGTCAATGTGATCTGATTTCCGACGGCTGACGGCGCACCGTTGACCGCGGTGATGTTTTTTGAGTCTCCGCTGTCGGCGTCTGTATCGTTGGAAAGGAGGCCAGCAGCCGCAATGATCAAGGGTAGGTCTTCATTGACGACCGCCGTGTCATTCGTGGCGGAAGGGACGTCGTTTTCGCCTTGAATGGTGATGGTGACGGTGGCGGAGGATTGTGCCCCCTGGCCGTCCACCATGGTGTAGGTGAAGGTCTCCGTGGCGGTCTGGCCGATGCGCAGCGAATCGAATTTGCCCTTGGGGTTGTAGCGATAGCTGCCGTCGGACTGCACGGTGAGCAGCGCACCCGAAGCCAAAGCGATCTCGCTTCCCACGGATGATTGTCCGTTGACGGCGGTGATGCTCTTCGTGTCGCCTTCATCAATGTCGGTATCGTTTGCCAACAGCCCAATTGCCAGCACGACGAATGGCTGGTCTTCGCTGGTTGAGGCCGTATCGGCGACCGCTTGCGGCGCGTCGTTCGCGCCTTGGATCGTGATGGTGACCGTGGCGGTGGAAGTGGCGTTGACGATGTCGGACAGCGTGTAGGTGAAGGAATCGGTGGCGTTCTGACCCAGGCGGAGTGAATCTAACTGGCCAGCGGGATCGTAGCTGTAGCTGCCGTCGGCATTCACCGTGAGCAGCGCGCCGGAGGCGAGCGTAAGAGGGGTGCCAACCGACGATGGCTGGGAATTGATGGACACCACCACTTTACCGACGCCTGCATCATTGCCCAACACTCCGGGTGCGGGAGAAATAAAGACCTGATCCTCGGTGGTCGTGGCTGTGTCGTTCACTGCTAAAGGCGCGTCGCCCACGCCTTGAATAGTGATGGTGACGGTGGCGGTGGAAGTGGCACCGGAGCCATCGGCCAATGAATAGGTAAAGGAATCGGTCGCGGTTTGGCCCGATTGCAGCGATGCGAACTGGCCATTGGGATCGTAGCGATAGCTTCCATTGGCCTGGGCTGTTAAGAGAGCACCCGAGGCTAACGTCAACTCTGTTCCGACTGCGCCCGCCTGGCCGCTGATGGCGACGACGGCCTTGGTGTCGCCGGTATCGACATCGGTGTCGTTGGTGAGCACGCCCAACGGAGGAATGACGAGAACAGCGCTATTCGCGGTTGAGGCGGTATCGTTAACCGCTTGCGGCGCGTCGTTAACGCCTTCGATGGTGATCGTGACTACGGCCGAGGCGGTCGCGCCCGCGGTGTCGGCGAGCGAATAAGTAAAGGAATCGGTGGCATTTTGACCCGCGCGGAGAAATTCCCACTTGCCGTTGGGATCGTAGCGATAGAGACCATCCGATTGAACGGTCAGCAGGGCCCCCGAGGACAACGTGAGCTGCGAGCCCACGGCTGCCGACTGGCCATTGACCGCAACGATCGTCTTGGTATCTCCGTCGTCTTTATCCGTATCGTTCTCCAACACGCCAGGAGCAGCAACGACCAGCAACTGGCTTTCGCTGATCGTGGCCGTGTCGTTCACAGCTTGTGGGGGATCGTTCGCTCCTTGGATGGTAATGGTCACCGTGGCGGAGGAGGCGACCGCGGCCGCGTCCGTCATCGTATAAGTGAATGTGTCGGTCGCCGTCTGGCCAACGCGCAAGAACTCGAACTTGCCGTTGGGGTTGTATTGATAGCTGCCGTCGGTCTGCATGGTCAAAAGAGCACCGGAGGGAAGCGTGAATTGGCTTCCGACAGCCAAGGGGGAACTGTTGATCGCGGTTACCGTTTTGGCATCACCAACATCCGCGTCGTTATCGTTGGCCAAGATGCCCGCCGCCGGGACGGGGAGAATGTCGTTTTCGCCCGTGCTCGCGGAATCGTTGAATGCCTGGGGAGCGTCGTTTGCACCCTGAATGGTGATGGTGACGGTGGCCGACGAGGTGGCTCCCGCCGAATCGGCCATGGTGTAGGTAAACGAATCGGTGGTGGTTTGGCCGACGCGCAGCGATTCAAATTTGCCGTTGGGATCGTAGGTGTAACGGCCGTCGGCTTGCATCGTTAATCGCGCGCCCGAGGAAAGCGTGATTTGCGTACCAACCGCGGCGGACTGAGCATTCACCGCAACGACCGACTTGGTGTCGCCGATGTCGAGGTCGGTGTCGTTCTCCAAAATGCCGGGAGCAGTGACGACCAAGAGGCCGTTCTCGCCGACGCTGGCCGTGTCATTGTTGGCGGTGGGGAGCTGGTCACCGTCCAGCCCAATTAGCACCACATTGTCCACGCGAACGGAACTGCCCGTGGCGCCAAATCCGAGCAAATCGAAATAGATCGTGGCGGTGGTATTCGCCGCGACGCCGCCGAGACCAACCGTGACGACGAGAGGAGTATTTAGCGGCGTCACCGCGCCCGACAACGACGCGCCCGCGAACGTCACACCCGTCGCGAAATGCACTTCTCCCGTTTGCTGAATGTTCAACAGAGCGTCGGTGTTCGTCAAACTGCCGATGGGGCTAAGCAAGGATTCGCCCGTGGCATCGTCGAGCAGAGCGACCTCGAAAGCATCGGGAATAGTCAGCGTATTGGGCGTAAGGTTGATTCCCGAGAGCGTGAAGCGCAACGCGGTGGCACTCTCCGGAATGACAAAGGTTTGGGTCAACCCGCTGAACGTCTGCTGATTTTCGCTAAGGAGAGCCTGGCCCTGATCGACGACGACCGTGCCGGCGGAATCCCAACCAAAAGCCACGTCGGCAGGGTTAGCAACGGCAAAATCACCGTTGACGATGGTGGTGAAAGCGGAGCCGGTGAGAGCGGAAGCGTGATAACTTCCCAAAGCGGTGCCCGAGGTCGCGGATGCTGTTACCGGCGCGGATTGCCGGACCAGATCGAGAATTTTCAGGTCCAGTTCCGAAGGAAGCTTGCGGACCGACGGTGACAACAGGGCATTCATCAGGTCATAAGGCGTCGCCGAGTTGTCGAGATGATCGCGATCGGGGCTCAGGTGGGCTGCGAAAGCGGGACCAACGAAGAGTGTTGAGCCGGCGATGGTGCCCACATGGGCACTGAAGCTCGGAACTTCTGGATTGAAGCCGAGCAAGTGGCCGGCCTCGTGCAACAGCACGGTCAGCAGGTCATATTTGCCAGCCGCGGGCGAATCGGGAGCGGCCTTCAATGCCGTGAGGTCGAGCGACGTACCGAACTCGGAATGATCTAGCGACGTGCCATCGACAAACCAGCCGACGCCGGCGGCGTCGAGGTCGATGCTGATCGTTCCGGCGATTGGCAAGCCACTGGGACCGACGGCGGTGATGCGGGCTTCGCCGAGTTGACCGCCGGGGAGATCCTCGGGAACGATCGAGATTTGGATCGGCGACAACTGGTTGAGGCCGGCATACCAAATGTTTAGAGCCGCGCGGAGTTGGCTCGTGAAATCGATGGGCTGATTCGGAGCGGGCAGAGCGCCCGGGGCTCCGGTGATTTCGCCAACCTGCATGAAGGGATTGCCGGGGCGAACCGTGAAGAATGTTTCTCGAATCTGGGCGGCAACGGCATGTGCTTCGGCGGGACTGAGGTTTTTCAGGTAAGCAAATTCGTGCTCGACACTCCGAAACGCAGCTAACTCAGACTTCGAAAAACTACCCAGCGCTTGGTCATATAAACTTGCCTTCGGCACTTCTCCATAACCGAGCATGACCTCATTCCCTTTGGCATAGGCCACGTATTCATCAAGAAAAATTGCTTTCGATTGCATTTGGGGGCCGAGCTCTCCAGCCGCGGCTCGCTTGAAGGTGGGAAAGTGTTCGTTGTTATACCAATGGCTAAGTTCATGCGGCTGGGTGGAGTTGAATTGCTTCGAGCCTTTTATTTGGTGGTTATAGATTGTGCCTTCAAGCTCTCCACCGACCATTTCCTCGACGAAGTAGCCACGCCATCCTTTAGAACTGCCGTGTACCTCCTCGAAG
>JANNTN010000643.1:0-6171 GCA_031394445.1 Anatilimnocola sp.
TGCCGGGGCTGGACGGCATTGAGGCCTCTTGCCAGATCTGCCAAGAGCGGTCGGTTCCTGTGATTCTCGTTTCGGCCTACCACGATCCAGCCCTGATTGCCCGGGCCGAGGCTGACCACGTGCTGGCCTACCTGGTGAAACCGATCGGTATCGCCGATCTCCAGCCCGCGATCGCCATTGCCACGCGGCGATTCGCAGAACTGAATGCGCTGCAATCAGAATGCAAAGATCTGCGACAGGCGCTGACCGATCGCAAAGTCATCGAGCAGGCCAAGGGCCTCCTCATGAAGCTCACCGGCATTGATGAAAAGGACGCCTTTCATCGGCTACAGGAACTCGCTTCGGAGAAGAATCAAAAACTTATCGACGCCGCGCAGAGCGTGCTCGCAATTGAAAAAGCACTCGTTCCGCGAAAATGAACGCACGCTCTGGCGGTGCCAGTTTTCGCACAGCAAGACTACTCGTTGCCTTCTACATCGAAGTCCGATTCATCACCGCCAAACGCATATTGAACGAGGCGGTTCTCTCCGCATTCGTGGGTCTTGAGCTTCGCAGCAAACGCTTCGAACATTTGCCGGCTTTCTTCCTCGTCGATCGACCGGCTTTTCATGCCCGCAATCAACTGTTCCAGCTCCGGCATTTTGATATCGGTGATGACCAGATCCGGCTTTAACTCACGACAGTGGCTAACCAGTTGGTTGCCGTTCTCGGCCACGGCCACCACTTGATGACCAAAACGGGGCAGCACCTTTTCGAAAAAATCCCGCATTTCGGGCTCGTCGTCGGCGACGGCAATTCGCAGTCCGTCTGTCATGCGTCACCTCGCGGAAGCGTGATTTCGATTTGCGCTCCACTCGGCGAGCGCGCGGCAATCGATCCGCCGTGGGATTGGACGATGCGGGAAGCAATCGCCATGCCAAGGCCCGTTCCTTTGGCCTTCGTCGTAAAGAATGGCTCAAATATGTGCCGCTGCTGCTCGGCGGTCAGTCCCGGCCCCTCGTCGCTGATCGTGATGACAAGTTCGTCTCGATTACCGGTTGTACTGGACGTGCAGCGGACGGTGATTAACGCACCGGTGGGCGAGGCTTCCACTGCGTTCTCAAAGATGTTCCGGAAAACTTGCCCCATGGCAAAGTGATCGACGTGGCAAGCAGTGTCACAAGTGACCTCTTCATTGAGCTGAGTGACCTGCGCCGGCCGTGCCTGGCGCACTTGAATCCAGACCTCTTTCCACAGCTCTCGCAGGTCGCACGTTTCCCGCCGCAAATTCAGCGGCGCGGCCCACTGTCTGACCTCCTCATAGAGACGATGAAGGTCATCCTGGGCCCGCTGCGCGCGTGCCACCAACTTCAATGCTTCGGGCCGGTCTTCGACTTCCAGCGTGAGCATTTCCAAGGAGGCTTTGCTGCGCTGCAAGGCATTGCGACTTTCATGGACTAAGGCAGCCATCGTTTCGCCGATTGCCGCCAGACGCTGCGACTGAAGCACACGCTCCTCCGCCTGCTTGCGAGCCGTGATGTCCCGCAGCGAAATCAAATGCAGTCCAGGTGAGAAACTTGCGGCTGAGCGATACTCCGCGTCAACGGCTGTGCCGCTCTTATTAATGAGAGTGCGCTCTCCCGTGTCTCTTTGCTGGCCGAAAAAATCGGTCCACGTTGCGGGACGCGTTTGGCCGCCAATTTGCAACGTCAGCGATTCAAGTCGCTTGCCATTCAGCGCGCCAGATGGCAATCCCAGCAACGAGTTCGCGGCTGGATTGGCGGTGACGATGCCAGTCTTGTCATCGAGAATTAAGAGACCGTCCTGCGCGTTTTCGAACAACGAGCGATAACGCTGTTCGCTGGCCGCGAGGACGCGATTGAGTCGCTCGATTTCTAATTCGGAACATTGCCGCTGGAGCACTCTGTGGATGCTGGCCCGCAGGGCATCCAGGTTGACAGGCTTGAGAATGTAATCGGCCGCGCCAATCCGGAGGGCCGAGATGGCACCTTCAATATCGGCATACCCCGTCACAATGATGGTTGCGACGTGCGGAGCCTCGCGCCGAATGCGCGGCACGATCTCCTGCGGCGTACCGTCGGGTAACTTGCGATCGAGCAGGACGAGCGCCACGTCTTCCCAGCGTTCTCGTGCGAACAGCTTGAGGGCCGTGTCTGCGGCCTCCACCTGATACCCGTCAAGCTCCAGGATGTCGCACAGATTCAGGCGAGTATCCTCGTCGTCGTCCACGACAAGGATCAGTGGGCTGCGGTTTGAAACAAGTTCCGGTGCGTTCTCCATGGATTGGGCCCGTCACTTCACTTCCGCTTCCCCAGCGCTCAACTCGTGTACGGTCGATAACAGCTTTTCGATATCAAATGGCTTGTAGCAGACGGCGCTAGCTCCCGCTGCGAGCGCTTGCTGCACTTTCGACTCCATTTCGCCCGTGAAACCGGTGATCAGGATGCTGCGCGCTTCTCGATCGGCCTGCCGAAGTGTGTGGAGCACCTGTTGCCCGTCGCCCGCGGGCAACTTCATGTCGATCAATACGACATGGAACCGGTGCTCTCGCAGTTTCTTCTCGGCGTCGGGCTGATCGTGGGCTGTGCAGACACGGTAGCCTCGTTCGTGAAAAATTTCCCATAGGTTGTCGCACAGATCCCGGTCGTCATCCACAACCAGGACGAGCGGAGCGTCTAGCGCGTTGGAAACCAGATTGAGCAGATTGCCGATATTGACCGGCTTGGGCACAATCTTCCACGCTCCAGCCGACAAGACGGATTTGGCCGTGTCGCTGCTGGCATAGGCCGTCACGACGATTGCCACGGTTGCTGCGGAGATTTGCCGAATCCGTCGATAGAGTTCCAGGCCATCCATTCCCGGCATTCGCAAGTCTAAGAGCGCGATGTCGAAAGTATTCTTTTCTACGAGCTCCAGCGCGGCAAATCCGTCCTGCGCCGTATCCACATCGTAGCCAAGATCGGTCAAGATATCGGACAGGTTCTCGCAGGTATCTGGCTCGTCATCGACAATCAGAATCCGTGCAGCTTTGGCGGACATTGACATTCCTCTCGATACTCACGAGGCACGCGGCAGCCGCACGGTAAATGAAGAACCGACGCCGACCTCGCTCTTAACATGCAGCGTTCCCTGATGCTGGCCGAGAATTTCGTGTGCGATAGGGAGCCCCAGGCCAATTCCTTTAGACTTCGTCGAATATAGCGGCTCCATGATCCGCGACAAGTTATCGTGTGGAATCCCTACGCCGGTATCTTGAATGGTGATTTCCACGTAATCGGACGACTCTTGAGCCGTAAGCCGGATTTTACCACCGTTGGGCATCGCATCCCTGGCATTGCGAACCAGGTTGCCTAAGACAATTTGGAGCTGGGCTCGATCACCGAGCACGGCGGGGGACGGCGAACCGATGGACCACTCCACGGCCAAGTTTCGCGGCACCGTTGTCACCTCCAGAATGTCCTTCAAGCAGGCCTCGACATCGACTGGTTCGAGTTGGGGCACTGGCAGCCGGGCAAAGTCGTTGAGAGCTGTTATGACTTGATCGGCCACTCCGACCTGACGCTCAATCCGCTCAAGATGCGTTTTGATCTTCTCCGGCGAGGCGTTTTTCGCATTGATTAGAAAATAGACCGAGGTCTTAACGACGTTGAGTGGATTCCGTAGCTCGTGGGCCACGCCGCCGGCCACTTTGCCGATAGTGGCGAGGCGTTCAGCCACTGTCTGGCGACGCTGGAATTCAGTTTGGTACGCATCCTCGATAATCGCGAGATCCAGATCGAGCAGCTTGTTCAGCGATTCGCGCACCAGCAGCAGTTCCCCTGAGTCTCCACTCCAGTCGCGAGCAATCGCAGCCAACAGGCCACAGCGCAGCCGCGAAAGGGCAGCGTTGGTATAAACCTGAATCAGACCGATCTCGACGTGGCGAAATCCAACGCGCCAGCGTCGTTCGACGTAGTCGCGATCGTAAACTCCAGAGAACAGCTCTTCGAGCCAGCGATGCAGCGACTTCTTCAGGCGGGCAATTTGCTCTTCCCCGCCGGCGATGACTTTTTTCGCATCGGGATGATTTTCAATTTCGGCATAGAAGTCATCGACCAAGCCCCCGAAATGAGGCACTGCCAGGGAACCGAGCGATTGAACTCGAACGGCATCCTGCTCGGTCCAGCCAACGTACCGCTGGAGTTCTTGATAGCGTTTGTAGGCGGCCAGTGGACTAACTCCCTTAATGAATGAGCTACAGACCCAAAACAGCCGCTGAACCATGGCGCGATGGCGCGGTTAGCCCGCCTGAATGTGCGAAATCGCCCACTAGGGCGCGCGAAACCACGTTACCGCACATTCGCTGGTTCAGGGAAGGCGCTCTCACGCTGTCATTCTGTGGCAATGATCATACGCATCCACCATCGGCGATACCTGGAAGGCAAACGATATGCCGAATGGAAAGACCACACCTGGATGATCGCTGTCACACTCCACCGCGAAACCCAAGGAATGCAGCACGTATAAACAGCGCGTATAGAAGCTGAAAACTGGTGTTGACGTAGCCCAGTTCGCAGACCACATTGACGGAACTCTCGTGCTCGCGATGGGCACGACACGCGACGACCGATTTTTGGCCGTTGGGCTAAAGCGAAGACGGTTGTCGCAGGTGAGATTTAGCCTGCTTGGGCTCGTGACGGGCCGATTTGTGCGG
Source organism: Anatilimnocola sp. (assembly GCA_031394445.1). GTDB lineage: Bacteria > Planctomycetota > Planctomycetia > Pirellulales > Pirellulaceae > CAYLLN01. Next base: position 4,694 of record JANNTN010000643.1, read on the forward strand.
GTGGGCTATCTGCGAGGCGCGCTGCCTCTATTTCTGTTGTCCCGCTCTCTCGCTGGCGTTGTTTACGGAGAAATCCCATGGTCCAAATTCACGCACCCGAAATGAAGTCGCCGCTGCCATCGCTTGGCGCGGCAGTGTTGCAGCAGCAGTTTCGCAGCAGCCCTTATTGGTCGGTAAGGCAACTCATTTGTGTCTTCGATCGCGGCTGCGTCACCATTCGCGGGACGCTGCCGAGCTACTACCTCAAGCAAGTCGCCCAGTCGATTGCGATGAAGTCGCTCGGCAGTGACCACATCCACAGTGACATCGACGTGCAGCCGGAATGATCCAATCCGCTGCCACGGGATTTAGCAGACGCAGACGCATTCGAGTAATAATTTTTTCCCGCATCTTGGCGAACGGAGTAGATGTCATGTTAGTACTATCGCGGAAGTCCAACGAACGGCTGATAATCGGCGAGAACATCGTTGTCACTATCGTCCGGGTATCCGGCGGACAGGTTCGATTGGGAATTGAGGCCCCGCCGGAGGTATCGATCCGGCGCGAGGAACTCGAGTGCCGGCCACAGGATTCCCAGCGCGAGCTGCTCCTTACAAGAAGAGCGGGCTAAAGCGTGCCCGATGACGTTGAGGGACAGTCATGGAGATGGCGGCGGAGCACGAAGCCCTTGTTCGCTGGCTGGCCAGTCCGAACGCGTATCCCCACCGTCCAGACCGAGTCGAACATGTTGAGACGCACATTTCCCACGTGTTTCTGGCCGGTGCATACGTCTATAAGCTGAAAAAGCCGGTCCAGTATGATTTTCTCGACTTCACGACCGTTGCGGCTCGGGAGCACGCGTGCCGCGAGGAAGTTCGGCTCAACCGCCGTTTAGCACCCGATGCGTATTTAGCTGTGGTGCCGATTGTCCGCGATTCTCGTGGCGCTTTTCAGTTGGACGGTGCGGGACAAGCGGTCGATTGGGTGGTCAAGATGCGACGCTTGCCAACCGAGCTGTCGCTCGACGCGCTCCATCTCCGCGGCGAACTACATCCAGGGCAGATCGACAAGCTCGCGGCGACGTTAGTTCACTTCTACCAATCATTGCCGACGCTATCCTTGACGTCCCAGGAGTATCGCAATCGCTGCCTGTCGCACGTTCAAAGCAACTTGCGCGAATTATTGGCCCTCAAGCACCATTTGCCGCGCGGAGCCGTCGAGCGCGTGCATAGCTTTCAGCTTCAACTCTTAATGCTCCGCGCCAAACTCTTCGAGGAGCGAGTTCGTGCCGGTCGGATTATCGATGGACACGGCGATTTGCGACCGGAACATATCTGTTTAAGCGATCCGATTGCAATCTTCGACTGCATCGAGTTCAGTCCCGACTTTCGCTGCATCGATGTGGCCGACGAACTGGCATTCCTGGCTGCGGAGTGTGATTTCCTGGGTGCCGAGTGGGTTGGCTCGCAGTTATTTCATTCGTATCAAGATCAAAGCGG
>JANNTN010000720.1:0-6601 GCA_031394445.1 Anatilimnocola sp.
GCCGCGGCCGGCCGAGAGTTCGATGGTCGCGCCTCCGGCCAACGCCGCGATGCTGGAAGCCGAGCTAGAGCAAAACATTAAAACGCTCGAAGCCTACCTGGCCACACTGAATTAGGATTGCCGAATGGGAGGAACACCGCCCGACGCATCCGCCAACTTCGGCCAGTTGGCCCGCCGCATCTCCGCTTGGACGACCAATCTTCTCGCCGCCGCCATCGTCGTTGCCATCGGCCTGGCCCTCGGCTGGCAACTCACCTCCTGGTGGCGCGAAAAGCCAGCGCCGGCTGACGCTGGCGACCTCACAACCGCCGCCGCCAACCTGCCACAAGTTGGCAACGAGCGCGAATTCTGGACCAAAGGTGGCTTGCTGAAAGTGCAACGCATCACCGGCACACCCGACGACGCGTTAACCGCCATGCGGGCCTTCTGCCGCGAAAAAACGACCGCCGAAGCGCCCCGCTCCACCGGTCAAGGGGAAGCCGCGTTCGTCGCCCAGCTTCTCACCGAGCAGCCGCTCGAAGAATCACCACCACTCGCCCTGTATCAACCACCCGGCCAAGCCGCCATGATTGTCGCCGTCGATCGCCAAACGCAGCAAATCGTGAGCTGGAGCTTCGCCCTCCCCACCACCGACGCCCACTGGTCGCTGTATCATTTTCGTCCAAAGTGACTAGCTTGTAACGTAACCAATCTGGCACCTACTGACTCCTGCCCCCTGACTCCTGAACCCTGACTCCTGAACCCTGCCCCCATGAACGGCTCCAAAGTAGCTCTCCTCGTCGCCGCCGTGCTCGGCATCCTCGGCGCGGCGGTCAACTGGGTCTATCTCGACGGCAAATCCAAGCAGCTCGAAAAAATCGAGTTCCTCAGCGTCGCCCCCGGCGTCACCATGCTTCCCGGCGACCGCTTCATCGAAACCAAGCTCGCCGCGCTCGCCATCCCCAAGGACAACGTCAGCAAGGAACTCTTTCTACAGGCCGTTCGTTGGACCGATCGGCAAACCGTCATCGGCATGACCGCCGCCTATACCTTTGACGGCGGCGAAATCATTCTCCGTCAACGCCTCAAAACACCGCCCCCCACGATGGAGCTCACTCGCGAGGACGAGCGCGGCCTCCCCATCCCCGTCGATACCCGCTCTTTCGTTCCCTCGCTCGTGAACCCCGGCGATATTGTTTCGTTCCTCATCACGACCGGTGGCCCGCCGCCCCCTCCGCCCGATGCCGACAACGACGGCAACAGCCCCACCCCCGCCCAATCCGTCGTCCGCCCCTCCGCCACGGCCACCCAGCGCATGGAAACCATCGGCCCCTTTCGTGTCCTCTCCATCGGCAATCGTCTCGGCAGCGCCGACGTCCTCAAATCCTCCGGCTCATCCCAGTTCCAAGAAAACGTGATGACCATCGCCGTCAAAATGCAAGGCGACCAACTCGAACCCCGCGCCACCAGACTGCTGGGCCTCCTCCAATCCGGCGGCACGCGCCAAGCCGGCGTGCTCCTGCATCCGCGAACCAACAAATGAAAATCTGGTTCAACAAACTCCACGACAGCCGCCGCTCCGTCGTCGAGCTTTCCGCGCCAGAAATCTCGATCGGCCGCGACGCAACGTGCGATGTCGTGCTGCCCAGCCCCCTCGTTTCGCGCAAGCACGCCGTCGTTCGCATCAGCGGCGATAAGCTCGAACTCGAAAACACCGGCCTCAATAGCTGCCTCGTCGGTTCTCAGGAAGTTTTCGGCGGCCAAGTCGTTTCGTTCAGCCTGGGGGACCGCCTCCGCATTTGGCCCTTCACCATTTCGTTCGAGCAAGAGTCCGCCCCCACCCTCACCCGCGCCGAGCTCGAAAACCACATCCGCGCGCAGCTCGCCGACCTCGAGCTGGAAATCCACAAGCAGCTTCTCGCTCGCCTCGATCTCGTCGAAGTTGAGAGCAAAGGTCAATCGCTCCGCGAGCGCGTTCTCCTGCTAGAGAATCACATCGAAGACATTTGCCGCGAGCTGGGTCTTTTCCACGAACGCAACGAAGGCCTCCTCGCCGAGATCGGCGGCATCGCCCTCCGCGATCTGTTGATTCATCAACTGGTCATGGAGGCCGATTGGCAAGCCCCGCCCGACCTCGCCATGCTCACCAGCAACGAGTTCGACGTCCCCGCCACGCTTGTCCCCGAGCGCGAAACCGAATTGCACGCCTTGCTGCATCACTTGCGTACACGTCTGGAACTCGCCGGCGAGAAAGACGCCGATCGCCGCATCGAGCGGGTCGAAAAAGGCTACGCCGAAATTTTCCCTATCATCCGCCCCCACCTGCACGGCGAGCTTCGCAAATACCTCATCCAGCGCACGCTAAAAAAAGACCTGAAAGACACCGTCTTCGGATTCGGCCCGCTCCAAGACCTGCTCCGCGCTCCCAACATCAACGAAATCATGGTGGTGGCCCACAACCAGATCTACTTCGAGCGCGAAGGCATTATCGAACAGTCCGGCCGCCGTTTCCTCTCGCCCGAAGTGACCGAGGCGATCATCGAACGAATCGTCGCCCAGGTCGGCCGCCGCATCGACAAAAGCCAGCCCCTCGTCGATGCCCGCTTGCCCGACGGCAGCCGCGTCAATGCCATCATCCCGCCGCTCGCCGTTCGCGGCCCCTGCCTCACCATCCGCAAATTCGGCGCGCGGCAATTCACCATCGACAGCCTCATCGAACGCGACTCCATCACCCGCTCCGCCGCCGAGTTCCTCCGCGCCTGCGTCATCGACGAGCGGAATATCCTCGTCTGCGGCGGCACCGGTAGCGGGAAAACGACGCTGCTCAACATCCTCTCCAGCTTCATCCCGCAGCGGCAGCGCATCGTCACCATCGAGGACACGACGGAGCTAAAACTCCATCAAGACCACGTCGTCAGCCTCGAAAGCAAACCCGCCAACGTCGAAGGCACCGGCGCTTATACCATTCGCGATCTTCTGAAAAACGCCCTCCGCATGCGGCCCGACCGCATCATTGTCGGCGAGTGCCGCGGCCCCGAAGCGCTCGACATGCTCCAAGCCATGAACACCGGCCACGACGGCTCGCTCACCACCGTCCACGCCAACAGCGCCGAAGAAGTCCTCCAGCGTCTGGAAGTCCTCGTCCTCATGGCCGCCGACTTGCCCGTCACCGCCATTCATCGCCAGATCGAATCGGCCATCGATCTCGTCGTGCATATCAGTCGCGTTACCGGCGGCAAACGCATCGTCACCCAAATCGCCGAGGTCGATGGCATCGATCCCGCCGACAGCCGCGTCCGCATGCGCGACATTTTCAACCTCCGCGGAACCACCGACTCCCTGCAACCCACCGGCTATCTCCCCTCCTTCGTCGAGCACCTCGTCGCCAAAAAACTGCTCGAACCCAAATTCCTCTACGCCCGCCAAGCCAACCAACCACCTTCTACAAACGGCCACCCCAAAAAATAGAAATCAGAGGTCCGAAATCAGAAGTCAGCCACAACCCACCTGACTCCTGACTCCTGACTCCTGACTCCTGACTCCTGACTCCTGACCCATGAACGCCGCACCCCTCCTCTCCAGCCTCCTCTTCGGCTCTGCCGCTGCTCTCGGTGCCTACACCGGCCGCGACACGCTCGGCATCGCCTTCCGCTGGGTCGAGCGCGACGTGGAAGACAAGCTCCGGGCGCTTCGCATCATCCCCAAATCGCTCCCCGCGCTCCTCATCGGCTGGCTCGCCGCCATCGCGATCACGTTTCTCGTTCTCGGCCTGTTGCTAGAGAGTCCCATCATCGCGCTGTTGATCTGCCTGCTCATGGCAGCGTTCCCCTGGTATGTCGTCCGCCGCCTCGCCGAGCGCCGCCGACTGGCCATCGAAGATCAACTCGCCGATGCGATGGTCTCTTTCTCCAACGGCGTCCGCGCCGGCCTCTCCATTCCCCAAGCCCTCGATATCCTCGCCGAGCAATCTCCCCGTCCCGTCCGCGACGAATTCCGCCAGATCGTCAGCGAATTCAACCTCGGCAAGCCCCTGGAGCAAACTCTCGTCGAAGCCAAAGAGCGCCTCCGCAGCGACAATTTCTCACTTTTCGCCGCCTCGCTGCTCGCCAGCCGTAAGAGCGGCGGCAAGCTCAACGAAACCGTCGAGCGCATCGCCCATTCCGTGCTGGAAATGCAACGCCTCGAACGCAAAGTCCAAAGCGAAACGGCCCAAGCCCGCAAATCGGCCGTCTATATGGGCATCGCCCCCGCTGTCATCCTCGTCGTCTATTACTTCATCGACCCCGTCAACACCACCGCCCTCTTCAACACCTTTTACGGCCAGATCATGCTCTGCGTCGCCCTCATCCTTAACCTGACCGCCTATTTGTGGGCGAGGGTCATCCTCAGTCCCGACATTTAAAAACAAAAACACAAACGATCCCATGGAACTAATCGGAAGCCTCCTCCTCGGCACTGCCTTGGCTCTCCTCGCCTGGTGGTTCGTGCGCGCCATGACCGAGGCTGATGCCGAGTACGACGAGTGGCGTTACGACCGCGTCCGCATCGCCGAGTTAAAACGGCTCGACGGTCTCTACCGAACTCTTTATCCGCTCTTCGTCCCCCTCTCCCGCCTCAACCGCAACCTGTTCCGCGGCTCCTTGCCCGAAATCAACCGCGAACTTCAGGCAGCCGGCCTCCCCCGCTTTTGGCTCGCCGAAGAGTACCTCGCTCGCTGCGAGCTCATCGCCATCGCCCTCATTCCCGCCTACTTCATGGGTGGCGTGGCGATCATGGGGCCGCCCGGCACCGTCATGGCAATCGTATTTTCCGGCCTCACCGCCTATTTGCTCCGTAGAAACCTGGCCACGCGCGCCCGCACCCGACTCACCCGCCTCAAACGCCGCCTCCCCTTCTTTCTCGACATGCTGACGCTACTGATGGAAGCCGGCTCATCGCTGCTACAGGCCCTGGAAGAAGCCGTGCATGAGTTTCGCGGCCAACCCGTCTCCCAAGAGTTCGGCCGCGTCCTGGGCGACATCCGCCTCGGCCGCACCCGCACCGAATCACTCCTGGCCATGCGGGAGCGCCTCCAAGACGGCGAAGTCGGCGGCGTCATCGGCTCCATCATTCAGGGCGAAAACCTCGGCACGCCTCTCGCCCAGGTCTTCCGCATGCAAGCCGACGTCCTCCGCGTGAAGCGCTCGCAGCGGGCCGAGGCCATCGCCGCCGAAGCCGGCGTGCAAATGCTCCTCCCCGCCGTTCTCGTCATGGCCGCCACCGTCATCGTCATCCTCGGCCCCTTCGTCCTCAACTACCTCAACTTCGGCTTCACGCTATAAACCGCCCGTCACTCAGTTTGTTTAATGTCACTCTGCCGCAATGCACTGCATTTAACACAGATTTACAGAGACACAAAGCCACAGAGCAAATTCGCCTTGAGTAATAATTTGCCCCAAATTCCCGGCATCTCTCTGTGCCTCCGTGCCCCCGCGTCTCTGTGTTAAAAAGTACGGCTCCCCACCTTCAAAACGGCCATTTCGCCAACCGAACCGACCAACGATCATCTCGTCAGAACCCGCGCGCCCCTATAGACTGATTTCATGGGCTTCCTCCTCACCCTGCGCATCGCTCTCCGCGCCCTGGCCAAGAACAAGCTCCGCGCCGGCCTAACGGTCCTGGGCGTGGTGATCGGCATCGCCGCCGTTACCGCGATGGTTTCCATCGGCCAAAGTGCCAGCAGCCTCGTCCAAGGTCAGTTTGAATCGATCGGCACCACGGTCATCGTCGTTTTTCCCGGCAATCAAAACCGTGACGGTGTCCGTTCCGGCCTCGTCCGCACACTCACCGCGGCCGATTCCTATGCCATCGGCCGCGAATGCCCCTCCATCGTCGCCAGCACTCCGCTCGTCGGTGCCCAAGCCCACATCATTTACGGCAACACCAATTACAGCCCCCGCGACGTCTTCGGCGTCGGGCCCGACTACCCGCTGGTTGGCAATTGGACTCTGGCCGCCGGGGCCTTCTTCAGCGAACGCGATATCACCTCTGCCGCCAAGGTTTGCGTCATCGGCCACACCCTCGTCGCCAAGCTTTTTCAAACCAGCGACCCGATCAACCAAACGATCCGCGTAAAAAACATCCCCTTCCGCGTCATTGGCGTCCTCACCGCCAAAGGGGCCAATATGGTCGGCGAGGATCAAGACGACATCCTTCTCATGCCCTACACTTCCGTTCGCAAGCGCCTGCAAGGCTCCGAGTTCGACAATGTCAACGCCGTCCTCTGCTCCGCCCGCTCCCTCACGGTCCTCCCCGACGCCCAGCACGAAATCACCCAGCTCCTCGCCGAGCGGCACCATATTCACGTCGGCGAACCCAACGATTTCGTCGTCCGCAACGTCGCGGAAATCGCCAATGTCTTCAACATCGTCGTCGGCACGCTCACCATGATGATCTCCAGCATTGCTGGCATCTCGCTCATCGTCGGCGGCGTCGGCATCATGAACATCATGCTCGTCAGCGTCACCGAACGCACCCGCGAAATCGGTATCCGCATGGCCGTCGGTGCCCGCGGCCACGACATTCTCTTCCAATTCCTGGTCGAAGCGGTACTGCTTTCCATGTTCGGCGGCCTCCTCGGCTT
>JANNTN010000734.1:0-2712 GCA_031394445.1 Anatilimnocola sp.
TCGCGAAATCCGTCTGAGTTCCTGCCAGGTAATCGATCGCGTCCAGCAGCACTTCGGCCTGCAGCCGCCGCGGGTAGTAGCGCGAGAAATTCTGCCGATCGACGAGATTATGCTCGTTCGGCACTTCACTCAACTGATACGCTCGCGATTGCGTGATGACGCGCACGAGTTCCTTGAGATCAAATCCGCTGGCGACAAAGTGCTTTTCGAGGGCTTCCAGCAAGGCGGGATTCGTGGGCGGGTTCGTGTCGCGGATGTCATCTTCCGGCTCGATCAGCCCGCGGACGAAGAAGTGCTTCCAATAACGATTGACGAGCGACTTCGCAAAGAACGGGTTATCGTTCTCGCTCATCCAATCGGCCAGCTTGAGTCGTGGGTCTTCATCGGGGGCGATCTCCGGAACCGCGTCGCCGAGCGCGCCGGGCTTGACCGAGACGCCCGTTTTCATGTTCGCGGCCACCGCGATCCCTCGCTTGTGGAAGATCAAATCTTCGCCCCGCGTCGCCGATGGCTTTCTTCCAACCTGGCTAAAGAACGCCGCCAGCGCGTAATAATCGTCCTGGCTCCAGCGTTCAAAGGGGTGATGGTGACACTGAGCACATTGCATGCGGACGCCCAAGAAGAGCTGCGCCACATCTTCGATCTGCTGCTTGGGCTCTTTGACCCGCTTATACCAAGCGACGGGCGGATTGCCGATCACCGTTCCCGTGGCCGCCAACAGCTCGCGAACGAATTGATCGTAAGGTTTGTTGGCGAGCAGGCTGTCGCGCACCCATGCATGAAACGCAAAATTGGAAACGATGTCGCTGGCGTCATCCCGGCGATTCTTCAACAGCGCCGTCCATTTATTGGCAAAAAAGTCCGCGTAATTAGGACTGCGCAGCAGCTCGTCAATCACCTGGTCCCGTTTGCCTTCTTCTGGGCTGGCCAGGAAAGCGGCGGTCTCTTCCTCGGTCGGCAGTCGCCCCGCGATATCCAAGCTCACACGGCGAAGAAACGTCGCATCGTCGCAGACCGGTGACGGCGGGATGCCGAGTGCCTTGAGATTGGCAAAGACGTGCTCATCAATAAAGTTTTTGGGAGAGGGGAGATGATCGACCGGCGCTCCGAGCGGTACGGCCGCGCTATAAACCGCCACCTTCCCTTGATACCGGACCATCACCGCGACATTGCCAGCGATGTCTCCAATCTTCACCAGTCCGCGCTCATTGACTTCGGCCATCGCCGTATCGTTCGACTCGTACAGCGCCAGGCCGGTGACGTCCCGAACGCTGCCGTCCGAATATTTCGCGACCGCCTTCAGCTGTTGCTCGGTGCCGCGCTGGATGGCACCGCGATTTGGCTCAACCTCGAATGACACCAGCCGCGAGGCTGAACTGTTGTCGAGCGGTGCCCCCTGACGAATCCATTCGCGCAACAAGGCGTAGCCTTCCGACGACGGATCCAAACGGACACCACCGCCGTGCGGCACCTGTCCCGCAGCTTTCAGAAGCAACAAGCTGCGGTCAGGTGCTCCCAAGAAGAGTCGCCGGCCGCGCCCCTCGTTCACAACGTGTTCAAAGTCCTCCAGCGGCTCAAATCCGAGCAGCGAAAGCTGAAACCCCCGCTGTCCGCCCCCGGCCTTCGCATGGCAGACGCCCACATTGCAGCCCGCCTTCGTGAAAACCGGCATGACATCGTTGACGAAACTCACGGCGCGATCGGCGGCGACCGCTGGAACAGATGCTGCTGTCAGGCCGCATAGGACCACCAGCAGGAGGAGCAACCCTCGGAGCAGCAACGGTTGTCGCAATTGGTTACCAGAAAACGGCATAGGGCTAAATCGGTAATGCGTTATAGCTGACGGCAACAAAATAATTTTCTCGCCTTCACTCCCAGTCGGTTATCGCAACACTTCATGAATCACTTGACCACGACTAATGGGCAGGGGACGCCCTTCGAGATCGTGAACCATCCGATCGGCCTCAAAGCCCAGGCAATGAAAGACCGTGGCCAGGTAATCGGCCGGTCGCACGGCATTGGTCAACGGTTCGCCCGCATGTTTGTCGCTCTCGCCAAAAACGACGCCACCTCGAATTCCGCCGCCGGCCAGCGCGATCGAGAAGACTCGTCCCCAATGATCGCGCCCGGCGCGAGCGTTGATCTTGGGAGTATGTCCGAACTCCGCAACCCAACAGACCAGCGTCTCGTCGAGCAACCCCCGCTCCGATAGGTCCTGAATCAACGCCGAATAGACCTGGTCCATGACAGGCAGCAACCAGCCCTTCAGGCTCTCGCTGTGCTTTTCGTGGGTATCCCACCCGCCACCGTTCGGTTTGTCCTTATCGGCCGAAACCCAGTTGACATGCACCAGCGACACTCCCGCTTCGACCAGGCGCCGGGCCAGCAACACGCTTTGACCGTACTTGGTCCGGCCATAGCGGTCGCGGATAGCCTCCGGCTCTTGCTTCAAGTCAAACGCTTGTCGGGCTCGACCGCCGGCAATGAGTTCGATGGCCTGCTGCCGATAAAGGTCCAAGCTGGCCACAGCCGTGCTGCGTTCCAGGCGATCGGCGTGACCATTGAGCTGTGCGAGCAGCGACTGTCTGGCATCGAGTTGCAGCGGAGCGATCGCCGGCGTTTCGCCCACGGGACCCGCAAAGTTCTCTTCCGACGGATCGCAGTCCAAAAACCACGGATCGTAGCGACGACCGAGAAACCCCGCATCGGTCC
>JANNTN010000813.1:0-16792 GCA_031394445.1 Anatilimnocola sp.
GTTGTCGTTCGTGCTAGTCATCAAATCACCTTGGTGGCCAGTTTAACGTGTTGCCGGCCCACCACGACCAGTACCGAGTACTCAGTACCAAGTACCCTGTGCTATCACGATTTTCCGCAAGAATCCATCGATCTCACCGAATGCTCGCTGTTCGCTCTTGACCCGCTTCGCTCGTCTGGCGACGATTCTCGCCCCGCATAACCTCGTATCCGCCCCGTCGGACCCAGCCATGCCCCGCCCTTTCACTCCTGCGACGCTGTTGCTGCTCGCCACCTCGCTCAGTAGCCTCCCCGGCTGCACATCCCCCCATTATGCCGATCGCGGCGCTCTCTTCGGCGGCCTGACGGGTGCTGGCGTGGGTGCGTTGGTTGGCGACGCCGCCGGTAACGCCGGCGCGGGGGCGGCGATTGGCACTGCGGTCGGCGTACTCACGGGTGCCGCCGTTGGCGATAGCATCGATGCCGATCTGGCCCGCTCGAAAGCCGAAGTCGAAGCCCGCATGGGGCGGCAGATGCAAGGTGCGGTGACGCCACAAGACGTGATCGCCATGACGCAAGCCGGACTCTCCGACGAAGTGATCGTCACGCACATTCGGGCCAATGGGATGGCTCAGCCGCTCGCCGTCAATGACCTCATCGGCCTGCGCAACGTGGGCGTCCGCGACGCCGTCATTAACACCATGCAGCAAACGCCGCCGCGCACTGCCCAATTCAACACAGCTCAATCCAACCAGCCGCTCGCCATGTACCCCTCGACCTACGCCGTCGCACCCGCACCGATGATGGTCGCCCCCTACTATCCCGTCTATGGTCCGCCGCCCCCGCCCCCCGTCGGCTTCTACTACCGCCAAGGACACCGCGGCCGATCGAGCTGGGGCGTCTCCGTCTGGTAATCAAATCGTGGGGCGGGCCTCTGGCCGGCCTAAAGCGCTACCAAGGCCGCTCGTAGGTTATGCTTCAGCATATCTCTGCGAGTTGTCCGAATGAGCAGCGTTCTCATAGCAACCCCGATGTTTGTCGCCTTGGTTGGCTGGGCTGTAGGACTGCTTGCATATTGGATTGGCCGCAAGCTCAAGTTGCGACGAGCCACTGAGATTGCCGCTATTCTTGGGCTCGTGGTCGCAACGGTAGCATTTGGACCGGCCGTCGTTCTGATTGCGAAGGCAACCACCACAACTCTGATCGACATGGACCCGCGCGAAGGGGAACGCAGGCTTTCTCACTACGGCTTGCCAGCCAATACTACCAGCGATTTCTGCTACCGCATCTCTTCGCACGGTGTGACTTTTGTTGGCAGATTTTCAGATGTCAGAAACGGACTTCTTGAATTGGATGAATACAAAAAACTGGAAAGCAGTTCCCTTCAATCTTGCGCCAGATGAGTATTTTATTGCGGTAGATGGAGGCGCCGTCGGGCAGACAGACTCCGAGGTGCTCCCGGTACGAGAATTCGATCCGTGGAATGACCCTTGGAGTAGTAAGCGGATCAATCGCGGTTACTGCTATTGTTGGGCGAGACCAGACACCCCTGACAACACCACAAAAATCATCTTCGATCGTGACACAAATCGCGTCTATTTCGAACATTCATCGTATTAGCGAGAATCACCCTTCAATATTCCGCCTTCTCTCTGTGTCTCCGCGCCTCTGTGACTCTGTGTTAAACACCTGCGACGCAAATAACCAATCCAGTTAACTCCAACCAAAAACTTCTCACCCCGTAAACCCCGGCAGCGAAACGCCAATCTGCGCCGCCCTTAACCGCAGCCCTTCCTGAAAATACGGAAACGGAATATCCGTCTTGCGGCGGCCGGCTTCCATCTCGCTGCGCGACCTCTCGCGAGCCCACTTCATCATGCTCAGCACGAGCGCCGGCGGCAGTTCCCCCGCATCGACCTTCGCAGTCACCATATTTACATAGGCAAACTCTTGCGGCCGTCGGCACTTCAAAACCGACCGCAGCATCTCATTCAGCGTCGCCTGCTGCTCATCGGCCCGCGCGAACGGACGAATTCCCGTCCACGCCAGCCAGCCCACCGACCACGCCAGGCACGAGAACCAAAATCGTCGCGTCATGACAACTCCGTGAGGCAGGCATCTTGCCTGCCGTGCGATATCCCTGGCAGACAGGATGTCTGCCCCACCTGAGATAAACCGCGTGGCTGTACCAAACCGCCTCTCCCAACGCAAGCCAAAGTAGGCCCCTTGCTCCGCAAGGGCTTGGGCCGCCAGCAGTTTTCCTACAGCCAAACCCCGCACATTGCCGATATTCGCCGCTAGCGGTCCGCAAATAATTGACACCGCCGCGCCGCGGGCGGTATAGTACGATGTGTTAGAAAACTGGGTAAATTACGCCCAGTCCCCACCTGCTTGTGCTCTTGGGTGGCTGTGTTTTGCGAAGCATAACACGGTCGCTATCGCCTCCTCCCCAGCTACAAAACTCCCCACCCCAAAGGATCCCGCCATGTCGATGCTCTGCATCCCTGGCCAAGCCGGCAAAGATGTCTGCGACTCCCACCTCGGCGTCACCCGCCGCGACATCCTCCGCGTAGGCGGCTCCGGCCTCCTCGGCATGACGCTCGGCAGCATGCTCAAGATGCAGTCAGCCCAGGCGGCAACGCCTGTCATCGAGAGCAAAGCTCCCGGCTGGGGCCGCGCGAAAAGCGTCATCCTGGTTTATCTGCAAGGCGGACCCAGCCACCTCGACCTGTGGGACCCCAAAGACGACGTGCCCGACAACGTCCGCAGCGTTTTCAAACGCATCCCGGCCAAGACCGCCGGCATGGACGTGACGGAGCTGCTCCCCAAGATCAATCAAGTCACCGACAAGCTCACGTTCATCCGCTCGATGAGCTACACGCCTGTCGGACTGTTCAATCACACCGCGGCCATTTATCAGTTTCACACCGGCTACACGGCTGACAAAGTTAGCCCCTCCGGCCAGCTTGAGCCGCCGACGCCGAAAGATTTTCCGAACTTGGGCAGCAACATCATCCGCCTGAAGCCGCCAACGACGCCGATGCTGCCGTTCGTCATGCTGCCACGGCCGCTGCAAGAGAGCAACGTCGTCAACAAGTCAGGCACCGCCGGTTTCCTCGGCCGCGCGTACGACCCTTACTACTTGTTCCCTGCCGGTGACGACATGGACATGAACAAGCTCGACCGCATCAAGGTCGATGACCTGACGCTGCGGCCCGAAGTGAGCGAAACGCGGCTCGACCGCCGCGCCCGCCTCCGCGACATGATCAATCAAGGCATGCCCGAGATCGACAAGGCCGTCGCCAAGTACGACCTCGACAAATACTACGACTCGGCCCTCAGCCTCATCACATCCGGCAAGGCTCGCGAAGCGTTCTCGCTCAACCTTGAATCCGACAAAGTCCGCGATCGCTACGGCCGCAATACGTTCGGCCAAAGCTGCCTCCTCGCCCGCCGCCTGGTCGAAGCCGGCACCCGCGTGGTCGAAGTCATCTGGCCGAAAGTAGCCAACAGCGACAACCACTCCTGGGATGTCCACGTCGGCCTCTCCGGCCGCATGAAAAACCAAGCCGCCCCCATGCTCGATAGCGGCCTCTCCACCCTCATCGCGGATCTTGACGAACGCGGCCTCCTCGACGAAACGCTCGTCGTCGCCCTCGGCGAATTCGGCCGCAGCCCGCAGCGCGGCGTCAGCACCAGCGGCAACGGCAACAGCGACGACGGCCGCGACCACTGGCCTTATTGCTACACCGCCGTCCTCGCCGGTGCCGGCATCAAACGCGGCTACGTCCACGGCAAGTCCGACGCCACCGGCTCCGCCCCACTGGAAAATCCGACCCACCCCATCGACGTCGTCGCCACCATCTACCACGCCGTCGGCATCAACCCCAGCACCATCGTCTATAACCACCTCAACCAACCCCGTGAGCTGGTGAAAGCGGAACCCGTCACCAAGCTGTTTGCCTAACCACACTAACCCGACGCGTCAGCGAGGGATTTACTACGGCTAACACTCCAACATAATTTCCTCCCAGGCAGGCGAGTTTCGCCTGCCTTTTTCTTTGCGCAGAGTGGCGGATTCGCTCAGCCGCGTTGCACGAGGATCGGTTGCATCAAGTCCGATAGCCGCGTGCGTTGTTTGCCGTCGGCATCGAAGTTGCCAGGGTCCAGCCAAGTCTCAAAAGCGGTTCGCAATCGAGGCCATTCGGCGTCGATAGCAGCGTACCAGGCCGTATCGCGGTTGCGGCCCTTATATACGGTCGCTTGGCGAAAAATGCCCTCATACGAAAGGCCGAGTCTCTGCGCCGCCGCCCGCGACCCCGCGTTCAGCGCATCGCATTTCCATTCGTACCGCCGATAGCCGAGTTCAAAGGCCCGCTTCATCATCAAATACATCGCTTCCGTCGCGGCCGGGCTTCGCTGCAAGGTCGGAGCATAAAGGATATGGCCCACCTCAATGGAACCACCTGCCGGAGCAATCCTCAAATAGCTCGCGACACCCACCGACTTTCCGTCAGACTTTCGGCAGATCGCAAAAAACATCGGATCATCGCGCAAACAGGTGGCATTCATCCACTCGCGATAGTCGGCACTCGAACCGAACGGGCCATACGCCAGATAGGTCCAGCCACTTCCGTCCGTATCAGCCGCCATCGCCGCAAAGAGCGCTTCCCCATGGCGGTCAGCATCGAGCGGTTCCAACCGGCACCAACGGCCCTCCATCGACTCACGCGGCGGCAACCCCGGCGGCTTCCAGTCGCCCAGCGGTAAGCCAACTGGTTGGCGATTCGGCTGCGCAGGGATGTTCATAAGTAGGCAGTCTAACTAGCCCGCATTTCTCGCAGCGAGAATGATTTCCGGGCGGGTACAGCGTGGGCTGGCGTTCATCGGCGAGGATGGCCGTGCAGGGGGGAATTCGAGGGTTATTGAAGCCGATTTTTAACCTGGTTGAGTGGTGCCCTATTCTGGCGATCCCCCGCCACGAATTCCAGGCGTAGCTATCATTTACTTGCCCCTCGCCCGCCCTCGCCAGCACCTCCAAAAAATCTTCCAAATTCTCGCCCGGTTTTTGACCCAAATTGCAATCTACTTCTGGGGGCCATCGCGCACCGTCGGCCCCCGGCCCGTCTTTTCACTCACACCAATAACGAGCCACAAAAATGCCACTCACGACCTGCCTAAACAAAACCCTCAACCCTCAACATGAGCGCAGCCCCTCACATCACAACCCGTTGACTCGCAGCGACTTACGCCAAAAACATCAAGAAAAGAAATCGCGGCGGACCACGCTTTCAACTCTCAACTTCTACCCAACTTGTCCATTCAGCCACGACAGTCCATTCAGCCGCGATCGACTCACTTTCGTTTGCTCACTCGCTACGAACAAGCGCAGCAAACTGGGCGGAATGGCGAACTTCGCTGTCAACGATATACCGCAAATGACGACGGTGGCCCGCCCTGCTCCGTGAACACGACTGCCTTGGCTGGTCGATGACTTCTTTGATCGACTTGCGTCATCGTGGGGCTGTCAATGCGCGCTTGCTGGCACATTACCATCGTGCTACTGCTAGGAATGCTGGCAGCCGGCTGCGCAAAGGACAGAAAGTGCTGTCAGCCGTGCTATCCGCCGTACACCGTCGCGCTCGAATGCGAACGCGTGGAGCGACAGCCGCTGGTCGCCGATCTGTCGCTGTTAGGCAATCGCTCTATCTCACCGGCCGCGCGAGCATATTGCAACCTAACGGAGCGGGATGCGCAATGCCTGGCGGCGATGAACGCGCCAAACGCCAGACTGCTCGAACTTGAAGCCGACGCGCTTGAGGCTCAGCCAAGTGGCGTTCATCACGCGGCGGCTGGCGGAACTACGGCGACGGCGCTGCGACTGCAAGCTATTCACGAGCGCAATCGCAATGCCTCGGCAGCGGTGCAATTGTTGCTGCGAATTGCCGGGGCCGAGCATGCGGCGGATAGTCTCCGCCAGCAGTTAACGGAAATCAAGCAGACGCTGGATGACCTGAAGCGACTGCAAATTGCCGGCATGGAGTTGCCGCTGTCTGGTCCGCAGACCGAGGCGCAGCATTTTGAGGTCGAGCACAAGTTGGGAGAGCTGGAGCTGACAATCGATCTGCTCAACGAGCAACTGGCCATGTTGCTGGGCCAGACGTTGCCGCCAGCCACGCGATATTGGCCGGATGTAAACTTGCAAGTCAATCCCGCGCTGCCCCCCGCAGAGGAAAGTCAAGCTTTGGCGGTGGTGCAGCGGGCCGATTTGGCGGCCCTGCGCGTAGCGGCCAATGGCGACGGCCGCGACAGCGGGAACGCCGCGCGGGCGCTGCTGGGCACGTCCGCGGCTGGCCTAGGAGCTTCCGGCGGCTGTGGCATACTTTCGCTGGTTCACTTTCGCGCGGCGGAAGAAGAAGCTGCGCTCCGCTCCGAGCAACTTTACGGGGCGGCAGCAGACCGAGAACGATCGACCCGGCACGAGGTGGCTCAAGCGATTGCGACGATTGAAGCCCGGCTGAATCAGCTTGCGTTGTCTCAGCAGCGGACGGAGGCATTAAAGCTGCATGTGGACAATCTCAATCGCAAAGCCGAGGCCTCGCCGGTACCCTCGTTTGAAATCCGTCGGGCTAAGCTCGCCCTCTTAGCAGCCGAGCAGGATCTGTTTCACGACGTGATCGAGTGGAAAGTCGCCGGTGTGAAACTGCGCGAGGCCCAAGGCGAGTTGGCCGTGGAGTGCGGCTATACCGACGCGCTCAGTGTCTTCAATTGCTGCTATTGATTCGCGAGACGGTTACTGCCGTTCGAAGAGCGCTTTATTCAGCTCTTGGCGGAGCGATTCGCTGGAATGAACGGCGTCGCGGAAATCGTTTTCGCCCAGCACGTAGAGTAGCGTTGGTTTTTTGGTGCGAACGGTGGCGTTGCGCGGGTTGCCGGTCAATAAGGCCTCTTCGCCGAAGCAGTCACCTTCGCCCAGCGTGTTCACCACTTTGGATTGGCCGTCATCCTCGCGGATGATATCGACCTCACCTTGGCGAATGACGAAAAACTGCTTGCTTAGCTCTCCCTGGCGGATGACGGTGGCACCGGCGTTGTGCTGCTGCGTCCACATCTTGTCGGCAATCGCCGCCAGCGTGCCCACGGAAAGCTGATCGAACGCATCGACACGCTTCAAGAACTCGACAATCAGGTTGGCTTCCTGCACCAGCACGTCGGACTTGATGCGCCCATCGACCATGTTCACGATGCGGTCGGCCACGTCGAGAATTCGGTTGTCGTGCGTCACCAGCACGATCGTCATTTTTTTCTTGGTTGCCAGTTCCCGCAACAGCGACACGACCTCGCGGCCCGAATGTTCATCGAGCGCCGCCGTCGGCTCATCCGCCAGCACGATTTTTGGCCCATGCGCTAGACCGCGGGCAATCGCCACCCGCTGCTTTTGACCGCCGCTCAAGCGCTCGGGCTTGTAGTGCAGCCGCGATCCCAGGCCCAGTCGTGTTAGCAATTCGGCGGCCCGATCCTGCATTTCACTCTTCGTAAAATTAAACAGCTCCATCGCCATGCAGACGTTTTGCATCGCGGTGAGCGAGTTGAACAGGTTGTGGGCCTGAAAGATGAAGCCGATGTCGCGGCGGGCGGCGATCAGCTCCGCGCCGCTAGCGCCGCGCAGCTCGCGCGAAAGCACTTGGATGCTCCCCTCCTGCACGGTGCGGAGCGTGCCCAGCAGGGTCAGCAGCGTGGTTTTTCCCGAGCCGGAAGGCCCCGTCATGATGACGATTTGTCCTTCGTAGGCGTCGAAGTGGTTTTCGAAGAGCACCTGTTTTTTGATATCGCCGTCGCCGAAGAAATGGTTCAGGCCGCGAATGCGCACAACCCGCTTGGGTTGATCGCCTTGCAGGGCGTAGGTCTTGGTCGCCCGCATATCGACCGACGACGCGAATTCCGTGGCAGTGGCTTTCATATCGGTAGTATCGCGAAGGCAGTTGCCTTTAGAACAGCTCCGCCGGGTCCGCCGCCAGTAACTTGCTGACGGCCAGCGTCCCTGAGATCGTACACATCAAAGCCGTGATCAGCAGCACCGCCAGCGCGAGCAGCGGACTCAAGCTCATCGTCAGCCCCGTCACTTCGGCCAAGACGCGATAACTGATCCAACTGATAATCCAGCCAGGCACAAACCCCAGCACCGACAAGTACAAGCACTGCTCCAGCACCAGGCCGAGGAAGTAGGTTCCGCCGTAACCCATCGCTTTCAATGTTGCGAACTCCCGCATGTGGTCGGCGATGTCGGCATACACTATTTGATAGCAAATCACGATTCCCACGACAAAACCCATTGTCGCCCCGACCATGAAGATGTAGCCCAGCGGAGCGTTCTTCCGCCAAAATGTCATCTCCCGTTGGATCAGCCGTTCTTTCGGCAGCGCTTCGATATCCGGCGGTAGCGAGCGGCGGAGATTCTTCAATACTTCCTTGACTTTTGCATCAGGCTCCAATCGCACCACGCCCAGATCAACCAGCTTGAGCGGATCGCCCCCACCGGCCCGAAATGTGAAGAACTTGGCAAAGTTGGGTGCCGTCATGAGCAGGTTGCCGTCGGAAGCGAAATCAACTCCCAAGCGAAATTGCCCCACGAGTCGCGTTTGCCGTCCGTTTAGCTCGCCGCGGTAATTCTCCAGTAGCTCGGCACCGCGCGGAAAGCCAAACTTGCGACGGCTGGTGATATCGACCAGCGCGGTCGAGTCGCCGTTTAGCTCATTACGAAATTCTGCCAACTGCGGAATGTCGAGAACATCGTCCCCCTCGCGAACCGCGATGACGCGAATGGGATAACCGCGCTGATTGCCAGTGCGAAGCAGCGCCGCGGTGCTTTCGACATACAGGGGCGCGACGCTGGCAACTCCCGGCACTTCGCGGGCATCGTACAGGCGGCGAATGTCAAAGCGCTCGGCGGCGATGAGTGCATACTGGGCCCGGCTAACCAGCACGATCTCGCCTTTCAATCGCCGCAGCACCTGCACAGTGCTCTCCAGCAAGGCGTTGAGAAACCCCAGCTCCATAAAGATCAAGATGACAGCGAACGAGACCCCCGAAACGGCGACGAGCAACCTGCGCACATCGTGCGTCAGGTTTTTCCAAGCCAGGGGAGTGCGAAATCGCATGGGGCACGAGGCGGCTGCTTGGTGCCGCGTTAAAACAACTCCGCGGGGTCGGCCAAATAGGCTTTGCGAATCGCCGCAACGCCCGAAACAACACACAACGCCGCCGTCAGCACCAGCACGAGCAGCAAATTGGGCCAGGTCATGCGGATGGGAATTTGTGCTCCCACCGCTGTGATTTGATACAAGATTGCGGAGATGGCCCACCCGCACAGAAACGCCACCACCGCCAACAGCAACGACTGCTCGACCATGATCCGCACGAGGTAGCCGTTGGTATATCCCATCGCTTTAAGCGTCGCAAACTCGGGCATACGGCTGGTGACTTCGCTCGCCAGCACCTGATACACGATGGCGGTGCCCACAACGACGGCGACCAATACTCCCGATTGAAAGATCAAGCCATAGTTGGTTTGCCAAACCCAATGGCGAATTTCCGTTTCTAACACTTCGCTGCGCGTCAACACTTCCACATCTTCGGGCAACACCCTACGCAGCTCCTGGGCCACGGCGTTCACGTCCGCCTGAGCCGTGCATTGCACCAGCCCCAAGCTGACTTGCCCCGGAGCAAAATGCGGATGCACGCGAAGAAAATCGCGGTGCCCGACAATCACCGCGCCACCCGCGTTGAGTCCGCTGCCGCAGCGATACAACCCCGCGACTTCCAGCTCTTTATCGTTGATTTCCACTCGCCGCCCCAGATCGTCCGGCCCAAAGCTATAGCCGTTGGTCGGGCCAAACTCGCGCCGCGTCATCGTATCGACCAGCATCGACTGCGGCTGCTCAAGCGTGCGATCGACCAATTGTTGAAGCTGGCGATCCTGAAACGCGGTCTCGCGCTGCGGCACGCCCAGCGTCAAAATGGCTCGCGGCTCGCCCGATTTGGGATTGCGCCACGATAGCACCGCGACCCACAATGGTACGCTCGACGCCACGCTCGGCACCGCCTGGGCTTCGCTCAATCGGCCGCGATCAAAGCTGCGGGCATCGCTAAAGCGGGCGTAATCGCGCGAACGGAGGCAGATGTCGAAATCGAGGACATCGTAAATGACCGTCGCGCTGGCCTTCACCGCCTCCAAAAAGCCCAACTGCATGAACATCAGCACCGCGGCGAATGTCACCCCCACGATTGCCACGCCGCTGCGCACTGGCTGATGCCACAAGTTGTGCCACGCCAACGGAATCCTCACAGCGGAATCTCCACATCCACCTGCAACCCCATCAGCGCCGTCCGAGCGTCTTGAACCTCGCCGCCCAAGAGTTTAGTGGCTTCACTCGCGTCGAGGCTGAGAATCACCGTTGCTACCGTGCGGTCGACAGCCTTGCGCGGATCGACGGGCCGTAGCGTCGCCGCGCCGGCCACGTTGCGAATCCTTACGATCGACGCCTTGATCTTCGTGCCGCGAAACGCCCGGCAGGTGATGAACGCCTCATGCTTCTCTTTAAGCAGAGTCAAATCGGCCACATCCACCTCGGCCTGGCACTCCAGCAAGCTCAAGTTCGCGATCTGCAGCAAAGGCTGAGTGGATACCAATTCGCCCGGATGACCCAAAATGCTGATCACCGTGCCAGCCGAAGGGGCGGTGACCTTGGTTTGGCCCAGTTTGTACTCGGCCAGCTTGATTTGCCGATCGAGCGTGGCGATGGGCGTCCCTTTTTTGGCGATGGCCAGCGTGTCTTCAGCGGCCCGCTTCTCCGCTTCCGCTTTTTGCTCGTTGAAGCTCAGCGATTGCTCCAGCCGCTCCAGCGCGACGTTGGCAGCCGCTTGCTCGGCCGTGGCCAGCTTAACCAGCATCCGCTGCTGCTCGATCTGTTGCGGAGACACAAGCGGGTTCGCGCCGCCACGCAGCCTTTCCAGGCGGTTGAAATCGGCCTGCGTTTGCTCGGTTTTGGTCTTGGCGAGATCAAGTTGCTTGTGCTGCGCGTCCAACTCCAGGCTGCGGGCCTTGCGCGCTTGATCGAGCGTCAAATCGGCCGCCTCCACCCGCTGTGTCGCCAGGGTAATTTCCGTTTCCTGGCGTTCCAACGCCTGGGCTCGCTGCGATTGGGCAATTCGCAGCTCCTCTTCGGCAACTGTCGTGTCCAGCGTGATGAGCGGCTCGTCGCGCTGCACGGTTTGCCCTTCGCGAACCAGCACTTCGCGAATCGCCGTTCCCACCAGGGCGCTAGTAACCAAGACCGGCCCCCCGCGCGGCTCCAGCGTGCCCAAGGCAAAGACCGAGCGTTTTGCCACCCCTTCGCGAGCAGCCGTCCCGCCCTCGGCCTGTTCCGTGGCGCGCGGCGCGGCCCCGCGCATCTCTGATTGAAACGCCCAGGTCGCGGCTGCACCCAGCACGCTTCCCAGCAGCAAGATTCCTAGCGCTCGGGCCAAGCCAACACCTATCAGGATCAAATAGCGTCCTACGCTCCGTGCCAGGACGTCGCTTTCGTGGAACGAAAGCCAGGGATTATTGCTTCGGGCCGTCACGCTCCGCGTCACGAGCCCCCAGGCAATTCACGTCAATCGTTGTTGCCCCGCCACTTCTTGTCAAGCAAGATTTGGGCAATCGAACGTGCATTACTCCGCCCAATCCAGCCCCGTCTCGTGCTTGATCCGTTGTTCGTAGTTGCCCAGCAGCCCGCCGATCACGTCCCAGCGATCGACCCGCCGCACTTCAATATCACCCTGGCGATTCACCCGCACGATCGTGTCGTCTTGAATGCCGCTCGCGGCCAAGTCTCCCACATGCAATTCGTCTTCCGATACCAGTCGCGTGAGCGCCTTGCCCGTCATCTCAATGAATTTCATAGCCTCTCCTCCTCGCGAGCATTCTTATCCCGAGAGCATGCTTCTCTCGCAGCATTCTTGTCCCGCGAGCATTGTAGCGCACGCACCATCCACGTCCACCCGGCTGTTATTCGTGAGCATCCCCGGGCATAGCCTTCTGCTGCTGCGCCTCCACCGCTGCCACGAGCGAAATATCCTCGCGGGGCATCACGCTCCGCAAATCCATGAGCACACGGCCATCGCTCACCCGAGCCGCCACTGCCGGTGCGCCCAGACGCAGCGCCGCGGCCAATTGCTCGGCCGTGCCTTGCTTCGGCGTCAACGCCAATACCACCGTGGCCAGCGCTTGCCCGGGAACCTCATGGCCGGCCACATACGACTGGCAGGCGATCACTTCTACCGCTGCCACGCCCGTCGCCGCAATTTGTGGTCCGATTCGCTCTGCTCGCTGCCGCAAATTCTCCAGCGGCGTCGCGATCAACGACAACACAGGCACGGCCCGCTCCGCGACCTGCGAGTCTTCGTACAATCGCAGCGTCCCCCCGAGCGCGGCCAGCCCCAACTTATCCGCTCTTACCACCCGCATCAGCGGATGCGTAGTGATTTTTTCGACGAGAGCGCGACGCCCGACAATAACGCCGCAGGGCGGGCCACCCACAAAGCCATCACCGCGAAAAATTGTCAGGTCCACGCCAGCCTTCACGCTCTCCGCGACCACGGGCACGCCTGCAATGCCATAAGCCGTCAAATCGATGATCGACGCCGCGTCCAAGCATTCAATCGTCGTGAGGTTGCGGCCGCGGGCCAGCGCCACAATGTCCACCATGCTCGTAGCGGCCGATGTGCCCACCAAGGCATACGTCGGCGATTGAATTCGCAGATAGCCGGCCGTCTGTTCGGTCGTCACCGTCGCATAATCATCGCGCTGCGCGATATTGGCAGTGCCCGCTTCTCGCAGCACCGCGCCGCTCGCGGCAAACAGGTCGGGCAAGCGATACCCACCATCGATCGTCATCACCTGTCCACGGGCCACCACCACTTCGCGCCCCGCTGCTAGCGCCGCCAAAGCAACGAGCAAGGCTCCGGAATGGTTGCCCGCAACCGTCGCCGCTTCCGCACCTGTCAGTTTCGTCAGCAGCCGTTCCACAGCCGCCGTAGATGCCGATTCGCTCCCCGTGGCCAGGTCGAACTCGAAGCTGGCATAGCCGCGCGTCAATGCGGCCAGTTCCGAAAGAGCCTCGTCCGCCAAGGGCGATCCTCCCAGGCGAGGATGCAAAATGTTTCCCGTAGCATTGATCACCGGCAAAACGGAGGGCCGTCGATCCGCCCCCAGCCACTCAGCAATCCGCATCGCCAATTCGGCCGGCGCAGGCATTTGCACACCGGCCGCCGCCGTCCGCACCTGGGCTTGCATGTCATCCAAAAAATGACGGACGCCGCTGACTACCGTGCTGGGGTTCAGCCGCTCAATGAGCGACTTGAGCGGCGGGCTTTCCAGCAATTCGCTAACACTCGGCAAATTGCGTAACACGTTGGGCATGCTAATTCTCGCGGACCAGGCCTGGGGCACTTCCCTGCCGCCGTGCTGGTCCTGCTCGCGCGGCGGCTCTCACCCTCGAAGTATAAGTGAATGGCGAGCGAGAGGCGTGAGCCTCTCGGTGACATGAGCGAGAAGGAGGGAACAAGCCGGCGCCGTAAAATTACTGGAGGGTTGACGTCCCCCGCTCGCCAGCGTCAATGCCTAAACCACGTATTCTGCCGGTTTGATCGCTCTTGCACCGTCTGGCGATGGCAATAGAATAAAGAATGTCGCCAGTGGCAATTCATGCCGCCCTCACCCACATCGTTCATCCTCCGAGGAGCCCCCCTTGCTCACCGAATCTCAAGTTCAGCGCAGCTTCCGCGAATTGTTCAAAAGCAGGGATGTGTCACCCGAGGCGTTTGATAAAGCCGAAGCCCTGCTCGACGAGCTTCGTGCCGAGAGCCCGTTGCGGCACCGCCTCAGCGTCGAGCTGGAAGACATTCGCAAGCTGCACACAGCCAAGGTCTAAGAACCCGCGTTTAAGAACCAAAGCAAAAAAAGAACCGAAGAACCAATCTTGGTTCTTCGGTCCTTGGTTCTTCGAGTTTTTCTTTATCCTCGGTTACCGGTTCACGGTAAAGCCGAAGGTCACGCCCGCCATCTGTACGGCCTGATTGTTTAGTCGCATCAGGTCGCCGCGGCCAAGTCCTTGTCCCAAGTCAAGGAACACAAATCCGAAGCGCAGATTGACATCGCGAGTCAATTCATACGACGCTTCGCCGCGAATCTCGCCACCCCACACAAACTGGGTAGCGCGGTAGTAGTTGAGCTGACGATTCACTTCGCCACCGTCGCCGAACGGGCTGATTTTCGACTCATTCACGCCGTCCACCAATTCGAGATCCGGGTTCGGCAAAAAGCTTTGCGAATCGACCACGCGTAGCGACTGGAAATTGGCCATCGCGAAGAAGCGAATGTCGGCTGAAAGCAGCCAATGCCCACGCTGCCGGAAAATGCGGGCACCCAGTTGACCGCCGTGCATTTGGTTCTCAAAGATCGAGCTGTGTGAATCCACTAGCAAAAATTCGTCGGCCAACGGGAAGACCGGAATTCCTATGGTGCCGGGAAACTCCTCCAGCTCTTGCCGTTGATAAAAGTCGCGCACATTCATGTAGCGATAGCCCGCGAACGGCTCGGCCAGGGTGCCATTGTGATAGGGCTTCAGCCGATAGACCTTATTCAATTCGAACGAAGACATCTTGAGATTGTTGAGTGAATCGACCGATCCAGGCACCAGAAAATTGCGAGTGACCGAGCCATCCTGGGGCTGCATGCGTTGGGTGTAGAGTTCTTTCCCGAAATTCTCATTCGGCCCATTCACGTGCCACAGCACCGCCTGCCAGCCGTTGGGATCGCCGTGCATATAGCCGACTTCCATGCGGTTGCCCCAGGTAAAATCTCCCTGGTTCCCCGAGCCAAACGAAAACTCATCTCTGGGCCGGCTGACGTTCACGTACGTCCGATCGAACGCAACGTACAGGCCCATATTTGCCTTTTCTTCGCCGCCAAAGTCATCAACCTCGGCAGGCGAGAAGAACTGAAAGTCGGGATTGAAATATCCCGGGTCGAGAAATGGCTGAAACTTAAAAAACGGCTCCTGGCCGGCACTGGTAGGCAGGCCCTGCGCCGTGGCACTTGCCGCCAATGCGACAACCACAATCACAGTGGCCAGCCTGGCAATCGGTCGGATCATCGACATGGTTAGTTTCCCTGCTTCACCGGTTAACGTGCCCGATGCGCAATCACGCTCGACCGCGGAAACAACGCTATTCCGCCATTGACGTTTGTATCGGGTATGCGAATCGCGGAAGTTGAGTAGGAAAGGCAAGACATTCCGAGAATTCCGAATCTGACGCCTATGTCATCGGTCCGTCACCTGCCCTTGGTTCAATCTTTGCCCGCTGCTGGCGAATACCCTCGGGCGACCAGCGCCGCCGTTGATTGCCGCAAGCCCTTACACCACGTATAGTTGGGTGACGTTTCGCCGCTTCCCGCCGCGCGCTGGGAATCGCATCTGCTCGCCCAAACTCCGCCCAAACTTTAACTCCCATGACCGCATTTATTCGCCACTGGCAATTGCTAGCAATCGCTTTGGCAACCTGGTTGGGCCTGATCCCCGCCGCCTGGGCCGAGCCGCCGGCACTCGCCCCGGCCGCAGATGCCGCCGCTAGCAAAGCCGAAGAGCCGAAGTTCATTCGCGTCCGCCGCGACAATGACAACCGCCCCGCGGCCATGGAAACGGCTGTCATCTCCTACACCTCAAAAACCCGCCCCAGCGTGACGATCGACCTGATCGGTGCCGTTCACATCGGCGACCGCTCGTATTACGACGACCTCAACAAGCAATTTGAGAAGTACGACGTTGTGCTCTACGAGTTGGTAGCCAAGGAAGGCACGCGCATTCCCAAAGAGGGCCGCACAGAAAAAAGCAGCCACCCCATCGGCATGATGCAGGACGGCATGAGCACCGTGCTGGAGCTATCGCACCAGCTCGCCTGCATCGACTACACCAAGGAGAACCTGCTGCACGCCGATATGTCCCCCGAAGAATTCAGCAAGTCGATGGAACAGCGCGGCGAAAGCTTCTTTCAGATGTTTTTGCGAATGATGGGCACGGGCATCGCTCAAAGCGCAAGCGGTGCTAGCGGCATGAACGACACCGAGCTATTGCTGGCGCTCTTCTCGAAAGATCGCGCTTACAAGCTGAAAATGGTTATGGCCCAGCAATTTCAGGCGCTAGAAGGCTCGATGTCGGCTCTCGACGGCCCGGAAGGCTCCACGATCATCACCGAGCGCAACAAACGCTGCTTCGTCGTTCTCGATAAGCAGCTTGCCGAAGGCAAACAGAAGATCGCCGTGTTCTATGGCGCAGGACATTTGCCAGACATGCAGCGCCGCCTCGCCGCCGATTACGGCTTCGAGCGCACGGCCGAATCCTGGCTCACCGCCTGGCGCCTCCAGCCGCCCAAAGACGCCGCCAAGTAAGCAATTCCCCTACCTACTGCCTATTGGCTAATTCCTACTCGCTCTTCTTATTGCTCTGCCAGCGGCGCTTTCTTTTCCGTAATCACCGGTAGCTGCGTGGCCATTTCGGCGTTCAGCTCGATGAAGGCTTTTTGATCTTCCGGCACATTGTCCTGGTGGAAAATCGCCTCGACAGGACACTCTGGCACGCAAGCCTCGCAATCGATGCATTCATCCGGGTGGATGTAAAGCATCTGCTCGCCTTCATAAAAGCATTCCACCGGACAAACGACAACGCAGTCGGTGTATTTGGCATATCAGGAAACACTACCAGCGGGTGGAAAAG
>JANNTN010000817.1:0-36017 GCA_031394445.1 Anatilimnocola sp.
ATTTTCCACCCGCAGTGCGTCCCGGCGGCCGTGGCCCTGGATGCTGCGCACATCTCATCCTTCCCGCCCCAGTACAATCTCGCTCCTCACCCGCTAAACTTCATTCAGCCGCAAATTTCTCTTCTGAAATAACCGTGCCGAGCACTATTGCTGAGTACAGGGGCGAGGGGAGCCCGTGTTTCGGGAAATGGCGGTGAGTATTGATGCCTCATCAATTCAGGGCACCCTCAAGCGGAGCTTGGGAACAAGAAAAGCGATGGTGCATTCGCTGCGCTTATGCGCCCTACGGGATGATTTATAGACACGGCAGGCTGGAAGCCTGCCCCACGGTGGGCAGGCCCGCGAGGACGCGGGGGCTAAGCGGAGGAGAGGGTTATTCCTAAAGCTGGGCGGTGAAGATGACGGCTTCGATGTTTTCGGAGGCGGCGTCGAAGAAGATTTTTAGGTCTTGGATGCGAAGCCACATTTCCATGAAGTGCTTTTCGTCGATGGGTTGCTGGTAGGAGCCGCCTTGGAGGGCGAAGAATTTTTTGCGGAGGTCGTCTTCTTCGAGTTCGCCGAGAGCGTCAGCGATGAAGCGGGTCACGTCGGGGCGAATTAAAACGGCTGTTTGATCTTTGCTCTGCAGGAGTTGCTTGCCGCCGAGGATGGCGGTGTTGAGAGGGAAATCGCCGGCGGTGGGATCGAGCTCGCCTTCGGTGAGGCAGCGGTGGATGGGATCCCAGAGCGTGCCGACATCGAGCACGCGGCCGCTCTTTTTCATGTCTGGCCGAACCTTCAGTTCGTCCAAAAACTTATGAATCGCGATGTCTTCTTTGAGCCCGAAGAGTGTCTTGGCATGTTCGCGGGCAAGAGCAATGTGAAAACCTCGACCAGCCACCGGGGCACCTTGTTAATGAGGGAGTTGGGAATGGGGAGTAGGGTTCAGGGTTCAGGCGAACAAGGGGACAAGTGGGACGATTATTACCAGAGGGGGTTGTTTTGGTTGGAGGCTGCGAGTTTTGGTTTGGGGAGAGCTTTTAGGAGGGCGGAAGCGATGCGGAGGTCTTCTTTGGTGGTAATTTTGAGGTTCATGGGGGAGGAGAGGACAATCGTGACGGGGTGGCCGAGGCGCTCGACGAGTTGGGCGTCGTCGGTGGCGGGTTGCTGGCCACGGCGGGCGTAGGCGTCGATCAATAGCTGCCGGCGGAAGACTTGGGGGGTTTGGGCCTCCCAGAGGTTGTCGCGAGGGATGGTTTCCGCGATGGTTTGGTCTGTATTAATTTTAGAGGAGGCTGCCCGCTTCAGGGTGCCGGTGACGGGGGAGGCCAAGATGGCGGCACCGGTTTTCACGGCGGCGGCGAAGACGGCGTCGATCCACTCTTCGACGATGCAGGGGCGGGCGGCGTCGTGAACGGCGATGAAATCGACTTCGGGTTTGATGCGTTCCAGGGCGCGGGTGACCGAGTCATAACGCTCGTGGCCCCCTTCGACCACTTCGATGCCCAGGAGGGCCGCGTTGCCGCCGAATTTTTCCGCGAAATGTTCGCGGTCTTCGGGGGCGATGACCAGGATGGTTTGGGCGACGTCGGGGCGATTTACGAAGCGATCAGCCGCGTGCATCCAGACGGGGCGGCCATCCAGGGGAGCAAAGGGCTTTTTATAGTGCTGATCGCGAAAGCGGCTGCTCTTTCCAGCGGCGGGCAGAATCACGGCGAAACGGGGCACGGGTGTTGTCCGATAAATGCCAAGCGGCAAAGACTACCTGATTATTATTGTGGGTGCGGTTTTCGTCGCGTCAAGCGAAGTTGGGGGATGGTTGGCGCTAAGCAGCCCGGCCAAGCCTGAACGAATTAGGAAACCACGAAATACACAGCCCGGCAGAACCGGAACCGAAGGAATGAACAGGAGATAACAGAGGAAACAGAGTGAGGCAATTTGAACAGAAGGCAACGAAGAGGGAAGCTAAAAATTTGCGCAGGCTGTGGACAAACGGAGCGTTTTAGTACGAATTACACGAAAGAAGCAAGAGAAAGTAATAGCCACGGATGAAACACGGATTTTCACAGTCCGGCTGATCCGGGAACCAAGAGGAAACCACGAATCAAACGAATTCAACGAATCAGGAAAGAAGTTGGCCGCGGATGAACGCGGATGACACGGATTTTTTGAACAGAAGCAAGCAAAGGTTCGGTGGTTGGATTCTTCTCAGCGAACTATATTGAACTTTGGCTTAGTGATTGGTTTCTTTCCCCGATGCGGATCGTGATCCGACGAGAAAGCGCGGCGTGTTTCATTATCTCGCGATGACGGTCGGTCCACGGCAGGGGACGCAGTTTTTGCTCGACGCCAGCCGGCAAAACCGCATTGGGCGGGGCCTGGATTGCGACGTGATTCTGTCTGACCCGCTGGCCTCGCGGGTGCATGCGATTGTGCTCTTTGAGGATGATGCCTGGTGGGTGCGCGACGCCAGCAGCCGGAATGGCACGCTGGTGAACAATCAGAAGATCGACGAGGCGCGGCTGGCGGACGGGTGTGTGCTGAAGGTGGGTTCGACGGAGTTTGAATTTCATGAGTCGGCGACGCACCCTTCCGATACGCAGGGGATGGACCACACGCAGACGGTGATTCGGGACCAGAACTTGCTCGAGTCGGAACGTCCGCCGGCCGAGTATGGCTTGGAGGCACTGCGCGACACGGAGCGGGCGCAGGATTTTTTGATTTTGCACCAACTGAGCATGAAGCTGCTGGGGTGCAGCAATCCAGATGAAGTGGTGGAGGTGTCGCTGGAGCTGTTGCGGGAGCGGGTGCGGGCATCGGTTGTGGGATTTTTATGGTCGAGCGACGACGGGCAACTTAAGCCGAAGCTGGTGATTCCCGAGGACGCGGCGGGGAAGGTGAAGCTGAGCAACGAATTGACGGACTTGGTGATTCGGCAAGGGAAGGCGGTGTGGGTCGATAATCAGCAACTAGAGGAAAAGACGCGGGCGAAGCAGCATTATGCGGATGCGATCTGCGTGCCGCTATTCAATGGCGGGACGCGACTGGGGGCGATCCATGTGTATTTGGAAAAGGGGCGCTTTCGACAAAGCGATTTTGAGATTGCGATTCCTCTGGCGAACATCATGACGGTGGCGCTAATACGGGCGAGGCGCGAGACGGTGCTACAGGTGGAGCAGCAGCGGCTGGCGGATAAGTCGGGAATTTCAAATGAGTTTTTGGGGAACAGTCGGGCAGTTTTGGATTTGAAATCGCGGATTGGGCGCGTGGCACGGGCGACGGGGTGCGTGCTGGTGCGAGGGGAGAGCGGTTCGGGTAAGGAGCTGGTGGCGCGGGCCGTGCATAAGGAGAGCGCGCGGAGCGATCGGCCGATGCTATCGGTAAATTGCGCGGCGATTCCGCGCGATCTGATGGAGAGCCAATTGTTCGGGCACAAGAAGGGCTCGTTCACCGGCGCGGATGCGGATCATGCGGGGCTATTTCAGCAGTCGCATACGGGAACGCTGTTTTTGGATGAAGTGGGGGAGATGACGCTGGATGGGCAGGCGAAGCTATTGCGCATTTTGGAGGGGCATCCGTTTTTATCGGTGGGTGGGACGAAGGAAGTGACCGTCGATGTGCGGGTGATCGCGGCGACCAATCGCGAGTTGAATGATTTCGTGCGCGAAGGGCGGTTTCGCGAGGATTTGTTTTATCGCTTGTCGGTGTTTGAGCTGTACATTCCGCCGCTGCGCGATCGGGGGAGTGACATTGAGTTGCTGGTGAACTATTTTCTCGATCATTTTCGGCGGCAGCACGGCCGGCAGGGATTGGCGTTTTCTCCCGAGGCGAAGCAGAAACTGTTGGGTTATGCGTGGCCGGGGAATGTGCGGCAGTTGCGGAATGTGATCGACAGCGCGGTGGTGATGTCGGAGGGGAGTTTTATTTTGCCGGGGGATTTGGGTTTGCGCGATGCTTCGTCGGGGGATCAATTCGAATCGCTGCGGATCGATTTTTGGGAGAAGAAGCTGATTAGCGAGGCGCTGAAGCGGACCGAGGGGAGCATTCCCGATGCGGCGAAGCTGCTGGGATTGGGGCGGGCGACGTTGTACCGGAAAGTGGAAGAATACGGGATTGAGCGGTAGGCGGGGGGGCGTTGGAGTGCCCAGCCAGGGCAGAGCAAAATGCGAGTGAACCACGAAATACACGAATGACACGAAAAAGCAGACAGCAGGCATGAATGAACTATGGTGTACGCAAGGATGGAACGAAGAGGCAGGGGGATAAGCCACGGATGAAACACTGATTTGCACAGATAAAAGCGGGGAGATGACGCGGCTGAGAATTTTGGGATCGGCAAAGGAGTAGGACAGTTGGAGTGCGAATTCAGCTACGGGTGAGGTCGCGCTTGCGGTGCTGCGATGGGTCGAATAGCTTGATAACAACGGGTTACGGCTTACCGCATCTTCTGCGCGCACTATGGCTTCGAAACCACCGAAAGCGAGATCTGCTTGGCAAGAGGGGAAAACGCCGGCGTCGGTGGAGGAGTATTGCCTGTGTCTGGACGCCAGCCGGGTGATGTCGGCTGAGGATTGCCGGGCTTTTGTAGCCAGTCTGCCGGAGGAGAAGCGACCACAGACGGCCAAGGCGTTGGCGCTGGAGCTGCTCAAGACGGGCAAGCTAACGCGGTATCAGGCGCAGGGAGTGCTGCAAGGGAAGATCCGGTTTTTGACGTTCGGCGAGTATTTCATTCTGGAGAAGCTCGGCGAAGGGGGGATGGGGCAGGTGTTCAAGGCCGAGCATCGGCGGATGCGACGGACGGTGGCGCTGAAGGTGCTGTCTGGCGCGGCGATGAAAGACGCGGATGCGCGGAAGCGGTTTGAGCGGGAGGTGCATGCGGCGGCTCGGTTGATTCATCCGAACATTGTGACGGCGTTCGACGCGAACGAGCACGAAGGGGTTCACTTTTTGGTGATGGAGTTTGTGGATGGGCACGACCTGTCGGTGATTTTGGGGAAGCAGGGCCCGCTGCCGCCGGCGACGGCGATCGATTATGTGTTGCAGGCCGCGCGGGCGTTGTCGTTTGCTCATTCGAAAGGGGTCGTGCATCGCGATATCAAGCCGGGGAACTTGCTGGTCGATCGGGACGGCACTGTCAAGATTTTGGACATGGGCTTGGCTCGCATTGACTTGGGTGGCGGCGGGCAGGAGCTGACCAACACCGGTCAGGTGATGGGAACGGTCGATTACATGGCACCGGAGCAGGCCGAGGATACGCATTCGGCCGATGCGCGGGCGGATATTTATAGTTTGGGCTGCACGCTGTATCGGCTGCTGTCGGGGGAAGTGCTGTATGGCGGCGATTCGGTGGTGAAGAAGATTTTGGCGCATCGTGGGGCTGACATACCGCCACTGCGCACGGTTTGCCCGGCGGCACCGGCGGCGCTCGAGGCAACCTACCGCAAGATGGTGGCGAAGAAGGCGGCGGACAGGCAGCAAACGATGGCGGACGTGGTGGCGGAGCTGGAAGGGGTTGCCCGCGAGATGGTGCGTTCGCCAGGTGCCCCCGCCCAGGGTGACGAGCGGACCGTCGATTTAAAGTTTTCGGAGTTCTTGTCGGGTCTGAGTGAAAAAACCAGCAAGTCGGCGACTGTGACGGCGCAGAAAAGCACAACGCTGGTGAGTGCGGCCAATGAAGTGACGCAGGATTTGACGTCGGAGAGAACGACGGCGGGAATGCGATCGGCTGCGACTACGACTCTGGTGCAGCCCCTTGTTCCGGCTGCGAGCACCGCTAAGCCAAGCGCAACCAAGCCGAGCCGCGGTGAGGTTGTGAAGCGGGCGAAAAAAATGTGGATTGCGGCGGGGGCCGCGGTCTTAGGCTTGGCCCTAGCGGCTGCGGGCGTGGTGATGTTCTTGCCGGCGGGCGATGGAACGGTGCGGATTGAGATCAATGACCCGTCGATTGAAGTGACCGTCAGCGAGAGCGGCTACAAGGTGAAGGGGAAGACCGAAGAGGTACACATTAAGCCGGGGGAGCATACGCTGCATGTGAAAACTGGGGAGTTGGAGTTTGACACGCAAAAGTTTGTGATTGGCAAAGGTGAGAACCCGGCGTTGAAGGTCGAGCTGTTGCCGGAGAAGGTGCAGGTGGTGAAGGCCGATGGTGAGAAGCTGGGGGAGCAGCAGCGTCGAAAAGCAGTTGCAGCCGCAGGAATCGCGCAGCAGCCTGCCACTGCGCAGCCAGCGGGATCGACAGCCGGGTCGTCGGCGGAGTTGTTCAACGGCCGCAACTTGGACGGCTGGCTGCAAAAAGGTCATAGCGGCTGGTCCGTTAAAGATGGGGTGCTAACGGGAACGACGTCTGGGCCGGTTGGCTGGTTGATGTCGAACCGGGAATACGGCGATTTTGATTTGGAATTCGAGTATCGGTTGCCACCCGGGGGGAATAGCGGCGTGTTTGTGCGGGCACCGGAAGAGGGAAATGTGACGGGGGGGCAGTTCAACGAGATTCAACTGCTGGACGATCCTTCGCCCAAATTCAAAAGCGTCGATCCCAAGGGGCGCAACGGAGCGTTGTACGGCCAGGTAGCGCCGACCAAAGCCCTGATCAAGACTGCCAACACGTGGCGGCAGATGAAGATTGGCGTGATTGGCAACAAGGTTCGGGTCGCGCTGGATGGCGAAGAAATTTTGGATGCTCCGCTGCGGGCGGGTACTGCAAGCCGTGGGCACATTGGATTTCAACTTTACGATCCGGGTGCCAGCTTTCGGAACATTCGCGTGCGAGAACGAATCGCTGATGGATCGGGAGCGAATGGAACCGCTTCAACCACTTCTTCCAGCAGATCTGCGGCAGCGAGTTTGCCCTCGAATACACGTGCGAGTGAAAGCGGTCTCGATCTCCTTACTCTGGTTGATCTCAAGCGAGACGCGGGGGTGGGCAATTGGCGGCAAGTCGCGGGCGGTATCGCTGGCGACAATCCAGCGGGTGCATCGGTCTTGCAGTTGCCGTATGAGCCGCCAGATGAGTACGACCTGGAGGTTGAATTCACACCCACTGCTCCCGGCATGAACGTGAATCATTATCTGGCTGCCCAGGGAGCAACCTTCGCCTGGAAGCTGAATGCTCATGGCCGTACGCCGCCGCTGTATGGGTTGGAGTTGCTGGATGGCAAGCTCATGCCTCAGCGCAGCGAAGGAACGACGCCGTTCGATGTGGCCTTGCAGGTGGGCCAGCGTTATCGTTCGACCGTGGAAGTGCGCAAGGGAACGATCAAGGGACTGCTCGACGGCCGCGAGATCATGCAGTGGACCGGTGACTTCAAACGCCTGAGCATGGAAAGGGTGACACCGATGCCATTTCCAGGCCGTCTCGGCATCGGCTCCTGGCGACGAGCCGTGACATTCCATAAGGTTACCGTGCGTGAAATATCTTCCCCGGGTAAGCTGCACGCTACGGTAGCGAGATGATCGCGTCAGATAGTTCACCGCAATTCTCACTTGTAGCTTTTCGTGACGTTCGATTTTCCGCAATTTCGACCCCATCCGCTGGTGCGTGGGGGGCATTTGCAGACGATTGCGGGTGCTTATCTGCCGCATGGACTGAAGTTCGGCTCGCTGGTACATCACGTTGCGCTGCCCGATGGGGATGCAATTGCGCTCCACGAGGATGGGAATGGTGACGACCCCGCGACTCCGATTGTCATCTTGTTGCATGGGCTCGGCGGCTCGCACCAATCGGGTTATGTGTTGCGGGCATCGGCGAAATTGCGCTTGCGTGGCGTGCGCGTCCTTCGCATGGACTTGCGCGGCTGTGGCGCTGGGATTACTCTTGCCCGTCATCCGCTCAACGCTGGTCGCAGTGAGGATGCCGCCGCCGTACTGGCTTTCGTGCATGAGAAATTTCCCGATTCGGCCATTCATCTCGTCGGTTTTTCGATGGGCGCGAACATTGCCCTCAAACTGGCGGGCGAGTTGGGCTCAGCCGCACCACCCCACTTGGCCAGCGTGATGGCTGTCTGTCCTCCGATCGATTTGGCCGAATGCACGCGGAACATTCAGCGCGGCATGAATCAACTCTACGATCGCCGCTTTGTCCGCACGCTGATCAATCACATTCGCCAGCGTGACATACTCATTCCTTCCGCTCATTCGCGCCCGCTGATCCCTCGCCCCAGCCGCTTGATGGATTTCGACAGCCTGTTTACGGCACCTCTCTCCGGCTATGCCGACGTGTACGACTATTACACGCGGGCCAGCAGCGGGCCGGTGCTGGCGCAGATTGCGGTGCCGACGCTGATCGTCACGGCGGCCAGCGACCCGATTGTGCCCGTGGCGTGTTTTGAAGAGGCCAGTTTTTCGCCTTCGACCCAGGTGGTGATTGCTGCGTGCGGAGGCCACTTGGGCTTTGTCGCGGCGGGCAATGGCGATCCGGATT
Source organism: Anatilimnocola sp. (assembly GCA_031394445.1). GTDB lineage: Bacteria > Planctomycetota > Planctomycetia > Pirellulales > Pirellulaceae > CAYLLN01. The sequence goes on from JANNTN010000817.1 coordinate 8,399, forward strand.
CGCGGTGGCTGGATTGGCGGATTGTGGATTGGATTAAGCAGCAGGGGTCAGGAGTAAGTGGCCGGGAGTAGTGAGGCACTATCGGCCTGGGCGGAATCGGCCTAGAATTTCGCGTGAATTACTGGCTTTTTGCCACCGGCGTGGCGTCGAAGTTCGGCTGAATAGCAGGGCGGGGAGTCCCTCGCTCGCGCGTCGGGTTAGTGTGTTCGCCGCTTCATTGCTGCAAAAGGACTCGAAAGTTGCCCGCGACTATTCTTGATGGCAAGGCGATCGCCGCCCAAATCGAAGGGGAGTTGGCCGAGCAAATTGCCGACTTCGTGCAAAACAACGGCCACGAGCCGACGTTGGCGGCCGTTTTGGTCGGCGACGATCCGGCCAGCGGCATCTATGTCAAGAATAAACGGGCGGCGTGCGAGCGGGTGGGCATCGATAGCCGGATGCACCAACTGCCGGCAACGACCACCGAAGATGAATTGCTGGAGCTGATTGCCGATCTGAACAACGACGACGAGGTTCACGGCATTTTGGTGCAGCTTCCTCTGCCGAAGCAGATTCGCGAGCAGAAAATTTTAGATGCGGTGCATCCGCTGAAGGATGTTGATTGTTTTCATCCCGAGAATGTCGGGCTGCTCGTGCAGGGACGGCCACGGTATCTGCCTTGCACGCCGCATGGGTGCCTGCAGATTTTGCAGCGCAGCGGAATTAGCGTCGCCGGCAAGCATGCGGTGGTCGTGGGACGCAGCGAGATTGTGGGGAAGCCAGTCGCAGCGTTATTAGCCGCGAAAGAGAGTCACCTGGGGCCGAATGCTTGCAACGCGACGGTTACGCTGTGCCACAGCCGCACGACCGATTTGGCCGCAATTTGCCGGCAGGCCGATGTGCTGGTTGCGGCGATTGGCCGGCCAAAATTTGTGACCGGCGAGATGATCAAGCCGGGGGCGGTGGTGATCGATGTGGGTATCAATCGCACGGAGAGCGGTCTGGCTGGCGATGTTGATTTCGCGGCTGCCAGCCAGATAGCCAGCGCGATCACTCCGGTGCCGCGCGGCGTCGGCCCGATGACGATTGTGATGTTGCTGAGCAACACGCTGGCCGCGGCGCGAGCACAATTGAGCTGAATGACAAGTAAGCTAACTGAGCGGGCAGCTCGCTAGCTCGGGTTCGTGGGAAAGGTAGTTTGCTGAGGATCGAACGCTGCCAGGATTTGGCTGACGGAGCGGCCTTCGCGGGCCATCTGGAAGGCGGCGATGACGGCGTGATCGAGAAAAATTAGCAGCCCGAAGACGAGCAGGGCGATTGCTGTCGGGGCACAGTAGCAAGTGAAGACGGGAGCGATGCCGACGACAATGGAGACGATGCCGAGCACGCGGCCCTTGTAGCGATAGTTTTGAAAGCCGGCGACGATTCGCAAAATGCCGCTCGCCAGCAAGACAACGCCGATGGCTATGTAGATGATGCCGATAACCAAGAACATCTGCTCGGGTGGCACTTCTTCTGCGCCCTGAGCCTCTTTGAATTCCTTCATTTGGGCGAGGAACGGGAAGAAAACGCCGGCTCCGGCTGCCATGAGGCCAGCCAGCACTTCCAGAATGCCTTGCACTGCGTTTAGAACGGCGAAAATGCGGACTTGCTTGACCCAGTTGGACGCGCCGGCTGCCGCGGCGGGGCCGAACGCGGGTTGGTCTTGGAAATGCTTGGGATCGAAGGACGAAGGTTGATAAGGATTCGACATGAAGTGAAAGTCGCTTGCTCCCGGCGTGGCGGCGGCTGATACTGCGAAGAGTTAGGGAGTAGGCAGTAGGGAGTCGGGAGTAGGTGTGAGGGCGATGATGATGGGGTGGAAGGGATATTTCGTGGTTCTGCTTGCGGGCTGCGCATTCATGCCCGCTCGTGCGGATGAACCGAGTGAAGTGGATCGCTTTTGCCGAGAGGTAGAGCCCATTCTGACCGCACATTGCGTGGAGTGCCACGGGCCGAAGAAGCAGGAAAATGGTTTGCGGCTGAATTCTGGCGCGGCCATTTTGCGCGGCGGTGATAGCGGGCTGGCGGTTGTGGCGGGCAAGGCGGCGGAGAGCTTGCTGCTGCAGGCGGTGCTGGGGACGAGCGAAACCGTGTCGCGGATGCCGCTGAAGAAGCCGCCGCTGAGCGATGCAGAAGTTGTTGTTATTCGCCGCTGGATTGAGGCGGGGGCGATTGTGCCGACGGACGCCGTGGCGGAAACGAAGAAGAGTTCCCACTGGGCGTTTCAGGGCGTGACGCGGCCGGCGCTGCCCGCTGTTGTGGAAGCGAATTGGCCAAAGGGTCCGATCGATCGGTTCCTATTGGCTCGATTGGAGGGGGAGAAGCTGGCGCATTCGGATGCGGCCGAGCGCGCGACGTTGATTCGCCGCGTGGCGCTGGATTTGATCGGTTTGCCGCCGTCACCGGAGGAAGTTGCGGAGTTTGTGGCGGATGAGCGGTCGGATGCTTTTGAACAGGTCGTCGATCGGCTGCTGGCTTCGCCCCACTATGGCGAGCGGTGGGGTCGGCACTGGCTGGATCTGGCCCGGTATGCTGACAGTAACGGTTACACGCGAGATTTTGGCCGGCAGATTTGGAAATATCGCGAGTGGGTGATCGACGCGATCAATGCCAACATGCCGTTCGATCAATTCACGATCGAGCAGATCGCGGGGGACATGCTGCCGGACGCGACGGAATCGCAATTGGTCGCGACGGGTTTTCATCGGAATACGCTGATCAATGAAGAGGGCGGAACGGACCAGGAGCAATTTCGCGTCGAGGCGGTGGTCGATCGCGTGAACGCGACGGGGGCGGTGTGGCTGGGGCTGACGGTCGGATGTGCCCGTTGCCATTCGCACAAATACGATCCGATCAGCCAGGTTGAGTATTACCAGTTGTTTGCGCTGCTGAATAATTGCGAGGAGCCAACGATTGAAGTGCCGACACGGATGCAGCGAGAGAAGGATGAGTTGACGCGGCGGGAGGAGGTCCGTGGGCAGATCAAGCAATTGGAAGAGGCGGTGGAGAAGCAGCGGGCGGAGTTGGAAGCCGAGCAGCGAAAATGGGAGGCGACGGTGACGCCCGAACAGCGGGCTCGTTTGCCGGGGCCGGTGCAGGTGGCTTACGACATGAAGCTGGAAGCCCGCGATGCGAAGAACAAGAAGCTAATTGAAGATTATTTCCGCGAGACCGAAGTGGCGCGGCAGGCGTTTGTGGATTTGGCACGGATTTATGAACTGCGACAGCAAGAGCCCAAGATTCCGACGACGATGATCTTACGTGAGCGGAGTGAGCCGCGTGAATCATTCGTGCATAAGCGCGGAGATTTTTTGGATCGCGGCGCGGATGTGGTGGGTGGAGTGCCTGCGGTGCTTCCGCCAGTTCGATCGTCTGAAGACAGGGTTGGGCGGCTCGATTTTTCCCGTTGGCTGGTTTCGGCGGAAAATCCGCTGACGCCGCGCGTGGCGATGAACCGCGATTGGCAGAAGTTTTTTGGCCGCGGTTTGGTCGAGACGGAAGATGATTTTGGCGTACAAGGGACGCCGCCGTCGCATCCGGATTTACTCGAGTGGCTGGCGGCGAAATATGTTGACAGCGGCTGGGATACGAAGGGGATGCACCGGCAGATTGTTACCAGTGCGACATATCGACAGTCGTCAGCCGTTCGCAGCGATTTGGCTGCCCGCGATCCACAGAATCGCTTGTTTGGGCGGCAATCGCGACTGCGGCTGGATGCGGAGATTGTGCGCGACGTGGCGCTGACCTCTGCGGGACTTTTGACGAACACGATTGGCGGCCCGAGTGTGTTTCCGCCGCAGCCGGAGGGGGTTTTTGATTTCACGCAGGATCCCAAGCCGTGGAAGGCGGCCAGCGGCGGCGACAGGTATCGCCGGGGGATGTACACGCATTTCTGGCGGTCGAGTCCGTATCCGATGCTGCTGACGTTTGATGCACCCGGTGGGAATGTTTCCTGCACGCGGCGACTGCGGAGCAATACGCCGCTGCAATCGCTGACGCTGGCGAATGATCAGGCGTTTTTTGAATGCGCCCGAGGATTGGCCGAGCGAGTGATATCCGAGGAGCCGACGAATGAACTGCGACGGGCCGAGTTGGCGTTTCGAATGTGCATGAGTCGCGAGCCGACGGCCTCGGAACAGACGCTCCTGACCGGTTTGATCCAACAGGAGCTTACGGGTTCCCCAAGCGATTCCACCGTTGGCTGGACTCGCATCTGCCGTGTGCTGTTGAATTTGGACGAAACCATTACTCGCGAGTAACGCCGTGTCTCATTCCGCATTCCGCGCTCCGCACTCCGCACTGAGCCTCGCCCGCCGACATTTTCTCCGGCAGTGCCGTGTTGGCCTGGGTGCGATGGCGCTGGGGTCGCTGTTGAACGGAGAGCCAGCACGGGCGGCGGGTAGTATCGATCCGCTGGCCGCTCGGCTTCCGCACCACGCGCCGCGGGCGAAGAATGTCATTTTTCTGTTCATGGCGGGTGGGCCGAGCCAGCTCGAACTCTTCGATCCAAAGCCGAAGCTGCAAGAGTTAGATGGGCAAGTGATTCCCGAGTCGTTTGTCGCCAAGAAGCGGTTTGCGTTCATTAAGGGGGATGCGAAGCTGCAAGGGACGAAACGAAAGTTCTCGCAGCACGGCGAGAGCGGGCAGACGATTTCGGAGTGCTTGCCGCATTTGGCGAGCGTCGCGGATGACATTTGCACCTTGCGGGCCGTGAAGACGGATGTGTTCAATCATGGACCCGCAAAATTTTTTATGAACACGGGCTCGCCGCTGTTTGGCCGGCCGAGCATGGGGGCGTGGGTCGCTTATGGCATTGGCAGCGAGTCGCGTGATTTGCCCGGTTTTGTCGTGCTGCAATCGGGGCCACGCGGGCCGCGAGGCGGTGCGCCGAACTGGGGCAGCGGATTTTTGCCGACGACGTATCAAGGAGTGCCGCTACGAAGCACGGGGGCGCCGATTTTGAATCTGACGAACCCCGAATCGATCAGTCGCGATGACCAGCGGCGGTTCGTCGAATCGGTGAATGACTTCAACCGGCTGCGACTGGCTGATACAGGTGACGGGGAAATCGCCACGCGGATTGCGGCTTACGAGATGGCCTTTCGCATGCAGGCCAGCGCTCCGGAGTTGATGGATTTGTCGGGCGAATCGCAACAGACGCTCGATTTGTATGGTGCCAAGGCCGGCCAGCCGTCATTTGCGATGAATTGTTTGCTCGCGCGGCGACTCGTGGAGCGCGGCGTGCGGTTCGTGCAGCTTTATCACACCGATTGGGACCATCACGGTAATAAAGGGACGGAACTGGGCGAATCGCTCGACAAGATTTGCGGCGAGACCGATCAGCCGGCGGCGGCCCTGGTGAAGGATCTCAAGCAGCGCGGCTTGCTGAAAGATACGATCGTCGTTTGGGGGGGCGAATTCGGTCGCACACCGCAAGGGGAACCACGCGACATGGCCGGCCGCGATCATCACATAGAAGCCTTCACGATGTGGCTCGCCGGTGGCGGCATCAAGCCCGGCCTATCGCTCGGCCAGACGGATGACATCGGCTACTACGGCACGGACGATGGCGTGCATGTTCACGATTTGCACGCGACGATTCTGCATCTGCTTGGCCTGGACCATCTCAAGCTCACGTATCGCTTCCAAGGCCGCGACTTCCGGCTGACGGATGTTTCCGGTAACGTGGTGCAGAAAATGCTGGCCTAGTTCAGCATTTCACTTGGCCACTTGACCGGTTGTGCTTTATGTCCACTTCGACCGCATTCGACGAACTCTGTTCCCTCACGCGCGAAGCGGCTTTGATTGAGTCGATGGAGGCGGCGCTGGGGTGGGATGAGCGGACGTATATGCCGCTGGCGGCGGGGGAGTATCGCGCGGAGCAGATGACTTTTCTGACGGGGTTGGCTCATCAGAAACGGACGAGTAAGCGGCTGGGGGAGTTGCTGAGTGAACTGGCGGCGAGCGAGTTGACGAAAGAGCAGCATGGTGATGTGGGGGCGACGATTCGGGAGTTGAAGCGGCAGTACGATAAGAAGGTGAAATTGCCGCAGGCGCTGGTGGAGGAATTGACGCGAGCGAGCGTGCTGGGGCAGCAAGCGTGGGTGAAGGCGCGCGAGGCGAATGATTTTGCGTCGTTCGCGCCGCATGTTGAGAAACTGTTTGAGCTGAAGCGGCAACAGGCGAAGTGCTTGGGCTACAAGGATTCGCCTTATGACGCGCTGCTTGATGATTTTGAGCCGGATGCGAAGACGGCCGATTTGGCGAAGGTGCTGAGCGATCTGCGAGCGGAATTGGTTCCACTGGTGCAGGCGATCATGCAGTCGGGCCGTAAGGCACCGGTGGAGATATTGCAGCGTGAGTATCCAGCGGTGGCGCAGGAGGCATTTGGCAAGGCGGCTGCGGCGGCGATCGGTTTTGATTTCAATCGCGGGCGGCTGGATGTGACGCATCACCCGTTTTGCAGCGGCATGGGTCCGCACGATTGCCGCATCACGACGCGATACGACGAGCGTTTTTTCAACTCGGCGTTCTTCGGCATTTTGCACGAGGCGGGCCATGGGATTTACGACCAGGGGCTGCGATCGGAGCAGTATGGCTTGCCGCCGGGAACGTATCTGTCGCTGGGGATTCACGAGTCGCAGTCGCGGATGTGGGAAAATCTGGTGGGCCGCAGCCGGGCGTTTTGGCAGCACTTTTTTCCCAAGCTGCAAGCGGCGTTTCCTGGGGCAGTTGGCGGCGTGAAGCTCGATGAGTTTTTCTTTGGGATCAATCATGTCGCGCCGTCGCTGATCCGCGTCGAGGCGGACGAGGCGACGTACAACCTGCACATCATCATTCGGTTTGAGTTGGAACAGGCGCTGCTGTCGCGAGATTTGCCGGTGGGTGATTTGCCGGACGCGTGGAGGGAGAAGTATCGGGAGTATTTGAGTGTCGAGCCGGCGACGGATGCCGATGGGTGCCTGCAAGATATTCACTGGTCGGCGGCGCTGATTGGTTATTTTCCGACGTACTCGCTGGGCAATCTCTATGCTTCGCAGTTCTTTGAGCAGGCCGATCGGGATCTGGGCGGGTTGAACGTGTTGTTCTCGTGTGGAGAGTTTGGGCCGCTTAAGAGTTGGCTGAATGAGAAGATTCACGCACGCGGGCAATGTTATACGGCGGCGGAGTTGGTGCGGCTTGTCACGGGCAAGCCGCTGTCGCCCGCGCCGCTGATGCGGCATTTGAAGAGCAAACTCGCGTCGCTGTATGGGTTGTAGGAAAGTGAGTGGTGAGTGGTGAGTGGTGAGTGGGTTGAAATCGATCGCCTCCGCGCGGCATATGAGAAGGTTCGCGACGAGTTGCTCGCGGAGCGGACGGTGGATGGGCATTGGGTGGGGGAGTTGTCGTCGTCGGCTCTTTCGACGGCGACAGCGTTGAGTGCGTTGGCTATTGCGGGCAGGGGGCAGGGGGTAGGGGGCAGGGGTCAGGAGGAATTGATATCGCGGGGTGTGGCGTGGTTGGTTAAGCAGCAAAATGGGGATGGCGGGTTTGGCGATACGGATTTGAGTCATTCGAATATCGCGACCACTTATCTGGTGGTCGCGGCGCTGCATTTGGCAGGTGTGGCCGGCGAATACAAAGAGTTGCTCGATCTGGCGAATGGCTACATCGCAGCGAAGAGTGGGTTGCAGGGGCTGCGCGAGCGATATGGCATCGATAAGACATTTGTCGTGCCGATCATGACGAACCTGGCGCTGGCGGGACTCGTCGAGTGGCGCGAGATTGACACATTGCCGTTTGAATTGGCGTGTGTGCCGCAGTCGTGGTATCGATTTGTGGGAATGCCGGTCGTCAGCTATGCGATTCCGGCGCTCGTGGCGATTGGACAGGCTCAGTTTTGCCACGCGCCACCGCGAAATCCCGTCTCGCGGCTGATTCGTTGGCTGTCGATCAGTCGTAGTTTGAAGGTACTACGGCGGATGCAGCCTGTTAGCGGTGGGTACTTGGAGGCGACGCCGCTGACGAGTTTTGTGGTGATGAGTTTGGCAAGTATCACTGTCCGAGGTTCAAAGTCAGACGAAATCGTCCGCGAGGGTGTGAAATTCTTGATCGATTCTGTTCGGCCGGATGGGTCGTGGCCGATTGATACGAATTTGGCGACGTGGAATACGACGCTGGCGATTAATGCGTTGGCGGGAGCGGGGGAGGATGTCCCGGCAACACTAGGGGTCGATCAGCAAGCAGTGCGTTCCGCTTCCGACGCATTCATGCGAGGAAAGGAGGCAATCGTCGAAGAATCGCATCGAGGAAATCTCTTGGCGTGGTTGTTGTCTTGCCAACAACTGAGGCAGCATCCATTCACCGGAGCCAATCCGGGCGGTTTCGGATGGAGCGATTTATCCGGCGCGGTTCCTGACGCAGATGACACGCCCGGAGCAATTCTTGCCTTTGGAGCGTTGGTCGAACTGGACTGTCGTGAGGCGGGATTCAGACGCAACTTGATTGGAAACTCGATTTTCTTTTATGCCCTAGGTTGGCTAAAGAGCCTTCAAAATCGGGACGGTGGATGGCCAACATTTTGTCGCGGTTGGGGCCGATTGCCATTCGACCGAAGCGGCACCGATTTGACTGCACACGCCCTGCGTAGCGTCGCAATCACAGGCCAGAGGCTCAGGTCAAATGGTGATGAACGCGCGGCAAAGGGGATCGACCGCGAATTGGCAAAAATCTCGACGCGCGCATGGATCTATATCAATAGGCACCAACACGCCGACGGCTCCTGGTCCCCGCTCTGGTTTGGCAATCAGGATCATCCAACCGAAGATAACCCGGTTTATGGCACGGCGAAGGTGTTAATGGCGTATCGCGATTTGGGGTTGATGGATTCGCCAGAGGCGAAGCTCGGCGTGGCGTGGCTGATGGCGAATCAGAATGAGGATGGGGGGTGGGGGAGCGGGGTGTGGGGAAAAGCGCGGAGTGGCAGGCATACGGAACAGGACGCTGGGCTGGGTTTTGAATCGCTGGGGGAACCCGTACTCAGTACTCAGTGCTCAATACTTAGTACATCGACACCTCCACAATCAGCAAATCCCAAATCTCAAATCCCAAATCTAAAATCTTCCGTTGAGGAAACCGCACTGGCCATCGAAGCCCTACTCGCCGCCGTCTCCCCGAACACCGAGCCCAGAGCCCCGAGCCCCGCTTCTGCCGCCGTCGAAAAAGGCCTGAATTGGCTGATAACTCGCGTCGAGGCGGGGCAGCATCGGCAGCCGGCACCGATAGGCTTTTACTTCGCGAAGTTGTGGTATTATGAGAGACTCTATCCGTTGACCTTTACCGTGGCCGCCCTGGGCCGCGCGTGCCGGCAATTTGACAGCCGATAAGTAGCCAGCCGAGAATTCGCCGCACTGTCCGACCTCCCACCTGAGACTGCTCCTTCCGACGCGCAATAAGGGACGACAACTTGGACGACGCAACTTTGAGCAGCACCCTCACCCCGGCCCTCTCCGCGTTTGACAGAGAGACAGGGGAGAGGGAGATGAATGACGCGACTCCGCCGGAGTTTGCTGGCGAAGCGCCGCGCAAGAGCAAGCGGCGACAGACATCGCATTTGAAGCTGGTGCCGCAGGAGAAGTCGCTCCGCGAAGCACTGCAAGCCCGCGCGGCGGCGATTACCGCCAAGCTGGACAAGTCACGACCGCTAACCAAGGACGAGATGGAGGCAGTCGCCCGTCGCACGCTCGAAGAAGCCGGCCAGCCCGAGGGTTACATCGGCTGGATGATGGTTATTTTGGCCACAGAGTTTTGGAAAGATCAAGTCGCGGCGACTGCGCCTTCCCGCCGTCTATTTTTGCTGCCGCACTGCTTGAAGCACGCCGAAGGCTGCCCGGCCGACTACGACGAGTTCGGCCTCGAGTGCAAAAAGTGCGGCGCGTGCAGCATTGCCGATTTTCGCAGTCTGGCCGAAGAGATGGGCTACAAAGTGCTCGTCGCGGAAGGCTCGCCGATTGTCTTGAAGATCATCGTGAGCGGTTATGTTGACGCAATTGTCGGTGTCGCGTGCTTGAACGTGCTGGAAAAAGCGATCGACAAGATTTTGCTCGCCGGCATTCCGTGCCTGGCCGTGCCGCTGCTCTCTAGCGACTGCCGCAACACCAGCGTCGATGAAGACTGGGTCATGCAGATGATCAAGTTGCAGTCCGCTGAGACAAAGGCGCAGACGCGGACGTATGTGCATCTGCTGCGAGCGGCGTCGAATATGTTTAAGCCGGGAGAGTTGGAGAGGATTGCGCCGAGGCAGCGATCTAACCCAACAGCCGGGAGCAAACTTGCTGCTGGTGCGATTGAAAAAGCGTTGACAGCGAATCACCGGGATCAGGTTTGGTCCCGGCTGGAAGAAATTAGCGATCCCATCGCGGCCACGGAAGTGATTGCCTACGATTTTCTCGCGAAGGGGGGCAAGTACAGCCGGCCGTTCATCACGTTGGCCGTCTATGACGCATTGACGGGTGGCAAGGGCACAATGGGCGATGGGGCGGCCCATGTCACACAATTCAGCAACTCGGTGTATCGCGCGGCGATGTCGATTGAGGCTTTTCACAAAGCTTCGCTCGTACACGACGATATCGAAGACGACGACGCGTTTCGTTACGGCGAGGAAACGGTACACAAGAAGTACGGAGCGGCGACGGCCATCAATGTCGGCGATTTTTTGATCGGCATGGGTTATCGCCTGGTCAGTCGCGAGACGAAAACACTCGGCGCGGATGTGGTGGCTGATGTTCTCGACAAGTTGGCCGACGCCCACCTGCGACTATCAGAGGGGCAAGGTGCGGAACTTGTGTGGCGCGACAGCCGTGAGAAGCGTTTGACGCCGCTCGACGCGCTCAAGATTTATGCACTGAAGACCGCGCCGGCGTTCGAAGCAGCCTTGTACAGTGGCGCTCGGCTGGCCGGGCCGGCGGATCAATACGCGGATCCCATCAAACAGTTCGCCCGTAATCTGGGAGTCGCGTTTCAGATTCTCAACGATCTGAACGACTGGATGGGGGACGATCATAATAAGTTGGCCTCAGGCGGCGATGTGCTAGGCGGCCGGCCCACGCTGCTATTGGCGCTGGCCTTGGAAGGGCTTTCGGCAGAACGACAAGCAGAGTTGCTCGGGCATCTCACCGGCTCCTATCGGGAAACTGCCCACGCGAACGGCAACGGAAAGTCCCTTTCTGCTTCGGAGCGCCTCGCGCGTGTCCGCCAGTTGTATGAGCAAGCGGATGTGTTCGAGAAGGCCAGTCGGCTGATTGAGAAGCATCGCGAGCGAGCAGAAAAAGTCGCCGATGAGATTGAGCCGGAGGAACTGCGGGCGCTGTTGTATTATTTGATTGACAGCGTCCTCGATCATCCGCAGCCTGCTCTGCCGCCTGTACTAACGAGCATCGAATAGAGCAATCTGGTTGTCATGCCCGCATTGGATCATCTCGCCGGCTTGTTCTATGGGGATATCGCCGAGCTCGGTACGTTTGAGGAGGTTTTAGCGGAGGCTGTGCCGGAGCCCTACCGCCGTCTGCTGGCCCATCACGAGCACATGACGGTGGCGGTGGAAAAGCATCACGGCTCGCGCGTGGATGTGAAAGTGCTCCAGACGAAGCAAGCCGGCGATTACTACTCGCGAAAAATCGTGCTCCATCGACAGTCGGACGGCCGGCCCGTGCTGTTTGGCATTCCGCGGCTCAATTTGCGTCTGGTGGATGACGAAGTACGGCGAGAAATTCTTAGCGAGAACAAGCCGCTGGGCCGCGTGCTGATCGACCACAATGTGCTGCGCGAAGTGCAGCTCGCGTCGGTCTATCGTGTCGTGCCCGGGCCCGATTTGTGCCAACTTTTTGAGCTGCCCAGCCCGCTAGCAACCTACGGCCGCACCGCGTTCATCTATTGCGACGGCTTCCCGGCTGTGGAGCTGCTCGAAATTGTGCCGCCGGAGCCTGCTGCTGGCCGCTAGCACAAAAATGCGGGCCTGGTGCATTACACCTCACTCTTTTTAACGCAAAGGCGCAAAGATGCGTAAAGTGCGCAAAGGGGGGATTGAGTGTTCTTAACCTTTGCGATCCTTTGTGCCTTTGCGTTAAAAGCTGGGGGATGGACCTGCCGGTCCACTTGACGCAAGTCATTTTCGCGTCGGACTTTATCGCCAGTTTCGCTTGTTGCGACGGAGGGTGGTTCCTATAATCCGCCCCGCTCTGCGGAGCCGGTCTGCGCGCTTGCGCGCGATCGACTTTGTGAAGCCGTTGAACTGTCCACCTGGCAGGTTCGTCTCTGGCAAGGATGCCACCATCCTGAACCGCGTTTGCTCACTCACTCGCTCGGTTCTTCGTAGTACACGCCTCGGCGTGCGCTCGGCGGTCGATGCTGCGCGGAATGCTTTGCTCTTCTCACTATTTGTTCTAACTTCCTCGGCCCTTCACGCCGCCGTCGAACTGCCGATTGCCGATCCGACGCAGCTGATTGCCATCCGCGCCAGCGGGGCGACGCATTGGCGGCAAGGCGCATACGAAGTATGGGTGCTGCGCGGGGCGGTGCAAATCGCACAAGGCGCGACACAGGCGAGCGGCGATGAAGCGGTGCTGTGGATCGATAGAGCCGAGGCTTATAGCGGCCGACCGAGCAAGATCATCGCGTACCTGGAAGGTCGCGAAGTGCGTGTATTGCTTGGACCGAGCAACGGTCCGGGAACAGGACCGCAACGCCGTGAAATAGTCGATCGCTCCTGGCTCGGCCGCTTTCATACGACCGCGGGCATTCAGCTTTCCGCGCCTGTGACCGGCGAAGCCAGCGCCGTGCAGCCGCCGATCGTGCAGCGCGGCGCTATGGCCCGCGAAACCGAAGGGGAAGGCCGCGGTCTGGGTTCTGCGCTGGTCGTGATGCGAATGCACCGCGAGGATGGCACGACCGCGACGCCGCTGGATCCTAACGTGCGTCCGGCTCAGTTTGCCCGCGAGGAAATTGCTCCGCCGGTAGCCGCGCCGATGCGGCAAGCCGCGCCGACGGTCGATATCACGGGCCGCGGTGGCCGGCCGCTGCAAAATTCGCAGTTTGTGAATGTGCCAGAGCGCGGCGAAGGGATGTACATCATCAATTCGGGTGTGCAGATCATCGTGCAAGGGATCGATCAGCTCGGCACGGCTTCGATGGAGACTGACCGCGCCGTGGTCTGGACGCCGATCCTGAATGTTAACGATCCGAATTCGCTCCGGGCAGCGCAGAATGGACAAGGCCCAATGGAAGTTTATCTGGAGGGCAACATCGTCTTTCGGCAGGGCGATCGCGTGATCTATGCCGACCGCATGTATTACAACGTGCGGCAGGAATATGGCGTGGTGCTGAACGCCGAACTGCTCACGCCCGTCCCGCAGTATCAGGGGCTATTGCGGCTGAAGGCGGAGGTGCTGCAGCAAGTGAACCGGCAGCGGTTCGAAGCCTATAACGCCGCGCTCACCAGCAGCCGCATTGGCGTGCCGCGGTATTGGTTCCAAACGCAAAATGTGGCGGTCGATGACTTGCAAACGCCGATCGTGGATCCGTTCACGAATCAGCCGTTGCTCAATCCCAATGGCGAGCCGCAGGTGGCGCACCAGATGCTGGCCACGTCGCGCAATAACTTCATCTACGTGGGTGGCTTGCCGGTTTTTTACTGGCCGACGATTGCCACGGACCTGACGGAACCGACGTATTACGTCACCGGCTTGAAAATCAAGAATGACCGCGTGTTTGGCACGGGGCCGATGATCGATTTCGACCTCTATCAGCTTTTGGGAATCGAAAACAAGCCGCCGGCCAACTCGTGGACCCTCTCGACCGACTATTTCAACCTCCGCGGGCCGGCCCTCGGCACGAGCTACAAGTATCAGGGAGATACGCTGCTTGGAATTCCCGGTCCGTATCGTGGCATCTTCGATGCTTACGGAATTTACGACACGGGCGAGGACAACCTGGGTCTCGATTGGCGCGATTTGGCTGTGCCCGATCCGCTGCGCGGCCGCGTGCTGGCCCGCCACCGCCAGAATATTCCCGGCGATTGGACGATTACAGGTGAACTCGGCTTGGTCACCGATCGCAACTTCCTTGAGCAATACTTCGAGCTGGAGTGGGACACGTTCAAGGACCAAAGCACCGATCTCGACCTGAAGAAGATCATCGGCAACAGTGCCTGGGAGTTGACGGCCGAAGCGCGGCCCAACGGCTTTGTCACCGATACGCAGTGGCTGCCGCGTGGCGACCATTTTCTGTTCGGCCAGTCGCTCTTGTTCGATCGGCTGACGTGGCACGAGCACACCAGCATAGGCTATGCCCAAATGTTGACGGCTTCGCAGCCGACCGATCCCGCGCAGACGGCGGTGATCAGCCCGCTGCCGTGGGAGGCCGATTCGCAGGGCGTGCGGGCGGCAACGCGGCACGAAATCGACATGCCCATCGACGCCGGCCCGGTGAAAGTCGTGCCGTACTTGCTCGGCGAAGTGGGCTATTGGGGAGCAGACCTGACAGGCGAACCGCTGACCAGGACGTTTGGCCAGGCCGGTGTGAAAGCGGCACTGCCAATCTGGAAGGCCGATCCTTCGTTGCAAAGCGAGTTATTCAACCTGAACGGCCTGGCTCACAAGATCACGCTCGAAGGCGAATTCTTTGCGGCTAGCGCGGATCAAGACATGGCGAATTTGCCGCTGTATGACCGCCTGGACGACAACGCCACCGAATTCACTCGCCGGCAGATGGCTGTTCGCACCTTTAATCAGCCGGTGGGCACGTTCGTGCCGACGCGGTTCGACGAGCGGTACTATGGGCTGCGCAGTAACTTGCAGGGCAATGTGGCCGCGCCGACGGAAATCGCCGACGACCTGATGGCGTTTCGCGTCGGCCTGAACAATCGTTGGCAGACGAAGCGCGGCATCGCCGGGCAGCAACGGATCATTGATTGGATCGTCTTCGACATCAGCGCCATGCTTTACCCTAACTCGGATCGCGATAATTTTGGCTCGGCACTCGGCGTGGCCGATTACGGCTTCCGCTGGCATGTGGGCGATCGGCTGACGCTGCTGTCCGACGGTTTCTATGACGGATTCGATCAGGGGTTGCGGCAAGTGACCGTCGGGGCCCTCATGAGCCGGCCTGAGCACGGCAGCTTTTACCTCGGTTTTCGCTCAACCGAAGGGCCGATCACCAGCGAAGTATTGACCGGGTCCTTGAGCTACCGGATGAGCGAAAAATGGATCGCCACTGCCGGAGTGACGTGGGATTTTTCGAACACCGACGTTTTCGGGCAGCAATTCGCACTCACGCGCATCGGTGAGTCGTTCCTCATTAAGGTCGGATTTAATTACGACGCCAGCCGCGACAACTTTGGAGTCAACTTTGGCATTGAGCCGCGGTTCCTGCCATCCAGCCGTCTTGGCCGCGTCGGCGGCGTCGCCGTGCCGCCCGCGGGGGCGCTGGGGTTGGAGTAAGTGGGGCGGGCTTCCAGCCGGCCATGATCATCCCCCCCGCAAGGCACCCACCAGCGGTGCTCTTAGCGTCGCCCGCACCGCGATAAATCCTGTTGCGATGCCGGCGACGAGCACCACGCCGAGCATCATGGCCAAATCGGTGAGCGGCACGCGGGCGGCACCGAGTAACATTTGCGGTAGGACGGCGACGAGGGCGGCGAGAGTGCCGAGGGCCAGGCCGCAGATGAGCAGTACGAGGTTCTCGAGCAGCACCATTTCGCCCAAGCGGCTGAGTCGAAAACCGGTGGCGCGCATCAGGGCGAGTTCCTTGCGGCGTTCAAAGACGCTGCGGAGCTGTACCGCTGCCAGGCCAAACGTGCCGAGCACCAATCCCAGCGCACCGAGGCTTTGGAATGTGCTGATGTAGGTGTTTTGAACGGCGAGCAGATCGGTGAGCCGGGAGCGGGCATCAACAGTGTCAAATCCTTCGTCCCCCAGGCGGTCTTCCAGCGCGCTGGCCACTTGTTCGGCTTTGCCGGCGGGCGTGCTGATCAAAAAGTAGCGATAGCCGCTGATTTGAGGGAAGACGCGTTCGAAGTCGGCCTCGCCAATGAGCAGGCTGCCTTGCAGGACGCTATTCGAGAGCAGGCCCACCACCTGAAACTTGACTTTCGTGCCGTCGGAATAAGTAACGTCGAAGATTTGCCCAATGCCGCCATAGAGTCGCAGGCTGTACCTGGCGGTGTTTTGGTCGAGCACGACGGGCACTGGTTGGTCCGACGGGTTGGCTGTCGAAAGCAGCCGCCACGGATTAGCCTTCTCTTCGTCTGACTTTGCCGCACTGGCCGACCAGCCAAAACGTGCCGGTAACTTTGAATCGTCGAAATATTCAACCATTTGCGGCGTCACGCCCAGCACTCGCGGCTGGCTCGGTTGATACAGGTTGCGGCAACTGGCGTCGTCGCCTGCCTTTAGCCGCAGAGAAAGTACTTCACCGTCGGCCAACACATCCGCCTTGTCCGCAAGCAACTCCTTCCGGCCTGCCTCTGAATTCAGATTCTCATAGATCGGCTGCGAACTCTCGGCCAGGAGATCGAAGCCGCCGATGCCCTGATCGGTCGGACTCATCCGAAAGGCGCTGACGGCCACGATCAAAAACGCGGCCGAGGCCATCAAGGCGATCGTCGCCGTGCTACGGCCCGTGTTGCGGCTGGCATTGCGAAAAGCCAGTTTTCCAAGGGCCGCCCCACCGAGTAACGTGCTGCGACTGCCCGCAGTTCGTAGGCGAGAATTGACTATCAGTAACAAGGAAACTAGGAGCGCCGCGCCGGCACTAAGCAAGCAACCCGCCTGGGCTTCGCCGCCGAGGCGCGAGGCGAGGAAAGCCAGGCCAACGGCAGTCAAAAAAAGAACGCCCGCGATCCAAAGGCCTGGTGCCCTGTTCTTACTCCGCGCTCCGCGCTCCGCGCTCCGCGCTGTACCGACAATCTCACCACTCAGCAGTCCCCGCACAACCGCCCGCTTCACCCGGCCGAGACTAAACCAAATCGTCAGGATGCAGACTATTAAGCCAGCCAGAAAACCTATCAACAAACTCAGTGGCGTGACGTAGAGCGTCAAAAATGGTGTCGCGATGGCTCCGATCCACCAGGTGCGCAGCGCGACGAGCATCAACCATGCGTAGGCAATGCCGGCGATGACACCCATGCCCGCGCCGATGGCTGCAACCACACTACCTTCCGATGTAAACAGCCGTCGCACTTTCTGTCGCGACCAGCCGAGGGCCAGTAGCAAGCCAATTTCATCCGCCCGCTGCTCGACGCCCAAGCGATACAGCAGCCAGACGAGCATCAGCGCCGCCCCGATGATGAACATGCTGAGGAGCAAAAACAGCACGTCGAACGGCGTTGTGCCCGACGCGGCTTTCAATCCTTGCTGCCAGATTGGCTGAAAATCAAAGCCCAATCGCTTGCCGCTGCGTTTTAATTCATCCAAGAATCGCTTTTCCAACGACTCGGCGCTCATGCCCTCCGCCGCCGGAATTCGAAAGCTCGTCACTTTGCCGAATCGGCTGCCCCATAGCTTTTGCCCGGCCGCCAACGAGATATAAGCCTTCGGTGTCGTGCGATGGTTTTCCCAATAGTCGTCGTCTTGGGGGCGAATTCGCTTCTGGTCGAACGGGAATGGCGGATCCCATTCGGCGATTGTCGCTTGGTCGGTGATGCCTTTCACCTCGGGTGTTAGATCGGGATCGTTCGCGGTTGTCGGCCGCTTGTCATAAACAGCCGGCCCGCGGCGCGTGTAGCCGTTGCGTGGCTCCGTCAGCGGCGCGATCGCCTTGACGGTGAACTCGGCCGACGCCTCTCGCTCCTCGCCGTGCGTCGTCTCGGGTTCGAAATAGTTGAGGCGAATGCGGTCGCCGACCTTCGCATTTTGATCCTCAGCCGCCCAATTCGTCAGCACGATTTCATCGTCCGCGAGCTTCTCCAGCGGCTTGCCGTCCGCATCGACCAACGGCCCTTCCGGCCCTGGATCGATCGCCGTGATCGTCGAATACGGAATACCCGATTGCGAGGCTTGGGGCGTGAGGCCCGAGGCTTGAGAATCGATTTTGGCAATGTTATTGGCCAGATACGTCAGCACCTGCTGGGCACCCATTCCCGCCAGTGCTTTTTCAATCACTCCCTCGGCGTTTGGTTCAATCAGCAATCGCTCGCTCGACAGGCTGTAGTAGTCGAAAATCTTCTCGGCTTGGTCTTCTTTGCCAAATGTGCGCTTCACGTGCTTGAGCGTGAGGCCATAGTCGGCAAGCTCCGGCTGAAACGAATCGTTGAGCGGGGCAACGTCATCGCGGGCAGAACGTTCACGAGCCCGTTCGCTGTATGGCCATTCGCCACATAGGATCGCATTGATGCGGCCATCAACGTCGAGAGCCTGTTGAACGTCCGCGAGCGAGACGTAAGCGTTTTTCGGGGCAATCTGGCTCTGCTGCAAGCCAAAACGCCCCAAGCCTGTGGCGGGAATCACCTCAATGACCTTCAGTTCCGCCAAGGCGGTCGTGCGGTCGCTGCGACGGCCAATAGGGCTGTCGGCCGGGACTTGTTCGGCTTTGCCGAATCGTACGACGAGCGAGTCACCGGCCCGCACCTGGAGTTCGTCCGCCAGTGGTGCGTTAACGATAATTTCACCACGGTTTGGTGCGTGCTTTGGTCTCTGTTTTTCGTCTTCTAGCTTCCAAAACGATTCATCGCCGCCGATGACCATGACGCTGGAAGCCAATCGCTTGCCGTCGCCGCTGTCGGTTTGCACCGTCGCCGAGGGAAAAAAAACAGCCGGAGCGACTTGAGCCTGCGGCCGATTTCTAGCGAGTTCAACCGCCAATTCCTGGCGAAAGAACCGATCGAGCACGAGCACCTGCTCGATTCCCGCCAGACGGTCGAGCACCAAATGCCGCAGGCTGCCGCGAACGGAATCGCCAATAATCAGAGCCCCAGTCAGCACCGCCGTGGCGGCTGCCACGCCGAGTGCCACGGCAACGTGGATGCGCCAGTGATGACGCAGGGACGCAAAAATAACGCGAGCATTGGTCATTGGTGCTTAGTCATTGGTCATTAACCTTTAAGCTTCCGTCATCAATCTCAAATCGCCGCTCAAACCGCTGCGCTAACTCCAAGCTGTGTGTCACGACGAGCAGCATCGTGTTTTCTTCACGCTGCATCTCGACCAGCAGTTCGCCGATGGCGGTGGCGCTTTTACGATCGAGATTGCCAGTTGGCTCGTCGGCCAGCACGAGTGCCGGCTTAAGCAGCAGCGCCCGCGCGACGCCGGCCCGTTGCCGCTCGCCGCCGGATAGCTCCGCTGGTCGATGCTCCAGTCGCTCAGCCAAGCCAACACGGCCCAGCAAATACTTGGCCCGTTCCACGGCTTCGGGCGACGGCGAGCCTTCGGCCATTGCCGGAATCAGCACGTTTTCCAGAACGGTGAGCTGCGGTAATAGGTAATGATCTTGAAACACAAAGCCGAAATGTCGGTTGCGAAACTCGGCCAGTTGCCTTTCGCCGAGCGAAAACGGATCGATGCCGTTTAGCCGCACGCTACCTCCGCTTGGCGCGTCGAGCGTACCGATGATGAACAGCAGCGTGCTTTTCCCCGAGCCGCTTGGTCCCAAAATCGCCGCGTTCTGGCCGGCGGCAAGCGATAGTGAAACCTCCCGCAGCACCACCAGCGGCTCGCCTCGCGTGGGAAAGGACTTGCTGAGATGTTCGACAATCAGTTCAGACATTTTCGTAGGGTGGGACAAGGACGCGAAGCGGCCGCCGGCCCACCATTCTAGCGAGATTTGGTGGGCCGGCGCTCGCCAACTCGTTGGTCCCATCCTACAGTCGCTACCTCAATTGCGCGCAAGCAATCCCAACGTCCCCAGCCCATAAAAAGTGTACTCGACGTCGTGAGCCGGATCCCACTCCGCTCCGTGAAAGCCACCGTCGTCCAGTTCCAGCGATTGGGCGAATCGTCGCACAGCCGCGACATCAATTTGCTCCGCGCCATTCAAATCTTGCAGTGTCAAAAGCCCCGTGAACGTGCTGAGCAAATCGGCGATGGGTATCCGTGTATTGGCTCGCAGCCCACCTTCATCGGTTTGCATGTCGGCGAGAAAGTCGATCGTATCCAGCCGCGTGGTTTCGTCGAGTGCGCCCAGAATTCGCAGCGAACCAATGGCCGCGGCGGTCGGATTCGTGCCGGCCCGCTTGCTGGCCCGTATTTCACGAAAGCCGCCGTCTTCGCATTGCTGCGAGCGAATGAACGCCACGATTTGCTCTGGCTCTCGCGGCTGCTGACCCACCAACTGCTGACAGAGCAGCACCAAAAAAGTGTGATACGTGCTGCTGGCGGCACCCGCGGCCCCTTTGGCATAACCGCCGTCTGCTCGCCGCAGTTTTTGGAGAGCCCCGGCCACCGACTCGCGCCAATTCGCCGGCGCGGCGGCAAACACATCGATTCCCGCCGCCGATTCGATGAGTGCCGCCCCATAAACGAGCGATAAAAAATCGACGATCGACTCTTGCCCGCTCAATTTCGAACGCAAAAACCCCGCCGCCCGCTCTGCCGGACCTCCATATAGCTCCCCCAACATCGCCAATGACCGCAGGGCGAATCCGGTGTAGTACAGGTCGCTATCTCCTTCGCGACCCGCAAACCCACCGTCATCGCGCTGCTTTGCCAGCAAGTAGTGAGCATGGCGCGATCGCAATTCCTCCGGTAGCTCGGCAATCGCCGTGGCCAGGCGGAGGGTCAGGTCTTCGAGATAACTGGGCATGAAATTCTGGCTGGTGGAAAATCCCACCATCGTTGATGACGCCACGCTCTGCAATGGGCGACAGTTGCAGCCGTCGTGCGGAGCCGCCACAATGTCAAATTCTGTCGCCATACTACCAACGATCACTGCTTCGTATTGATTCACGAAAGGTTCTCTCCATGCCACGTCCGGTTACGCTCTTTACGGGTCAATGGGCCGACCTGCCGTTGGAGCAAATGGCTCGCAAAACCAAGCAATTCGGCTATGACGGGATCGAACTGGCATGCTGGGGCGATCATTTCGAGGTCGATAAGGCGGACGACGGCTACTGCCGCCGTAAGCGCGACCTGCTCAACACGCACGAACTGCAATGCCACGCGATCAGTGCCCACCTCGTGGGCCAGGCCGTGTGCGACACGATTGACGAGCGGCACAAGGCGATCGTGCCGCCGTATGTCTGGGGCGACGGCAACCCTAAAGGCGTCAACGAGCGCGCCGCCGAAGAACTGAAAAACACAGCCCGCGCGGCGAAGCGCCTGGGCGTCGGCGTCGTCAACGGCTTCACCGGCAGTTCGATCTGGCCGCTGCTCTACAGCTTTCCCCCGGTGCCCGGCAAGATGATCGACGACGGCTTCAAGCTCTTTGCCGATCGCTTCAACCCGATTCTCGACGTCTTTGCCGAATGTGGCGTCAAATTCGCCCTCGAAGTGCATCCGACCGAAATCGCCTTCGACATCTACACCGCCCAGCGGGCTTTGGAAGCGATCGACAACCGGCCGGAATTCGGCTTCAACTTCGATCCGAGCCACCTGCACTGGCAAGGGATCGACTCAGTCGAGTTCCTGCGGGCCTTCCCCGATCGCATCTATCACATGCACGTGAAAGACGCGATCGTCACGCTCAACGGCCGTTCGGGCATTCTCGCCAGCCACCTCAATTTTGGCGACCATCGCCGCGGGTGGGATTTCCGCAGCCCCGGTCGCGGCACCGTAAACTTCGAAGAGATCATCCGCGAGCTCAACCGCATCGGCTATCAAGGCCCGCTTTCCGTCGAATGGGAAGACAGCGGCATGGACCGCGAATTCGGTGCCCGCGAAGCCGCCACCTTCGTCCGCCAAAAAGACTTCGCCGCCAGCGGCCGCGCCTTCGACGCCGCCTTTGAGAAAGGCTAGTAGGTTCCGCCGGCCCAGCGGAACTTGTGCCTCCAATATTATCAGCCGGGACCAAACTTGGTCCCGGTGCGTTGCCAGCGCGCTCAATTACGCCGAATCCGCGACGGCCCTGCACAATTCTCCCCACAATATGGGCGAAACATCGTGTGGGCCACTCGCGGCGATTTCCATCAACGCCTTCTCGGGCGATTCACCTCGCAAGCGAGCCATTGCCATCGCCGCAATCGCTGGCGATCGACTCATTCCAGCTCCACAGCAAATGAGTGTGCGGCACTTCGCTGCGATCAATTGCTCCACCAACCCGACGGCCGCTCGCAAGAATTCAGGGCGATTTCCCTCCCCGTCGTTGATCGGAATTCGGCAATACAGGATGTCGCGTGGAAATGTGGCGGGCTTTTCTTCAATCGCCACATCGACCACAGCTTCGATACCGCTCTGCAGAACACGCGAAACTTCCCTCGCGTCAATGGCGTTACTCAACCACAGCAGATCGGACAGTATTTCACGCATCGTATGCCGTAACACGAATTGCCCGTACCTAGTAAGCCGTCCGTGTCGCTTGTGCTAGTTCCACCCGTGGGCGTCGCGGACTTTGATCATCGTGGCAAGGATGGTGTTCCAGGTTTGCTGGTTTTCGAGCATGGCGTTGGCGAACATGCAGCCGTCCCAGCAGATGTGCTTGATTCCGCGGCTGGCGGCACCTTGCAGCCAGGATCCGGCGGTTTTCGCGATGTCGAGTTTTCCATTCGGATCGTCGGCGGGGCAGTGGCGGCCGGTTTTTTCGTGGCTGCCGGTGCCGTGGACGGTGCCGTCGTTTTGGGCGACGTGGAAATCGATCGTCCAGGGGCGGAGGGCGTCGGTCATTTTGGTGTACGCGGCTGCGAACTCGCCTTCGGAATAGCCGGGCTTTAGCAGGGCGTGATCTTCGGCGTTGATGCCGAGCAGATAAAGATACGTGTGAGCCTGATCAGCCTGGAAGCCGACGGTTTCGGGCATGCCGACTTCGTTGAGCAGATCGAGCATGTTTCTCCACGAATGCATGCCGGCCCAGCAGATTTCCCCCTCGGCGGCTAGGCGCTCGCCGTTGTCCTTGGCGACATGAGCCGCTTCGCGAAAGGTAGCGGCGATTTTTTTGGTGTTGCCTTTGGGATCGGCATCCCAGTGAGCCGGGCTATCCGCCGAATCGATGCGGATGATGCCATATTTGCGAACACCGTGCTTCTCCAGAATTTTGGCGATGCGGCAAGCCTTCTTCACCGCTTCGACAAAGTTTGCCCGGTCTTCGTTCGTGCCCATCGCGGACCCGCCGACCGTGCCCGGCCAAACCGGCGCGACGAGCGAGCCAACCGCTAGGCCAGCGACGGCAATTTTGTCGGCCATCGCGCGGATCGCGTCGTCGCTGGCATCAGGATCGGTGTGCGGATGAAACAAAAACAGATCGACGCCGTCGAACTTTTGGCCGTCCACTTCGGCGGCGGCCGTCAGCTCCAACATTCGATCCAGGCTGATCGGCGGATGATCCGTGCCGGGCTCCTTACCAACGAGCCCGGGCCACATGGCGTTGTGAAGTTTGGGAAATGCATTCTTGGGAGAGGCCATAGCACGATTCCTGGGTGTCGCAAAGTGTCAACTGGGTGTCGCAAAGTGTCAATCTGTCGCGCGAGAACGAACTTAGCACGGACAACATCGATTTTCTATCCGCCACGGACGGCAGATTGCTCGCTACCAGCCACCGTGAACGCCGCCGCAAGTCGCGTTAAGACCGCCTCCGCGACTGACCGCGTGGATAAAAACTTGTCAAGGCCCGGTTTGCAGGGTTTTCGTGATCGGTACATTGTGCGACATGGTTGGCTTTCTCGCGCTTCATCGGGACATCGATTTCCCAGCCTTCGGGCGGCGTGAACGGGCGGTCGCACAGCGACCGAGGGCCAATCACCAACCTGTTTCTCTCCCCTAGCGGCCCACGGTCGGGCTTTACGGTTCGCACGAAGTTGCTTCCGAGCGCAAGGCCGCGTTCGCGTGAATGCGGAAGCCGGCTGAATTCACACGAATTCGGCCACAGCGATTGAGTTGGCAGCAACTACGAAGGATTTGCCGTTTTTGTAACGCTCTGCCCTGCGCGGAGCGAGCGGCTCGCACGAGGCGGGCCGAGCTGTGGAAGGAGTTCCGTGGATCGTTTTGCGCGCCTGCTATCCGCACGGACAGCAGACGCTCGGCACGGTTTTGCGTACGCCGTGCGAGCATTTATTTGCGAGTGTGTTTACCCGTCAAAGAAGGAGCAGCGTCATGTAAGGGTACATGAACGAAGTCGTTTTTTCCTGGTTTGTTTTTCACGTAATGGATTGGATTTTGAACATGAAACGGATTGCTATTTTGGTTTGCGTTTTGGTACTCGTGGCTGCGAATACGGCGGAAGCGCGGTGGCGCAATCGGTCGAACAACACGAACTACGCAAACACGACCTACACACGGCCCGTCGCCGGCACCCCCGTCACTGTCCTGCGTCCTGTCACCCCCGCAGCGAGCGACGCGGAAGTGACTACGGCAGATGCTGCGTCGGAAACCGATTCGACTTCGACCGTGGCGACCGCATCGCACAGCGCGACCGCAACCACCGCTCGCTCGACGTCGTTAAGCACTGCAACCGCCCAAGGCGTCGCCAACATCATGGCCTCGCGAAACCAAGTGGGCCACTGGGGCGGCAACCCCGGATACGAAGGCTGCGGCTGCGGCGCAACGCCCGCTGCCGCTTATTCCATCTGCTGCTATGGCAACAGCGGCATGGCCACCGTCGATGTCGGCTATGCCCAAGCCGCGAACGGCATGTGGTTTTGCTGCCGACGGTATCGGTAGTGCGCCGTTTTTGACTCTTAAGAGCGACATGGAGAGTTTGCTCGATTCTGAAGAGCCATTCACCGCCATAAAGGCGGAGTAATTGAGCTGTAAAGCAACGCCCCGCACGGACGCGGGGCTTGTTTTTTTCTTGGGTGCTACTCGGTTTCGTTTCAGTAGCGGGCCTGGCCGGACGAAATTCCCGCCCGGCAGGCGAGACCTACTTCATTTGCCATTCTTCCGATATTCCCCCACCAGCGGCAGCTTCTTATGCACATCGGGGCCGAAGTAGCGGAGGCCGACGAGCGGTTCACTGCCGGTGTTTTCGATTTCAACGCCGGCGGTGGCGGCTTCGTGACTAATGAAAACTTCGTCTTCGGTTTCCTGGCCGAAGCGGATCATCGCGGGGGTTTGCAAAGCCAGCTTGCCGATGCGGCCTTTGCCTTGGACGGTGATCCAACCGCTGGAACCGGGGTCTTTGAGGGTGCATTTCGCGCCGGGGTCGAGGGTTAGCTCTTTGGCGCTGAAGAGTTGCTCGCCATCGACGTGGCCATAGACGATCCACTTGTCGGTGTAGCCGGGGCCGGACGATTTCTTATCGACGATCGGCTCCAGGTAATTGCTTTCCTTGAAGTGGGTATCGACGTTTTTCTCCCAGTCGAGCTGGCCGATGATGAAGTCGAGGTCACGGTGCTTGTCCTTCGGCATGTCTTTGACGAGTAGCGACCACGGCACATAGCGGCCTTCGACGATGTTTTGGAACATGCCAAAAACGTCGCTGCCCCACTGCGGCTCGTAGGTGCAGAGCGAACCAGGAGCGTGCAGCACGCCAGGCGGAATCAGCCAGCCGGTGCCGCGCTTCAGGCGGTACGCACGAGAGAGATCGAGGATGCCGTTTTCGCCTTTGTCCCAATTTTCGAGGCACTTTTTCAGTTGGTCTTTGGTCGTGCCAGGCTCGAGGCCCATGAAGGTGTAGCAGAAGTTGTTATCGACGTTGTTGTATTGGGGCGGGAAGTAATAGCTTTCGGGCTTCCCTTCCTGTCCGACGAGCTTGGCGTTCGCCGCGCTTTGGTGCATGTGGTGCGGGATCGGCCCCATGTTGTCAAAGAATTTGGAATAAACGGGCCAGCGGTCGTATTTTTTGTGCATCGTCTTGCCGATGAGGCGGGCACCTTGCTCGGCGACTGCGTCGCGCAGGAGAAACTGCTTGCCCTCGAACGAGCAGAACGACAGTCCTTCGTGCCAGACGCGGCCTTCATTCGCCGCTTCCGTCGTGCTGGCGAACCAGCGTTCGTCGATGCCGCCACGGTTAGCACCATAAGCGTACAAATCGCCGGGGAACAGCTTGATGCGGCGGCCGGGATGCAGGAACGAGCGTGGAACCCACGTGGGGGTAAGACGCAGGAGACCGGCCCCTTTATCGAGGGCTCGGTCCAGGGTTTTGGTCACGTTGTCGGACTTCAGGATGTTCGAATCTGCCATCGCTCGTGATGCTCCTCAAAGTGCGGCTGCGGCCCGGAAGGGGGCGATCGCAACGTGCAATAGTTCGCGTGCCGAATAGCGACTGTTGTACGCTTTGCCGCGGGGGTTGAGAAGCGTGACACCTGGGGCAGGCTTCTAGCCTGCCGAGTTGCCTGAATAGCCGGCCAGAGGCCCGCACCACGGGCTTGGACAAGCGGGACGCTTATCCTACGGATTGGGCGGTGGCGTGGCTTTGCGAAGCTCCTTGAGCTGCTCGGAAATTTCGAGCAGGCTGGCGTTGATTTGGCGGAGGGTGGCACGGCGAGACGCACGGCTGAGCATGACCGAGGCGAGAACGGCGAGGCAAGTGACGCCGACGGACATAGTGACGCCGAGCGTGACCATCTGAAACATAATCTGGCCTTGGAACTGCGCCTCTTCACGCTGCTCGGGAGTCGTGGCACCGATTCGCGCCAGCTCCGCATCCTGACGCAGCTTGGCCTGGAACGGAAATACCAGTGCATACAAGACCATCATCAACATGACCATGAAGATGGCGATGCCCCAGAGGGTGAAGGTGCCGGCTGTCCACCACCAAACGCGGTTTTGATCGCGCTGGAGGATTTTCCAGGTTTGCTCGCGAATGTCGGGAACACCAGAGAGGCGCTGCGAATCGAGTTCGAGGAGTGCGCGGCCAAGGTCTTTTTCGGTCATATTTTCTCCAATGCAATTTTTAGGGCGCGTTTCGCGTAATGCAGCCTCGACCGCACGGTGCCGAGGTTGCGGCCGGTGACGACGGCGATTTGTTCGTAGGTCATGTCTTCCAAAAAACGCAACACGAGCACCTCGCGTTGCTCCGGCGGGAGCGTGTCGAGGGCGGCGTGGATGCGCTCGGCGTCTTCGGGCGAAAAATCGCGGTCGTCGTCGGTGGTGGTGTTGGCTACGGTGCCTTCGTCGCGCAGTTGCTCGTGAGGCTTCGCCTTGCGGAGGCGGGCAAAGGCCCGGTCGCGAGCGATGCGATAGAGCCACGCGACGAGTGCCTGCGGGTCGTTCAGCCGGGGGAGTGAACGGATCACGTCCACCCACACGTCTTGCAGGGCATCCTCGGCGTCGTGCGCCGACGGCAGCAGCTTTCGCAGAAAATACCGCAGCCGGGGCGAAAACCGCTCGACCAGCTCCGCAAACGCCGCGTTATCACCGGCCTGAGCCCGGACGACGAGCAATCGCTCGTAAATCAGGTCAGCCTGGTCGGTCATTTGGGTTTGTGGAGTGCCGGACGTTTTGTTCGCCGGGAGTTAGGTTGCGCGAGCGGGAGAAAAGTTCAAAAATCGTGGGGCGGGCCTCTGGCCGGCCTTTGAAAATAATAATACTGGCCGGCCAGAGGC
>JANNTN010000853.1:0-1279 GCA_031394445.1 Anatilimnocola sp.
CCCAGCCCAGCCGAAACCTTTGCCCGTGCGCCGGAGCTGTTCCAAGACCCCATCGACATTGTCGCCAACACGCTCGTCACGCTTCGTCGCCTGGCTATTGGCTAAGGAGTAGAGAGTGGGGAGTAGCGAATAGTGAGTAGGGCGAGACTAGCCCTGGAATTTGGTTTGCGGGCGGGCGGATTGAAGGGAATTGAGGGTTTGCATGACATTGTAGGCGGTCAGCTCGCACAGAAGTTTTGTAACCTGGGCGTGTTGAACGTCACTCAGTGTGGGCTCGACCTCTTTAAGGCTGGCCACGAGCCGCTTCTCTTGATCGGTCAGTTCGCGATCGTCAATGTGGCCGTCAGCCATCGCATCGACGAAGGTGCCGAGCTTTTGGACATACCCGTCGATGAGCGGAGTGGCGTTATCGTCGAGCCAGGATTGTTTAGCGGCCATGCTAATTCGCCTTTCATTGGGTGAGCAGTGCCCACCTTGCAGTTCGGTTGGTGTGGTCGATTATTGAGGTGTTTTAGTCTTCGATCAACTGGCGGAGCGCGACAAGGCGTTCTTGCAGGTGGACGCGAGCGCCCGGCTGAGCCAGCCGGTCGCGCCATACAGGCGGCAAAAAATTACGTTCGGTGCATTCCAATACCGCAGCGATCTCTTGCAGTTCCTTCTCCAAGCTTTGGGCCGACGGGATAAATTCGTTCAGGGCATTTTCGAGATCGGCCCGTTCAACCTTTTCCCGGCCAGATATTAATGATCTGCGGCGAGCAGCCAGCAAAACGCTTTCCAGATCGGCACCGCTGAGCTGGCGTTCGGGAGAAACTTCGGGAATTGCATCTTCACCCAGCGGAATCTTGTTCTTCTTGGCCATCGCGCGAAACATCGTGGCGATTTCCGTGGAGTCCTGCGGCGCAAACAGCGGGATATGAACCTCGCAGCGGCCTTGCCGCTTCAGGTCAATCGGCAATAGGTCGGGCCGGCAAGTCAGCAGCATCCAGATAATCTGGCCGCGATAGCGCGTATCACCCATCTGCTGAGCAATCATCGAAAACACGCGGCTGGAAGTGCCGGAGTCTCCGTCCGAACTGCGATTGCCCAATGCCGCATCGGCCTCATCGACGATAACAACGACTGGCCCGAGCGACCGCAGCACCGTCAGCACCTGCTCAATGTTCCCTTCCGACTCGCCAACATATTTGGAGCGGAAGTTGCGGAGCTTGAGGCAGGGAATG
Organism: Anatilimnocola sp.; assembly: GCA_031394445.1. Taxonomy (GTDB): domain Bacteria; phylum Planctomycetota; class Planctomycetia; order Pirellulales; family Pirellulaceae; genus CAYLLN01. Next base: position 1,221 of record JANNTN010000853.1, read on the forward strand.
CCGATCGAGCCGGCATAGCATTCGGCGAAGAACGTTTTCCCGGTGCCGACCGGGCCGCA
>JANNTN010000867.1:0-5749 GCA_031394445.1 Anatilimnocola sp.
GTTCGAGCCGTAAAGCCTGTCTGGCCCGTGTGCGGATAGTCTCGACAGGAGGTTGGTCGCACGTCGTAAAGTGTGCAGCAGTCGTAGCTCCCGAGAAATGGACACGGCTCTCTAGGAGATGACTCCGTGGACAACGTCGCCATGCACGTCGGTCAGGCGAAAATCTCGGCCGGCAAAACGATAGGTGAGTCGTTTGTGGTCGAGTCCGAGCAAATGCAGAATCGTGGCATGTAAGTCGTGCAGATGCACTTTGTCTTGCACGGCGTAGTAGCCGTATTCGTCCGTGGCACCGTAGCGCAACCCTCCACGCACGCCTCCACCGGCGAGGAACATCGTGTAGCCTTGCGGGTTATGGTCTCGTCCGTCGCTGCCTTGCGCGGTTGGCGTGCGGCCAAACTCGCCCCCCCAGACAACCAGCGTGTCTTGGAGCAGGCCCCGCCGCTTCAAATCGTGTAGCAGGCCGGCGATCGGCTTATCGACTTGCGAGGCATTGGCGGCGTGTTGCCGCTTTAGCTCGGCATGCTGGTCCCACTTGTAGCTGTGCGTGACTTGGACGAACCGCACGCCGGCCTCGGCAAAGCGGCGCGCCATCAGGCACTGCCGGCCAAAATTCGCCGTGACTTCTTCATCGAGTCCATACAACCGGCGCGTTTCGTCGGTCTCGCCTGAGATTTCTTGCACTCCCGGGGCCGCCGATTGCATGCGGAAAGCCAGTTCGAACGAATTAATGCGGGCCTCCAGCGCGCTGTCGGGGCCGGTCTGGTGCAGTCGGTCGAGGTTCATTTCCCGTAGCACGTCCAGTTCGATCCGCTGAACCTGCGGGGGCGTGTTCGCATTGGCGATGAAGGGGAGTTGCGCCTTCTCAGCCGGCACGCTGGAGTATCCGATCGGAGTTCCCTGATAGACGGCCGGCAAAAACGACGAACTCCAGGCGTTGACACCGCCGTGCCCCAGAGTTGGGCAAATGGTGATGAACCCGGGCAGATCCTGATTCTCCGTCCCCAGACCATAGTTGATCCACGAACCCATGCTCGGCCGCACGAACGTGTCGCTCCCCGTGTGCAATTCCAAAAGCGCCGAACCGTGCCGCGAGTTGGTACACCACATACTGTTGATGAAGCAGATGTCATCGACGCAGCCGGCAACGTGCGGGAAGATTTCACTGACCGGCATGCCGCACTGGCCATGCTGCGTAAACTGCCACGGGCTGCGCAGCAGCGTGCCGGTTTGCGCCGATACGACTCGCGGCTTGTCGAAGGGCAGCGGCTTGCCGTCGTCTTTGGCCAACTGGGGCTTGTAATCGAATGTATCGACCTGCGACGGCCCGCCATGCATGAACATGAAAATCACGCGTTTGGCCCGCGGCTCAAAATGCGGAACCTTCAGGGCTATTGGGCCTTTGGAAGCAGCGGCTCGCTCTTCATCGGCGAGCAAGCCGCGCAAGGCGAGTCCGCCAAACCCGATGCCGCTCTGCCATAGCAGTTCGCGGCGCGAGGGTCGATTTTGGCCAAACATCACCGGCTCCTCATTCGACGTAAATGAACTCGTTCGACGCCAGCAGAACCCGACACAGGCTTTGCCACGCGGCTTCTCGGGCGGTTACCGGCGTGTTGTCGCTGGCAGACGGCGCGGTAGTCAATTGGCGTTCGACAGCCTCAAGCAGTCGCAGCGCACGCTCGATTTCATGTTTCTCGGCGGGTCGTCCCAGCACGGCGGCATAGGCAGTTTGCACTCGTGCGGTGTCAGTCGGTTCGCTGCGATCGAGCAGTGACTTGGCCAGCGCTGAGACACTTTCGGTAACCAGGTCGCCGTTCATCATGAACAAGGCTTGCGGGGCCACCGTCGTGGAGGCCCGGTTACCTTCCAATGTGCTGGGATCGGCGAAATCAAAGGCTTGCAGAACGTCGTACACGGCGCTCCGCAAGATTGGCAAATAGACCGTCCGCCGCGGCGAATTGTAGGTCGTCTTGCGCGATCCCGTTCCCGTGACGTACTCGCGTTCACGAAGCGAGATCGTGGTCCCGCCAAATGCCAAGTCGAGTCGCCCACTAATGGCGAGCAGGGAATCGCGAACCTCTTCCGCTTCCAGTCGCCGCCGCTCGAATCGCCAATACAGCAGGTTTTCTGGGTCAACAGCGGCGGCTCGCTCGTCGAAGCATGTGCTCATTCGATAAGCACTCGACTGCATGATCAGCCGCTGCATATTCTTGATCGACCAGCCCGACCGCACGAATTCGACCGCCAACCAGTCGAGCAGCGGCTGATTCGTCGGCCGCTCGCCGAGCTTGCCAAAATTATCGACCGAGCGCAAGATGCCGCGGCCAAAGTGCCACCGCCATAGGCGGTTCACCATCACGCGCGCGGTGAGCGGATGGTCGGGCTGCGCCAGCCAGTGGGCGAACTGCAATCGCCCGCTCTGGGATTCATCGAATGACTGCTGGCCGGCACTCGCAAAAAGTTGCGGGATTTGCCGTGGCACCTCCGGCCCCAGTGTTGTGTGATTACCGCGAACGTGAATCCGCACGTTTTGCACCTGGCCGTCACGGACGCCCATTGCCCGGCGCAGCGGCGGCCGCTGCTTTTCGAGTTCGGACTTTTCTTTTTCAATCGCCGCAAGCACAACCGCCCCTGCCTCGGGCAGATCGATGCTAAATGAATTCGGCGTTTTGAACGGGCCCTCGGCCGTGTCGTAAAGCAGCGCACAATAGGCTTCGAGAGCTGGATCGTCCAGTTGCTTCGCCCGCCCCTCCGTGGCCGCTTTGGTCTCTTGCCAAGCCTTGATCGCTCGATCGACTTCAGCCTGAAATGCCTGGGCGGCGGCTGACCAATCCTCGCGGGATGCCCCATGCTGCTCCAGCTCGATGAACGGCTGCCAGAGCGAACCGGCCTCCTGACCTTTGCGACTCAAATAAGCCACCCACTGCCGCAACAGCGTCGCCTCTAATTTTCGCTCCTTCGCCAGTGAATCAGTTTTTCCTGTTGCTTTGGGGCGTGTCGAAGCGGGGGCAAAATGGACAAACTCGGCCGCCGCGAGGAGGTATTCACCGGTGCGGCCGCGCTCGCGCTCGACCGCCTGGGCATAGACCGTTTTCTTTTGCTCGGCCAATCGCTTATCGATTGTCTTGAGTTGATCGTCAAACGCCAATCGAACCGTCTCTTGGTCCTTCGTCTCCAAATAGTTCTCATGCCAATTCGCGACTACTTTGAAGTCGTCCATGGTCTGCGTGCTTTTGAAGATTCCCGCGAGCGAGTAATAGTCGCTGGTGGGAAGCGGATCGAACTTGTGGTCGTGACAACGGGCACAGCCGAGCGTCAGCCCTAAAAAAGCCTTCCCGAGCGTATCGAGCTGCTCGTCGATGATGTCCATTTCTTTCTTTTTCGGATCGTCGTCGGCCAACATCTTCGGGCCGATGGAAAGCAACCCAGTCGCCGTGAGATGTTCAAAATGAGCCAGGTCGTCCTCGTCGGTGCTACGCGGCAACAGGTCGCCAGCCAACTGCTCGACCACGAACTGGTCGTACGGCTTGTCGCGGTTGAAGGCTCCAATCACGTAATCGCGATAGCGGTAGGCGTTGATGAATGCGAGATTCTCATCCATGCCGTTCGAGTCGGCGTAGCGGGCTACATCGAGCCAATGCCGGCCCCAGCGTTCGCCATAGTGCGGCGAAGCCAGCAATCGGTCCATCAAGCGTTCATACGCATCGACAGCCGGATCATGGACGAATTGTTCCACCTCAGCGGGTGTTGGCGGCAGACCCGTCAGGTCGAACGTCACTCGGCGGACGAGCGTGCGTTTATCCGCCTCCGGGGCCTGTTGCACTCCCTTGGATTCGAGCTGAGAAAGTAGGAAGCGATCGAGAGGCGTGCGAGGCCACCTTGCGTCGCCAACCTGCGGCAATGTCGCGGCGAGCGGCGTTTGAAACGACCAAAACTTCCGGTCGTCGTCGGTGATCTTCGCGCTGGCCGCTGGGACATTTGTCGTGGCAACAGCCGCCGCCGTCATGCCCGGCCATGTCGCCCCTGTTTCAATCCATTTGGCAATGTCGCGGATTTGCCGGGCCGAGAGTTTTCGCTTCGGCGGCATCTGCAACACTTCATCGTGGTTGATGGCCGCAACGAGCAAGCTTTCGCGCGGCTTGCCCGGCACGATAGCGGGGCCGCGTTCCCCTCCGGTCAACAGGCCGGCCAGCGAATCGACGCGCAGCTTGCTTTCCGCCACGTCGGGTCCGTGGCACTCGGCGCATTGCTCCAAAAGTACAGGCCGAACTTGCTTCTCAAAAAAGTCCGACGAGTCTAGCGACGGCTCGGCAGCCGAAAGCAGCGCCGAGCAAAGCGCTACGATGCACAAGAGCGCGATCGGTGAGAGCAATTTCAGGCGCATCGAGAGCGAGATCCTGGTCGCGCGAAGTCGCAAAGTGTGTTGGCAGGTGGGCAACGCCAAGGCAGGCGGGATGGCAGGCAATCAAACCTCTTGATTCTCGGCTAAGATCCACTCGCCGGTCAACAAGGAGTTTTTCCAGCTAAGTGACGGTGACTGGCGGCTGTTACCGATAAAACGGCTCTCCTTTGAGCCAGCGCGGACCGTATTTTGGTTCCGGCTTACCAACTTCCCATGCTCCCAGGTCCGGTGCTCGACCCCTGAAGCCGTCGTTCACGGTTGGAATTACGACGCCGGCGTCCACGGCTGTGCTCTTTGAGTTCAATCGAAAGTTGAGGTCCACCGCGTGATAGACCGCATGGCGGCTGGCTGGATCGGGGGGCACGAGTCGCTCGAAACAATCGAAATCCACTTCGATGCCATGCGTCTCCTGGGAAGTTGCCTGGCAAAATTCGGCCAGAGTCGCGAGGCTCTTCCAGTCGCCAGCCTCTGGCTCGTACAACCGTTGCCCAGGCTTTGGTCCCAACCAGTTGTATTGCCCGGCAACTCCGCGGTTCGGACGAAAGCCGTTGTAATCGGAGCTAAACGCATCCGTGGCGTTCGCCCAGGTCATGATACCGCGGTCGGGCGTGTCCCGTCCTAAAAACAGGTTGTTGCGCCAGTGAACATTGGACGAGGGATCGCGCGCTACCTGCTCGCCAATGATGGTGTTGTGAATGACGAACAATCCCGCCGGCTTGGCCGAAAACTTGAACGCCACGCCGGATGGCACGTGATACAGAAGGTTGCCGATGAAGTACACCGGCCCACCAAACACCGGCTGGGCACTGTAGCCACCGTGGGCGGCGTTGACCCCGCGGTTGTTCATGACCCGCACATTGTGAACCCCACCGTCGGTCTCCACAAAGTCGTCGTTGAGCATGTGCAAATCGTTGTTGTAGATATCGATTGACGACGCTTGTCGCTCGGGGTCGGTCTCGGGAGTTCCGTAAGTCGAGATGCCGATCCCGTCGTGGAAATAGGCGATCGCATTGTGGGCAATGACATGCCCCGGCCCGTACACCTTGATCGCGTAATAACTCGTCAGTTGATGCGAGCCATAGGGACCGGCGCTGGCCCACAGCGGGCCGGTCCAACCGATCAGTCGGAAGCGATCGTCGCGGCCGAGAAACAGATTATCGCAAATGGTGAAGTCGCTGGACCCGGCATACTCCGTCCAAACGCCAAACCCCACGTTCTCAAACCGACAGTTTTTTACCGTTAGTGCCACCGCGCCGAGCACTTCCTTTTGTCCGGCAAAAATGGCCACATCGGTATTGCAAATCGTCAGTCCATCGAAGATGTGATGTTGCGACGCCATCACATCAAACA
>JANNTN010000875.1:0-3037 GCA_031394445.1 Anatilimnocola sp.
AGCAAATCCGCGATAGTAATCGCGCGTTTCGCCGGCACAATCTTGACCATGCCGGCCTCGTCCTTCAACGCGACAGTTGTGTTTTTGAAAGTCGGAATAAAGTTCCCTACGGGCTCGTTGATCCCGATCTTGCCCTCTTCGACCAATGCCATTACGGCGGTGCTGGTGATGGCTTTCGTTTGCGAGGCAATGCGAAACAGCGTTTGCGGCGTCATCTTACGCCCGGCTTCTTTGTCGCTCCAGCCGACTGCCCTTTCGTATACTGGTCTGCCGTCGCGCAGTACCAACGCAACAGCTCCCGCAATCTGGTTCCGGTCGACATACTGCTGCAGTAAACGATCGACCCGTGCCAAACGCTCGGTCGATAAGGAGCGGCCCCTCGCCGTTCCCGCCGCTGACGACCACAGCACGATTCAACTTGCCGCCCAACTCGCCGGCCGCGAACTAACCCCTGCCACCGCGGCCATGCAACAGGAAATGGCCAAAGTCGTCGAAGCCGCCATCGCCAAGCTGCCCGACCAAGACTGCGAAATCGTCATCATGCGGCACTACGAGCAGCTCAGTAACCAAGAGATCGCCCAAGCCCTCGACCTCACCGAACCCGCCGCCAGCATGCGGTATTTGAGAGCGCTGCGGCGGCTCAAAGAATTGATGACGAATCCCGCGTCGGAGTTCGAAGAATAAACTCGCGTGGCCATTTCCAATCCTGCAACCGACCAAGTGCGCGAAGAGCAACTCGCTGTGCTTGTTTCCACACTTACCGACCGTGTGCAGCGGGGTGAGGCGGTTGATCTGGAGGCGGAGTGTCGGAAATCGCCGGAGTTTGCTGGCGACCTGCGCGAGCTGTGGGGTGTGATCGTGGTGGCGCGGGCCGCCGGAAGCAATTTGGCGCTGCTTGCGTTGACTCAGCCGCGAACTACGGACTTGCCGAGCGATTCGTTTCAGTTGCCGGCAAGGTTCGGTGATTACGAATTGCGGCAAGAACTGGGCCGAGGGGGCATGGGGGTCGTCTATCGGGCGTCGCAGGCGAGCCTGAGTCGCGAAGTCGCGGTGAAAATGATCCTGCGCGGGCAACTGGCGACTCAGATGGATCGGGACCGGTTCGAGGCGGAGGCTCAGGCGGCGGCAAAACTCGATCATCCGGGCATTGTGCCAGTTTATGAAGTCGGAGAGATCGATAGCCGGGCGTATTTCAGCATGAAGTACGTTCGCGGCACGACGCTGGGCCAACGGCTGATCGCGGGGCCGCTGCCGCCGCGGGAGGCGGCGAGAATTTTGGCTGCCGTGTCCCGCGCGATTCATTTCGCTCACATGCGGGGGGTTCTGCATCGCGATCTGAAGCCGTCGAACATCTTGCTGGATGAAAATGGTGAGCCGCATGTCACCGATTTTGGCCTGGCGAAGCAACTGACCGATGGGCAGTCAGTGACAAAGTCGGGCATGATGCTGGGCACGCCGGCTTATATGGCTCCGGAGCAAGCCGCGGGCGTGCGGGGGCAAGTCGGGCCGCGGAGCGATGTCTATTCGCTGGGCGTGATTCTGTATCACATGCTGACTGGCCGGCCGCCGTTTCAAGCGGCGTCGCCGGCGGAAATGGTGCTGCTGGTTTTGGAGCAAGACCCGGTGCCGCCGCGGATGCTCAACCCCAAGGCCGACCGCGACCTGGAAATGATCTGCTTGCGGTGCCTACAAAAGCCGAGCGACTTGCGGTATGCCTCGGCTGCGGCGTTGGCCGACGACCTGGAGGCTTATCTCAACGACGAAAGCATTTCGGCTCGCAGCGGCCGTTTCGGCCAGATGCTGGCCGGCATGATGCGCGAAACGCACCACGCCGCCGTGCTGGAGAACTGGGGCTTGCTCTGGATGTGGCACAGCCTGGCGCTCCTCATCGCGTGCGTGGCCACGAACAGGCTCGATCTATCAGGCGACAAGAATCGCTGGCACTATTTTCTGCTCTGGACTGCCGGCCTTGGCTCTTGGGCAGCCGTGTTTTGGGCATTGCGGCGGCGGATGGGACCGGTGACGTTCGTCGAGCGGCAGATCGCGCATCTGTGGGCCGGTTCGATGATCTGCATCGCGCTCTTGTTTCCGCTCGAAGCGTGGCTGAACCTGGAACCATTGACTCTCTCGCCCGTTCTCGGCCTCGTTACCGGCATGGTGTTTCTCGCGAAGGCGGGAATTCTGTCCGGCGAGTTTTATCTGTGGGCCGCGATGCTCTTTCTCACCGCGATTCCGATGGCTTTGTATCCGCGCTACGCCCATTACATTTTTGGCGTCGTCAGCGCCTGCTGCTTCTTCTTTCCCGGGCTGAAATATTATCGTCAGCGACTCCGCACCATCCTCGCCGCGTTGCGAGGCTCCGCTTAGCCACCGCGAGGGCACCGACGCGCAGCGTTGGTCTGCGGCGTTGTACAATCCGCGTTCATTCGCGACATCCGCGGTCGATCCTTCCTCACCATAACCAAATGCCCACAGCCCAAAAATACTGGCTCGTCAAAACCGAGCCGGAAAGCTTCTCGATTCACGACCTTGGCAAAGCTTCGAAGAAAACGACCTGCTGGAGCGGGGTGCGGAATTATCAGGCCCGCAACTTCATGCGGGACGAAATGAAGCTTGGCGACCGCGTGCTGGTTTATCACTCCAGCACGGATGTGCCCGCGATTGTCGGCACCGCCACGATCGCCCGCGAGTCGTATCCCGACAGCACCGGCTGGGACAAGCACGACCACCACTTCGACCCCGCCAGCACACCCGAAAATCCCCGCTGGTTCATGGTTGATATCCGCCTCGAAAAGATTTTCGATCAGCCGCTGCCGCTCAGCCAACTCCGCACGATTCCCGCGCTGAAAGAGATGGAGCTGCTTCGCAAAGGGTCCCGCCTCAGCGTTCAGCCTGTCCGAAAAGGCGAATTCGAGGCGATAATGAAATTCGAGAAGGGAAAGTAAATCGCAAAGACCCATGGCTACAGATATTTGCGAGCGGGCTGGCGGTGATGCAGCGGTTGACGGTTTTGGATTTAACACAGAGGCACGGAGAC
>JANNTN010000895.1:0-27537 GCA_031394445.1 Anatilimnocola sp.
AGCCGCGAGCTTCGGCGCGGGAACTGTTGATAACGCCCCCAGCAGTTTTCCAATTGGCGTGCGGCGTGCGGCAATGATATAGCTGGCAGACATGGCAGTGAATCGCTCTGCGGTTGTGGCTGTTGCGGCACACAATTCTACGCCGTTGCATTTTATGTTGCTGCCTCCCCGCGGGTGCAAGTATCCCGGGGCGAACTTATCGCCACCAATAACCGCTGGTGAATCTCCCTCGCATGAGTCACACTGGATGCATGTTCTACGGCACCATTAAAAGTATCACCGCCGATCGCGGCTTCGGTTTCATCGCCCACGAAGGCGGAAAAGACGTCTATTTCCACGCTGTCGATATCGGCGACGAGACATTTCGTAGCCTCACGCTCAATCAGCCCGTAAAGTTCGAATTCGCCCCACGCGATAAGAACGAAAATTTCGCCCTGCGAAAAGGCCCGCGGGCAGCCAAGCTCGAGCTCATCGACCGCATACCCGGCGGCTTCATGGATCTGCCCCCAGCAGAAATGGCCCCCCGCCATCACCCCAAAGCCCGCCAGCGCAAAGCCACCTGGAAGCGGCGCATCGACCTCGACAAAAAGACTGACGGTTAGCCCTCCACCTTCATTAGTCTTCCGCCTTTATTAGCCGGGAGCAAACTTGCTCCCGAAGTGCCACCAGCCACCTTGGAAAACGAAAAGATGCCTCGCGCCATCCTCTCCATTGTCGCCTGCCTCGGTTTACTTATCCAAACATCCACTGCCGACGACTTCCTCGGCCGCTCGCTCGATCAATGGAGCGAAATGCTCTCCAGCTCGCAATCAAACGAGCGCTCCTACGCCGCCTGGGCCATCGGCAAGCTCGCTGAGCAATCTGCCGGCAAGCCCAACGACCAGGTCTATTTCGCCGAACTCGTCAAGCTCATTCACGACAACGACGCCACGGTCCGCTATTGGGGCGTCCTCGGCCTCGCGGGCTACGCCAAAAAGTTGCCAGCCACGGACGGCGGCCAAACAGCCGTCACCAACACCCTCGCCCCGCTGCTCGAAGACAAAGCCGCCGCCCCCCGCATCGCCACCGCGCAAACACTCGGCGTCCTCGGCCAAGCCGACAAAGCCCTCCCCGTCATCGTCGCCGCCATGAGCGACCCACAAGACTCCGTCCGCATTCAAGCCGCCTCCGCGCTCGAAGCCCTCGGCCCCGCCGCCCGCCCCGCCATTGCCACGCTCGAAAAAGCCACCTCCGACTCCAGCGAATACGTCAAACGCATTTCCACCCGCTCGTTGCAATCACTCGACCCCAATCACAAGTCCGCCGAGCCCGCCCCCAAAGCCAAAAAGAACAAAGCCAAAGCCAAAAAAGCCGCCTGACAAACCGAACGACAACTCCCTCTCCCTCTGGGAGAGGGCTGGGGTGAGGGTTTTGAATTCTCTAGTTGGTGCCCATCTCCATGAACCGTCTGCTCATCTTTTTTGCGGCTGTCATCAGCCCTTATCTAACGCTTGCCCAAGACTCCTCTCCCCCCTCAATAAAACCCCTGGCCGCCAAGCTCCGCCCCTCCATCGTCGTTATCACCTACGCCGGCCGCGACGGCGCACAGCAAGGCCTCGGCACCGGTTTCGTCATCGACAAATCGGGCCTCATCGCCACGAATCTGCACGTCATCGGCGAAGCCCGCCCCATCTCCGTCCAAACAGCCGACGGCAAAACACTCCCGCTCAAATCGATCCACGCTTCCGATCGCGCGCTCGACCTGGCCATCCTCCAAGTCGATGCCACCGACCTTCCACCACTGTCTCTCGCTTCCGAAAAACCGGCCCCCGGCGAAAGCATCGTCGTCATGGGCAATCCGCACGGCCTCAAGCACAGCGTCGTCAGCGGTGTCCTCAGCGGCCTGCGCGAAATTGACAGCAAGAGCATGCTTCAGCTCGCCGTACCGGTCGAGCCCGGCAACAGCGGCGGGCCCGTCGTCGATCTGCAAGGCCGCGTCCTCGGCGTCGTCACCATGAAATCGGCCGTCACCGAAAATCTCGGCTTCGCCATCGCCGCCAGCGACCTCCAATCGCTGATCGACAAACCCAATCCCGTCCCGCTCGACCGCTGGCTCACCATCGGCACAATCGACCGCACCCAGTGGGAGCCCCTCTTCGGTGCCCGCTGGCAACAACGAGCCGGACGCATCATCGTCGATGGCCTCGGCTCCGGCTTTGGCGGACGCTCCCTCTTGATCGCAAAAGGAGCAGCCCTGCCAGTCCCCTACGAGCTCACTGTCACCGTCAAGCTCGACGACGAAACCGGTGCCGCCGGCCTCGTCTTTCACAGCGACGGCTCACAGCGGCATTACGGCTTCTATCCCTCCAACGGCCGCCTCCGCCTCAGCCGCTTCGAAGGCCCCGACGTCTTCTCCTGGAAAGTCCTCGCGGAAAAGCCCTCCGAGCATTATCGCCCCGGCCAATGGAACCGCCTCAAGGTCCGCGTCGAGGCCGCCAAGCTACAGTGCTTCGTCAACGACGAGCTCGTGATCGAATCGACCGACGACGGCTTCACCTCCGGCCGCATCGGCCTCGCCAAATTCCGCAACACCGGTGCCGAATTCCGCCTCTTTGCCACCGCGGGAGAGCTAACATCCACCAAGCCCGACCTGACAGCCCTCGCCAAGCTCCAGGACCACCTGAAATCTCTCCCGCCGCTCGCTCAAACCGATGAAAAGACGATCCAATCATTGGCCAGCGACCAATCCGTCAACGCCCACGCCGCCATCCTCAGCCGCGCCAGCGAACTCGAATCCCAAGCCGCCGAACTAAAACGCCTCGCCGCCGACGTCCGCACAGCATCCGTCACAACGGAACTTTCCCGCTTCGCCGGCCCCGACGTAACCAAGCCCGACCTGCTCCGCGCCGCCCTCACCATCGCTCGCCTCGACGAAGAAGAACTCGACATCGAAGCCTACGTAAAACACGTCGAACGCATGGCAAACGAGATCAAGCAAAAGCTCCCCGCCGACGCCAGCCAGCAGCAAAAGCTTTCCGCTCTTAACGAGTACCTCTTCAAAGACAATGGCTTCCACGGCAGCCGCACCGACTTCTACCACCGCGAGAATAGCTACTTGAGCCGCGTCCTCGACGACCGCGAAGGCCTCCCGATCACCCTCTCCGTCCTCTACATCGAGCTCGGATCGCGGCTGGGGCTAAAAATCGAAGGCGTCGGCCTCCCCGCCCACTTCGTCGTGCGCCACGTGCCCACCGAAGGCGAGCCGCAACTCATCGACGTCTTCGAAGCCGCCGCGTCTCTCTCGCGTTCCGCCGCCGAAAAGAAAATCTTGGAGCTAACCGGCGAACCTGCATTGCCGCGACATTTCGACGCTGTCACCGAGCGGAAAATCCTCGAGCGGATCCTCCTCAACCTCATCAGCAACGCCCAAAACCCCAAAACCGGCCCCGACCGCGAAGCCCTCATCCGCTACGAATCGGCCATGCTCGCCATCGACCCCACCCTCCCTCGTGACCGCGGCCTCCGCGCCGTCTGCCGCTGGGAAACCGGCCGCACCACCGCCGCCGTCTCCGACCTCCAAGTCCTCATCGACGCCAAACCCCCCGGCCTCGACCTCGACGAACTCCGCAACATGCAAAACTACTTCCGCACCACCAAACCCAGCGTGGGGCGGGCTCTCAGCCGGCCTTAAGAACTCCACGAATGGTCTTGCAGGCTATCTTCGCCCTGCAAACCAATTGAAATTACCGGTGGAAGCAAGGTGGCAATGATCACTCTGCAACTTCCAGCGCGTCGATCACTCTCACGATCCCTGAAAGCTCGCGGCAAGTCTGAATTGCTATCTGGCGCTCATAGAATGAGCCCACGCAGCCCCGCAAGGTAACCTCTCCCTCTCGCACATCAACCGAAAGCCGTTTCAAACTGGGCCGATTCGTTTCCGCAAGTTGCAGCACGACTCGGTCCGCCAGCAGGCAATCCGATTTGCCTGCCGGCGATGCAATAGCGATCATACCGAGCGCTCCAATCCTTAGTTGATTTCGCTTATCCTGTATCGAATACAGGCTATCTACAGGGCCGCCTGCCCTGTTTCTCCCGTACGAATACGAACCGTGTTCTTCACCTCATAGACAAAAATCTTGCCATCGCCAATCTGGCCGGTCTGAGCTGCCTTCACGATCGTATCGATCACCTTATCGCCGGCCTCGGGCGGCACAACGATTTCGATTTTTAACTTGGGCACGAAGTCAATCCGATACTCCGCCCCACGATACGTCTCTTTTTGGCCTTTCTGCCGGCCAAAGCCGCGAACCTCCGTCACTGTCATGCCGTGAAATCCGGCAGTGACGAGTGCATCCTTGATGGCATCAATTTTGTGGTGACGAACAATAGCCTCGATCTTAAGCATGCGGAAAACTCCGGGAAGTAAAAGGTGCAATAGAGCAGACGAACTTGCCAATCCGCCGCAATTCTGGGCCGCGCGGTTGGACTTCTCTCGGCCGCCTTGTTTCCACAAAGACTAATAAACGCAAGTGTTGTGCCGCCAACGACTTTTCGGCCTAATTGCCAAAACCTCAACCTGTTTTAGCTGGTTTTTCTCAACTTGTCAGGGCAAAGCCCGTTTTTTACCACTAACCACCCACGCCTAAATGCTTCGCGGCTCCTGCTGAAAACTCATGCACTGCATCAAAGTGCGTGCCGACCGCCGGGCGGCTCCATTCTCCCGTGCATCTAGGGTAGCGGTTCCTGCTGCGAAAGACAGTGAAAAGACCCCAGCCCCCAAACCAATGCCAATGACGGGCACCCCCGCACCTCGCGCCCTGGAAACAACGGCAGCAGCGTCTTAATCGCCACCTCATCCGCCGGATCGCCAAACTGCGGCACCACCACCACCCCATTCCCGATCAGAAAATTACAATACCCCGCCGGCAGCCGTTGCTCATCGCAATACAGCGCACGCGGCAGAGCGAGCGACACAATCTCCAGCGCCCGTCCATCTTGATCGGTCATCTCGCGCAGCTCGCGCACATTCTGCTGCGTGGGCAAATAGTTCTCATCAGTCGGATCATCACATGTAGATACAACCACCGTCGTTGGATTCACAAACCGCGCAATCTGATCGATATGCCCATCCGTGTCGTCGCCAGCAATTTCGCCCCCCGTCAGCCACAACACTTTCTTCGCTCCCAGGTAATCCCGCAGATATCGCTCCATATTGTCTTGGCTCAATTGCGGGTTCCGGTTCGGATTCATCAAGCACGACTGCGTGGTCAAAATGCACCCCGCACCGTTCCCATCAATGGCTCCCCCTTCCAACACAATTCCCGGCACAAATCTTCGCCGCACCTGCAACTCCGCAATTCGCTTGGGCACTTCGTTATCCAAATCGAACGGTGGATACTTCCCGCCCCACGCGTTGTACTCCCAATCCACCAACGCCGCCGGTAATTCGTCAGCGCTGCCTCGTGAATTGGCGGATTGCTCCGCCGGCCGGCTCAAGAAAGTCGGCCCATGATCGCGACACCACGAATCGTTCGTTGGAATATCGTGCAGCGTCACATTCCGCACACATCCCACCAGCGACCGTGCCTGCTCCATCACTTCCCGACCACCGGCCAAAACATTGACCGGTTCATACTCCGCCAACAGCCGCACAAACTGCGCAAATTCCTCCGGCACCGGCTCAAAATGCTCCGGCCACGTGTTGGGATTGCGCGGCCACGATAGCCATACGCTCGCCTGCTCCTCCCATTCTGCCGCCCAGCGATACCCAAAATTAGCGGGTTTTTGTTCATTTTCTGTCGCCATGCGACGCATTCTAGCAAAAGTGGACCACTCGCTCCGCAGGTGGGTATATCAACTTGTCATGTCAAGTTGCGATTAATTCAGAACACGACTCAATTCCGCCCCGCAAAAATCCCCGTGGCATACCACACACCATTTGTCCCACGTTTCATGTCGTAGCCAAACATTACGTGCTCCGACCGCACCGCGTCCCAGTGCCCCGACGATTGTCGCCAGCTATGCACGCACTCCACCGCCGCCTCCACCAACGGCTGCCCCGGCCAACTCTCAGCACATACCTCCTTCGCCAACAAATTACCCGGCAACTCCGCATTGATTGCGTGAAAACGACTCTCCCAGTGGTGATGTCCCTGTAGCGTGATGTGAGCTTGATGGCTCGAGTGTTTCTCCGTCTCGCGCGACAACACCTGGCTCAAATGCCCCTTCGTGCTCGCGGGAAATTCCGGATGCGTTCGCACCGCATAAATCAGCGTCCGCTGCGTCAGGCTCCCACGCGGCAGCGTCAACAGCACGGCCAGTTTCTCCGCGCTAATCGCCCCCCGCGCGAACGGCAGCACCGACACGATCTGCCGATGCAGTGCCCCCTGTGGCTCCGTCATATCCACAATCGCCAACCCCGCCGCTTGTTGCATCTCGGCAAACGCCGGATGCTCCAGCAGCGCGACCTCTTTCCCTCCCGACTGCACCATCGCCGAAACCGGCAGCCGAATCGCCGTAAACCGCTCCGCAATCAACTTCGCGACTCCATTCGTCCCCACCACCTCCCGCTCAAACCGCCCACTCTCGTTCGGCTGCAGCGGATCATAAAACCAAATCAACGCCATCTGCCGGCGTGCCTCAGCCGTATCCAACCCCGCGTGATAATCGGCCGACCAATCAACCTTTACCGGTGCCTCACCCTCCTCCGCCGCCACGCCACAAACCGGCAGGCAAATCACCCCGCAGGCACACAGAACCACTACCAAAATTCCTCGCGTCATTCGCCACATGTCAATCATTTTTTATTGAATTTATAAATATCAGAATTAAATTGGCTCATCTCAGCCGGCGAGAAGATAAGTGGTCTGGACAGCCGTAGTCAACCAGGGCGAAAAAGGAGGGATGTTTGGCTTGCACAATTCAGCCATTCGGCGGAAGATGGGCCGACATTGCAGGCTCGCTGGCGTCAGCGCGTTACTGTTTGGAATTAGCCGTAACCGACCTCGACGCCTGCCGAACGGAATCTGCCAGTCGCCAACTTCTCTATCTGGAAGCCAAGGAGGCGGTACATGATGCGACCGGTCTTAATCACTTTGCTCGTTTCACTTTGCGCAGCGACCCTTCACGCCCAGCAGCCAGCCGGACCCGAGCTATCATCTGCCGCGAAAGAGGCCGCCAAGGCTTTCCGGCCAGTTGCCACGGAAGACGTTGCCTCTTCCCAGGCCGCCGCCGAAAAAGCCATCCGCGAGCTGGACGCTTTCTTAAAAACCGGTGCCCCCAGCAAAGCCACCGGCTGGAAGCGCTACCTCCAGTGGGACGAGCTGAACGCCTCCGTCCGCGGCGGCCAGCCCTCCGGCGTCTTAAGCACCGCCATCGAAAAGCTCCGAGCAAATCACACCGGGCTCGAACGCCCAGAATTCTTGCACCTGCAAAACGCCCTCTCCCGCTATGCCACGGTCCTACGAGCGTCAGTTAACGCCAAATCCGCCGATGAATATCCCAAGCGTATGGCGGAGTTAGCTAGCCAACTCGATGCTTATCAAAAGGATCCCGCCTCCGGCGATTCCGCCTTAGCGATCGGCCGCACTCTGGCCTGGCTCGACGACGCCCGTCAGGCCCCCGAGCTCGTCAGCTCCATTCGCGGTGCCTACAGCCACTCGAACTTCTACGGCCACGTCTCGCGTCGCTTCGCGGCCGCCGCCGTCGAACGCGACATCGACCAGTTCACTCCCATTCACGACAACATCCTGGGCACTTCACTACACGGCACGGCCCGCATGGTCGGGCACACCTCGCTCGCCCTCGACGAAAATCCCCACGCCGCCAGCCTGAATATTTTGCTCAACGGCACGATCTGGTCGAACAACATCGGCTACAACGGGCCAGTCACCATTCACACCACCGGCACCACCAGCGTCGCCGCCCGCAAAAACATCAAGATGGACGCAGCGGGCCTTCTCGCCTTTGCCGCTGGCGCGTCCGCGGGCACGCGATCGAACATCAACAGCATTTCCGCCAGGTGCGGCTTAATCGAGCGCATCGCCTGGAAGAAAGCCGGCCAACAAAAGGGGCAGGCAGAAGCCGTCGGCTCGCAACGCGCCAGCTCGCGCGTCGCCGGCCAAATGGACGCTGAAGCCGGTCGCATGATCGGCGAGAGAAACGCCGACTATCAGGAAAAATTCCGCAACCCATTGCTCCGTCGCGGCGAGTTCCCCGAAGAGTTGGTCTTCAGCTCGACCCACGACCGCGTGCAATTGCAATCGAAGCAAGAGAGCCCCGGCCTAATCGCGGCTCCCAACGCCCCGCCCAGCCATTCGGGCGAGCGCGACCTCGCCGCTCGAATGCACGAATCGGCCGTCATCAACTACGGTGAAGGTGTCCTCGCCGGTTACGAACTGACGGATGTCCGCCTCGAAAAATTGATCAAAGACGACCTCAAAGCCGATTTGCCCGAAGAATTAAGGGTCACAAAACCGGACGGCACCATTGATCAAGAAAAAGACCCTTGGTCGATCACCTTTTCCAAGTCGCTGCCGGTCCGCGCAAAATTTAATAACAGCGGAATTTGGATTGCGATTCGCGCCGACGGTTTCGCCCGTGGCGAGACAGAACCGGGAAAATACAAACCGGCTATCACCGAACTTTTGGAAATCTCGGCTCAGTACAAGCTCGACAAAACGAACCGCGGCGCAACCATGACACGCGATGGTATCATCCGCGTTCGCTTTCCCAATCGGGCCAACCCCGACCAGATTACATTCCGCGACAGCCCCATCGTCACTTTCATCCGCCGCAAGTTCGACAAACTCTTCAAGGAAGAGTTCATTGGCGACGGCCTGATCTTCAAAGGCGACCTCTCCCGCGCCGGCCGCTTGCAACTCGCCGAAATTGCCGCCGACGGTGCCTGGCTAACCCTCGGCTGGGACATGACCGGCGAAGGTGCCACAGCCCCCGTCACCACCAGCGCCGGCGGCGAATAAGCCAAGCACCTTAGCACCGCCAAGCGACCGTTCCCTCTCCCTCTGGTAGAGGGCTAGGGTGAGGGTTTAGCTATCTCGAACCGCTCGACGCAACCCCAACCGGCAACCGTGCCTCGAAATACTTGCCGCCAACGATCATTGGGGCCTTAATGGATTTGGATTTGTTTGTATTTTGGTGCTTGCGATTTGGTCATTGACCGCCAGCCATCAATCCTCGCTCAGGTTACAATTCTTGCATGACCCGTTACGTCGAAATCGCCTTCGATTGCCTACCGCTCCGCAGCGTGCAACGGCTCGACATCCCCATCGATGCCTCGCCCAAATATCGCGAGCGCTGCGAGTCGATCAAGCGCGCGCTTGAAAAGCACGGCTCACACAACACCTACTATCTTTACAACGCGAGCTGCGTTTTCCACCTGACTAACCGCGAGAACTACGGCACGTTGGATTTCAGCTTCACGGGAACCGTCATCACAGACGATGCAGACATGCACGCGAAGCACGCCGACCTGAACGTGGAATTAGGCCGCGAAACGTGCGACTGGCTCACCGCCCCCATCGTCGATTGGTTCACCCAAGCCGTACAGCAAGCCGTCCGCGTCGAATTCGACCGCTACATCGAAGCCGGCGATCTCGCCCGCACGAAGGAACGTCTCGCCAAGCTCCAATCCGAGCTCGAAGAAAAGGGCGGCCACGTCGGCATGTACTTGTAGAGCAACTGCCGAATAATCTGTTTGCCAAGCTCTGCTTGGCAACCCCTCTCCCGAAGCTCCGCTTCGGATTCTGAATTCTGCATTCCCTTAATCTCGCAACTGCGGCGGCAAACGCCCCGCCCGCACGTTGTCATAACAATGCAGCGCTGCAAACCGCCGCAGCGACGCAGGAATGCCCACCGCCGTAAACCCGGAGTGCCCCGTCGCCGGATATGGTCCGCCATGATTCATCGCCGGGCTCACGGCAACTCCCGTCGGCATCTTGTCGTTTATCAATCGACCAACCTTGAGCCGCAGTTGTGGGGCCAGTCGATTATAAGCCGCGTCGTCCGCACCGCCGGTATGCGAGTAAATACAGCCTGTGAGATTTCCTTCCAAGTGCTTCAGGCAGCGTTCCGCTTCATCGAGGTCTTCCGCCACCACCACCAGCGACGCGTTGCCAAAAGCTTCCGTTTGCAGCGCCTCCGGTGCATCCAAAAATTGTTGCCCGCTGGCCCGCAGCAGTGTGTTGGCGTGGCAATAGCCAGTGGCCGTTGCCGCTTTGCCGCCGACCAGCGTGTGCGCCCCCGCTCGAATCAAAAAGCCAATTCCTTGTTGCAGCGACTTGGCGACATTCGCCGAGAGCAGCGTTCCCACGGGGGCCGCTTTGAACTTGCCCACGACGGTTTCCAGAAACCGCTCCGTCGTCTCGCCGGCCAGCAACAACACTAGGCCCGGGTTCGTGCAAAATTGCCCTGCTCCCATTAAGCAACTCGTCGAGAACTGCCCGGCGATATCCTCCAGCTTCTCTTCCAGTGCTCCAGGCAAAATGACGACCGGATTCACGCTAGACAGTTCCAGATAAATTGGCTTTCCCGCTTTGTCCGCCGCCGCCTTCAGCTTCAGCCCCGCATTGCGGCTGCCGGTATAGCCCGTCGCCCCCACGCGCGGATCGGCAACCAATCGCTCGCCATCTTCATGTCTCGTGCGATAGATCAACTGCACCCAGCCCGGCGGCAATCCTACTTCCTCGGCCGCAGCCTGTGCTTCCTTCGCCAGCAGCAGCGTCGTGCCCGGATGCGAAGTATTAGCCTTGGCAATCACCGGGTTGCCCGTCGCAATCGCCGCGGCAAAATCGCCCCCCGCCACGCTGTTGAACGCCAGCGGAAAATTGTTGGGGCCAAACACGATGACCGGCCCGATCGGACCGAGCATCGAGCGAATGTTGTTCGCCTTGTCGATCGTCGGCAACGCCCACGTCCCCTCGCGGGCCGCCGCGGCCGCCTGCCGAAGCTGCCCCGTCGTCCGCGGCAGTTCGTTATCGGCCAAACGGGGCGAAGCAGGCAAACCCGACTCACGATTGGCCATTTCCACGATCGCCATTTTGTTCGCCTCGATCCGCGCGGCGAACGACTCTAAAAACGCAGCGAATTGCGACACATCGTGCCGCTTATCCGTCGGCAAATCTCCCGTCCAACGGCTGTGAAACGCCACCGCCGCCGCCTGCAGCGCCTCGTCGCAATCGGCCCACGTGCTAATCGGAAACTCGTCCAGCGCCTCCCGCGTCGCCGGGTTTTCCGCCCGAAACGACCCCGACGCATTCGCATCCCGCCATTTGCCAGCAATCAAAACAGGTTGAATAGTCATTTCGATTTCTAATTTTTATATCCGGTACTAAACTTAGTAGTTGTTGTCAGAACGTGGCAGCAATTTAGCTGAACGAAGGGCCATTTTTCTGTCCCTCATCTTTCTGTCATCTTTCCGACAATTGAACCAGGCATTACGTAGCCGCCGCCGCCACCGCCCCCTTCAACTTCTCCAACCCCGTCCGCGCCACCGTCATCGCATCCTGCTCCCAATACGAACGATTGAACAGCTCCAACGACAGCGCCCCCGTAAACCCCGTCGCGAACAAATCGCGCAAAATCTGCTTCAGCGGCGCGACGCCATCACCGGGATAAACGCGATGCGCATCCGTAATCGTCTCCCGCGACGGCGTCGATGGATAATCATTCATGTGAAAGCAATTCATCGCCGCTCCCGATAGCAGCCGCAAACCGGCGAATCCGCTGCCACCCTTGTGCAGGTGATACACATCGAGCAGCACGCATGCCTTGGGATGCTTGCTTTCCGTCGCCACCAGCATTGTCTCGCCGAGTTTGCTGAGCGTCGTCGAGAATCCCCACACTTCAAGCTGGGGTATCACATCCATGCTCGCGCCCAAATCAACCAGCGCGCGAAAGCGTTCCGCCGCAACCACCAAATCGATATTTGTTTCCTTCGTCGCCCCTGCCGGTGGCGCGGCAATGTGCGTTCCCCCGATCGACCGGATCAAATCCATATCCTTCTTGGCTTGCTCCAGCCCCGCTGCTCGCTTGGCGTCATCGTTCACAATCCACTCGGCAAAGCCAATTGCACTCACAACCTTCAACCCCCGATCCGCAATCCGCTTCCGCAAATCCTCTACGCTTCCGCCCCCTTGTTGATACTGCCGCAGCTCATTCATCCACGGCTCAATCGCGTCGTACCCCGCTTTCGCCGCCAAATCGACCTGATCCGGCACTGCCAGCTTCTGCCCCCGCACCGTGCTCATGTTGAGGCAATATTTAACGCCCGACGGCGCAACCACCGCGGCCCTAGCCTGCTGTCTCGTCCCCAACACAGCCGCCGTCGTACCGATAGCAGCAACGGTCAACAAACTCCGGCGTGTCGGTTGTGCGCTAACAGTAAATTCACGCATAAAAGGCCCCTAGCGACGGCAGAAGATGGAGAGCACAGCCCAACCATCAAAACATGTTCACGTAACATGTTCACGTAACTTCGTGAACATTGTTGCCGCATAGGCCAAAGGCCGCAATGACTAGACCCGGTAGCTTCCAGGCCCGTTGTTAGTGGCACAAGATCAAAGCGTCAAACCCTACCGCGCCCTCACCGCATCCTCCCCCACCCGCTCCTTCGCCACCTTCCCCAGCAGTTCCAGCACCCGCTCCCGAATCTTCCGCTCCGACTGCGGCTCCAAACACGCCGTCCTTGCTCGCCAGCACGTATAGCCCCCCAGCGGATGCAACTCCGGCGGCGGAATGTACCCCTCGCAGCCGTTGGCCAGCTCGACGACAAACGTCTCCTTCAGCGGGCTCTTCTCCTTGATGTAAAGCCCGGTGCTGCCGTACGTCTCATTCGGAATCGTCCCGATCCCCAGTGTGCCAATCCGCAGCGCCTGAATCTTCAATTCCCGCGTCGGCGGCATCTGCGAAAGCAGCACCGTCTCACGGGCATAAACCTCCGGCACATCTTTTGGCTTCCGCCCCTCGAAGTTCTTCATGAGCTCCTTCGCCTCCGCCACCTCCGCCGCCGTCGGCATCCGCACGCCACATTCCAGCAGCGACTCGGCCATCGCCAGCGGCACCCAGTCGTAATATTGAATCCGCCCGTAAGCCTCCATTGCCGCCGTCGCCACGTCGTTCGCCACGCTCTCCAGCGTGTAATCCGTCCGCCGCGGCTTCGTATAATCCATCAGCCACGTATCGCCGCTCGTCGCGTTCGCATGGGCCGCCATGAACGACCGACCGCTCGCCACGTTCAGCCGCTTCGCGATCTCGTCGCAATACACGCCAAAATAATCCGCCGACACCGGCTGCGTCTTACCCACGTAGTGCAGCGAATACGCCGAATAGAGCGCGAGCGGCTGACTGCTCAGCGTCTGCACCGAAATCACCGGCACCGCCGGGTCCGGCGTTCCCGTCGGCTTGATCGCCTCGGCCATCTTCGTCGGCGCGGGGTTCATCTGGGCCAAATCATCCTTCGTCCCGCCAAACGGATTCGTCGCCGCCTGCCCCGGCTTCATCTCCCAGTGCCGGCAAGCCACATTCTTCTCGTCCTTGCCAAATGCCCAGCCAATCCGCGCCGGCTCCCGCCGATTATTCGCTTCCACAATCCCCTTCGCGATCTGCGGCGCAAGAAACCTCGCATATTCCTCGTCCTTATCGCTCCCCAAGCAACCATGCACGCTCGGTGCTGAATGCGTATGCGTCGCCGAAATCAAAATATGGCTCGTCGGAATCCCCGTCGCCCGGCTGGCCGTCTGCTTCGCCTCATCCAGCAATTCCCGCGGCATCATGCAATTATCGACCACCACAATCGCCACTCGCACCGTCCCATCATCCAGCACCAAACACCGCGCATGAATCGGATCGGAAAGCTTATCCGCCGTCCGCTCCGTCATCCCCCCATTCACAATCACCGGAAACTTCCTCGGCGACACATCAATCGCATACGCCCCCGCCTTAAAGACCTTCTTCTCTTGCGCAGCCAGCGGAGAACCGGCCAAGCCAGCCAGCGTTAATGCAAAAGCGACAAAACCAACCAACAACCAAGCAGAACCAAATCGCACCATGACAAAACCTCCCAAAGGTGACCCTGTTGTGCGACATCCCCCCTCACATGTCAATCTGCCGTCTCTTCCCATCCTCAATCCGCGTCACCCGCATTCATCCGCGGCAATTTCCCCGTGCCCCATTCGTGTCATTCGTGGTTTCACTCCCTTTGCTCCCGCCCAACGCCGCTAGCACCATTCTGTCTAGCCCGCCCCTTTGCAACTTGCTACCCTCCGCCCCGCTCGTCGGCAGGTTTTGCGCGCGTATCAAGCAGGAGGCTCGAACAATGGCGGTTTCGAAGCAACTCGTGGTCGAAGTATTGGCTTGTCTCGCCCTGATTGTGGGAGCCACAACTGCTTCCGCCGAAGGCTTGGAGTTCCGCGTCGATACCGAGCTGTTCCGCAGCGACGACAAAAAGCCGATCCTCGAGCAGCTTACGATCTTCACCGCCGACGGCACCGTGTACGATTTCAGCTTGACCACTCCCAAAGAGACAATGGTCTTCGATCCACGGAATGGCCGCTTCACGCTGCTCGAAGAGACGCGCCAGGTCAAAGCGATCGTCACCACTCAGGAGCTGATCAACTTTGCCCTGGCCCTGGAAAACGAAGCCGCCAAAGAGCATGACCCCCTATTTGCTTTCTGCGCCTCACCCCATTTTGAAACAACGGACAAAGACATCAATCACAATGGTCAGCCAATGACCGAGCTACGCCTCGCAGCCAAGCCACTTTCCTACACGGCAATTGGCCTCAAGGCCGAAAAGCCCGACGCCGCCAAGGCTTACCGTCACTTTGCCGACTGGTGCGCCCGCCTGAATTCCTCGCGCGGCGGCAACCTCCCCTCCAACGCACGGCTCGTCCTGAATGACAAATTGGCCGAGCGCGCGCTCCTACCGTTCGAAGTGACCCGCACCATCCCCGCCACCAAGCCCCTCGGCAAAAAACTCGACCTGAAAAGTAAGCACCTCGTCAACTGGGCCCTCGCCGACACCGACCGCAAAAAGATCGAGGCCGCCAGCGACATGATCGCCAAGTTTCCGGTTGTCAGCTACCAGGAATATCTCTCCGGAGGTGCCAAAGCCGCCCCGCCCCCCGCCAATCAAGCCCGCCGCTAATCCACAGAAATTACTGCAACCGCCACTTATAAATCGGCAAATGCCGGTAATACGTCTCCAGCATAAATACGGATAGGGAAGTGACAAAGAGGCGGCCGCCGTGGGGTGCCCAACGATCGGAGAGGGGAACAGGCCATGAACCGCTGTTGGGACCGGTTTTGATCTGGGCAGCCGGCACTTCGCGGCGCAGCGCTTCATTCCAACGATTCCAGTCGTCGCCATCCATGTGGTGGCAGGCCTGCGTGGCGTAGTACCAATAGTAAACGTTGGGTTCCGATTGGTATTCGATACGATTCGCCAGCAAGATGTCGATTCCACGTCGCATACGCTCGTCGTCGTGCTTCCAGCCGAGATATTGCCGGCAGAGCAACGCCTCAGCCGTCATCGAAAGCAACGGCTCCGTCCCGATTTGATAGCTGTATTGTGCTCCACCGTCATGCGCCACCCGGTCGAGGAAGCGGTTGACCATATCCAGGTTCGGGCTTTGTACTTCCAGCCCCGCCATCAGCCCGCTTTGAAACGCCATGACAAACCAGCCCGTGACCGACGTATCCGAATCCAATCGCGGCTGATACCGCCAACCGCCCAGTTCGGGCGACTGTGCTTTATGAGCGTAATCCAGCGCGAGCTGCGCCGGACGCTTGAATTTCTGATCCTTCGTCATGCCATAAACTTCGCAAATCGCAATTGTTGCCTGCGCTTGGGCATACAACCGGTGATTGTGCCCCCCGTCGTGTTGAAATAACCCGTCCTTATCTTGCGTCTTGAGCAGATAGTTCCAGCCCCGTTCGACAACATCGTGAAAATCCGGCTTTAGCGAGCTCGATTGGTGCGTGGTGCCATAGCCTTGAAACGCGAGCAAAGCCATCGCCGTTGCGGCGCACCGATTCTCGACGACCGCCCCGTCGGGATAAGGCCCCACCAGGCTCCACCCCCCATCCCGCATTTGTTGTTTCTTCAGCCACTCGAGTCCCGCCACGACCGCGCCCTCCGTGGTCGCATTCGCACCATAAATTTGCGACAGGGCTTTTTTCATACCCGATTCGCGGCCCGTGAGAGCCAAGCCAATATTCGGTGCCTCGCCATTCGTGATCCCCTGCGTCGCGTCGCGCGTCGGATCGAGAAACTTCGGCGGCGCGGCGAAAGGATCATCGACAGGAATTGCCCCCAGCGAAAATGCCGGCGTTTCAATGGGCACATCGAGGGCCTCAGGGCTTTGCAGCCGATCCTCAAGCATCTGCAAGCCCTGGGAATCGGCATAGGCTGCCACAATTTCAACCTGCTGTTCCGTTCCTTGGCTGAATGTGAACAAAGCCAGGCTGATCACCAGGATCATGTGAACCAACGTGCTTACCAAAAACGCCGGCGCATTTTTCATTGCGTCACCGGCCAAATCCGGAGCCTCCTCCACTCCCGGATCGACTGGCGGAGGAGTGCCGACTGCAATTGGCGTCTTCGCCTTCTTGACTACCGCGACAGTCGGCATTGCCGCCGCTCGTGGTGCTTTCGCCGCGGCCGCAGCAACGGGCGCAACATTCACCCTCACCGGAGCAGGTAGAACGCTCTCAGCCCCCGGCGGGAGAAGCGGCGGTCGAGGCGGCAAAACCGGTGGCCCAACTTTTGGCGGAAGTGCCGACGGAGTGATGACCACGCCTGGCAACGGCGGCAGAATCTCAGCCTTCTCCTTGGCTCCCGCAGGGCGCACGCGGTCCTTGTTGCTCATTCAGCTTCTCGCCTCAGGCTCAAACGCCCCGAAAGCGCTCGAAAAATCGCCCCTATCTCATCTAGCCAGTTTAGCCCTCTCCACACCCTGCGGCAAGCAACAATCCCCCGCAGTTGGCCCCGCCTCGCGAGACAGAATGTATGCAAATTACCGCTCGTAACGCGGATTAGGCCGCATGAAACGATCAGGCAATCTAGTGCGTGTCACGCGGGACAAATAGCATCCACCCAATCCTTTCTCCCCTCCCCCTCGACCAATCGGCTCAGCACGCTAAAATCGAGGCATCGCCCACGGCTAACACCCACAGGCGAACCATGACGCGGGGTGGAGCAGCCCGGTAGCTCGCGAGGCTCATAACCTCGAGGTCGCAGGTTCAAATCCTGTCCCCGCAACTTTCTGTAAGTCCTTGCTGAAACGTCACTAGCGTTACCTGCCGATGGTCGGCAGTGCGGCACTTTCCCGATTTTCTCCTCCGTGTTTACGGAGGAGCACAGGGAGCCGCACCGTGCCACGTCCGCAGCCTTCTATTCCGCGCTACACCAAGCATCGGGCATCTGGCCAAGCCGTTGTGCGGTTATCGGGCGAGGATCACTATCTCGGTCTGCATGGGAGCAAGGCCAGTCATCTTGAATACGATCGCCAAGTCAATGAATGGCTGGCGCGCGGGCGCAGGCCTCTGAAGGGCGCGGGCGGTGGCAGCGATATGTCTGTCGTCGAGCTGCTCGACGCCTATCGGACGCACGCGGAATCCTATTACCGAAAGAATGGCCAAATCACGAATGAGGTCAACGCCCTCGTCTCGGCCGCCAAGGTTGTGATTTCGCTCTACAGCCGCGATCTGGCCGGCGAGTTCGGGCCCCTCAAGCTTCAAGCGGTCCAGCAGGCCATGATTCGCCTCGGCTGGGGCCGCCAGCACATCAATAAGCAAATTGGCCGCGTCGTTAGGATGTTCGCCTGGGCTGTCAGCCAGGAACTGATCCCCGCCGGCGTCGCCCATGCTCTGAGAGAAGTGAAGGGACTGCACCGCGGCCGCACGGAAGCGAAGGAACTGGCCCCCGTGCTACCTGTGGCGGATTCCGTGGTGAATGCCACGCTCGAGCATCTGCCGGCCATCGTGGCCGATATGGTTCGCCTGCAACGGCTCACCGGCTGCCGCCCCGAAGAGGTCTGCGTCTTGCGCCCCTGCGACGTCGATACCTCGGGCCCGGTCTGGGCGTATCGGCCTGAGTCGCACAAGACAGAGCACCACGGCCGGGAGCGGGTAATTTTCATTGGCCCCAAGGGTCAGGATGTATTGCGGCCCTATTTGCTACGGGACAAGGCCGGCTATTGCTTCTGCCCGGCTGAAAGCGAGAGGAAACGCCGCCAGGATGCCCACGATCGCCGCGTTACGCCACTGAAGCGCGGGAATGTTCCCGGCAGCAATCGCAGCCGCAAGCCTGCCCGGCCCGCTGGGGATCGATACACGACGGATAGCTATCGCCGGGCTATTCATCGAGCCTGCGAGCTCGCTTTCAAAATGCCGCCAGAACTGCGCAAAGCCCCTGCTGGCGAAACAGCCGAGCAAAAGGCTGATCGAATCGCCGTGGGCAGGAAGTGGCGGGAGGAAAACACCTGGGCACCGAATCGGCTTCGGCATTCGGCGGCGACTGAGATACGCAAGCGTTTCGGTTTGGAAGCCGCCCAAGTCACCCTCGGACATGCCGCGGCTGATGTGACGCAAGTTTATGCGGAGCGGGATCTCGAGCGGGCGGCCGCGGTAATGGCTCAGGTTGGTTAGAATTCCATTCGCTGGGTTTGGCGGGTAGCTCCCGCCCACAGCTTGCCGGCGCTGCGTTGTGTACCCTTCGCAGCGCCGGCGGCTGGCCTGGCTTGAAAGGGTACACAATGCGAGAACTCGATTCGGTCGATCCTCGGTTTCGCGAGGCATTTCATGCTGCTCGTATGTGTCTGTTTTACGCTCGGAACCTGGATACCCTGGTGTCAGACACCATAGAAAACCGCTCTTGTCCACGCCGTCCCAGCGAAACGGAGTTTGCGTACCAAGAAAGCCTACTCGGGCCGGGACGGTTGGCTGAAGAAACCATTCCTCGCCTGCAGAGCGAGATCGATCACGCAGAAAATGCAATTGCGCTCGTCGAAAATGAGTTGGCGGAGGTATTCGATATGCCGGCTGAAGTCGGCGGCCGAGCGTATGACTCCTATCATGTTGGCGTGCGTGCGGTCGCAGCCGGCACACTTTCGACGATTATTTTTGGCCTCCGAAACTGTCCGCCAAAAGCGTCCTTTGACGAGCGATGGCTGATATTTTGCCAGCGTCTGTCAAAACGTGGTGAACGACTTGCCGACCTTCAACAGGACGTTCTGATTGCAATGCTGCGAAAGGAGGCAATACGAGCGGATCGCTTGATGAATGAGCGAGAGAAGCCTGAAACTAAAACGGACTCCACAAAAAAGCGACCGGGACGCAAGCCGGTTTGGCATCGACTTCGCGAATTGATCAGTGAAGTGCTTAAGACCGAACCCGACCTTGGCAATGGCGAAATCGCCAACCGGTACAATAAGCGGCATAGAAGCGGCCCGCGTGCTGATGCAGTCGTAGTTCGACGGGAGAAATGCAAAGTCCAGCCCATTGCAAA
Source organism: Anatilimnocola sp. (assembly GCA_031394445.1). Taxonomy (GTDB): domain Bacteria; phylum Planctomycetota; class Planctomycetia; order Pirellulales; family Pirellulaceae; genus CAYLLN01. The sequence continues at coordinate 19,505 of JANNTN010000895.1, forward strand.
ACGTCTCAAAACCTCGTCTTAAAAACACAGCACCAAGTATTTCTTGGAAATTCTTTGCTAGTGAAATGTCGCGAGATTTGAAAAATCGCAGTCGCCAGAGCGTCTCAAAATCATTTTGAGACGTTTGGAAAAGCGCGAATCTCATCTAGGTTTGCACTCCGTTGCACGTGTTTACCCTGCACTGCTTTCGGAGGCAAAAAATGATCGATATTCAAACCGACACGCTGATACCGCTGTCGGAGGTTCCCTTGCACGTCCCCCCGAAAAAAAACGGGAAGAGGATTCATAACTGCGCCGCATATCGATGGGAAAAGCGGGGGCTCGAGACCATCACCATGGCGGGCCTCGGCAAATTCACGACGATCCAGGCGCTCCAGAACTTCTTCATGGTGCTCAGCGGCCAGAAGCCGGCGGATCACACTCGGACACCAAACAAGCGCCGGAAGGCAATCGAAGCGGCTGAACGGAACTTTGCTGGATCGGGGAGGAGCTAACCCGTGGATTACACACCCACCGTTTCCGATCGCGAGCACCGCGATTTGCTGGCCAAGGCCTCGAGCAATACCGCCTCGCTGGCAACGCTCGTACAGGGGCAAGCGACGTTAAACCCGAGCCAGAGGCAGGCAGTCGAGAACCTGCTGGAAGCCGCCAATACCGCCCGGGAGTTGTTCATTCCTCCGAAGTGACCGCGGCCCAGCCGCAAACCATACAAGGCCCGTCGAAATCCCTCGAAGGCCGCGACACCCGCAACGATTGCGGCTGCGCGGCCTTTGGCATTTAGGGGCAGTAAATGAGTAGTTACGCCAAGCTGTTTTCCTCGATCACGGAATCGAGCCTCTGGAGCGAGCCCAAGGAAGTCCGCCTTTTGTTTGTCTCGATGCTGGCCCGCGCAGACGCTACGGGCTTCGTGGAGGCCGCACTGCCTGGACTGGCCCGCCTCGCCAATCTAACGATACCGGAAGTAGAGGCCGCCATCGCGGTTCTGGAAGCACCTGATCCACACTCAAAGAATCCCGAATACGAGGGCCGACGGCTCCACAAGGCTCCCGGCGGTTGGATGCTTCTCAATTACGAGGACTACCGAAACCGCCGCGGGGAGGAGGATCGGCGCGAGTACATGCGTAAATACATGTCTGATTACCGCCGTAAACATGGCGTAAACAATTCTGCTAACAGTAAACACGATGTTAGCCCCGGTAAACCGCCGTTAGCCCAAGCAGAAGCAGAAGCAGAAGCAGAAGCAGAAGTAGAAGCAATAAATGTGGCGAATGCGGACGTGATTGTGAGCGTCTTGCAGCGATGGAACTCGATCGAGGGTGTAGGGCACTGCCGAAAATTAACGGCTAAGCGCAGACAAACAATTCTGCAGCGACTCAAAGACCCGGCGTGGCTCGAAGATTTTGCAGCGGCATTGCCGTTAATCGAAGGCAGTGCATTTCTAAAAGGCGCGGGATCTACCGGTTGGAAAGCGGACTTCGATTGGCTGCTGAAGCCCGATTCGCTCACCAAAGTTCTTGAAGGCAAATACGACAGCGGTGGCTCGCCGCGGCCAGATGCAGTCAAACAGCAAAGCCAATGGCGCGAATTGAAGCCACCGTCCCAGCCAGCCGTTGAAAGGAGCGTGACGGTATGAGCAACCGAAGCGCAGAGCGGCCTAATACCCCCACCGATTCGATCGCACAAAGCGAGGCCGGATTGTGCGGGTCTGCCATCCTCGATCAGCAAGAAGTGTTCGCCCGGGTGTCTGCGATCGTGTCACCCGGTGATTTCCTCGATGCGGACTACGGGGCGATGTTTGCCGCCCTGCAAACGCTCGATGATGCCGGCAAACCCCTTCATGACGTGACGGTACTGCAACCGGAGCTGCGCCGACTGGGGGTTGCGGAGGATCTGGCTTCATCTGCGGCGCTGATGCGGCTGATTAACCAGACGATCCACGCCGGCCACGCGGTGTACTACGCCGAGGCTATCGCGGAAGCCGCCAGCCTACGTCGCCTGCAAGGCATCGCCAGCGAACTGCAAAGGCGAGCAACCGAGCACGATGCCGATGCCGCCGAAATCCGCCATTGGCTCGAAGGCCAGCTTGCGAAGCTGGATCGCACCCAGCCCCACGATCTGCGGCTGATCGGCGACGTCGCCGCGGCTGCCATCGCCTCGGTCGATGCCGCCGCCGATGCTCCAACACGCCCTGGCCTGATGACCGGCATTGATTGCCTTGACCAGGTAGCCGGCGCGATCATGCCGGGCGAAGTCGTAATCGTCGCTGCTAGGCCAGGAAACGGCAAAACCAGCCTTGCGACCCAGATAGCCGAACATAACTCCCGACGTGGCCGCCAATCGCTGATGGTCAGCCTCGAAATGCGCGGCACGGAGTTGGCCCTGCGCATGCTCTGCCCACTGGCGGAGATCGATAGCCGCGATTTGCGGTCCTCCCGAATAGACCAGCAAGCCCGGCAACGCCTGCGGGGTGCTAAGGAATCGCTCGATGGTCTGTCCCTTCGAATTTGGAGCCCACCGACGGCCACGCTGGCGGAGATCAGGGGCGTAGCCCGCTACGCCAAGGCCACCACCGGTCTGCAATTGTTGGTGGTGGATTATCTGGGCCTCGTGCGCCCGTCGCCTGACGAGAAACGATTGCAGCGCTATGAGCAAGTATCTGCCGTTTCGGCTGGCCTGAAGGCGTTGGCGAAGGAGCTGGACGTGGTAGTGCTGGCGTTGTGCCAGTTGAACCGCGAAGCCGACGGCATGGAACCCAAACTGTCGCACCTGCGGGAATCGGGTTCGATCGAGCAAGATGCCGACGCCGTGTGGTTAATTCACCACCCGCCCGGTAATGGAGGGGCAGCAAACGGTAGTGCCTACGCGCTCGGCTGCAGCCTGATTTTGGGAAAGCACCGGCACGGTGAGACAGGCCGGGTGTCGCTGTTGTGGCACCCAAGCGAGACACGCTTTTCGAGCCCGACCAGCTTTTAGACGCGCGTGAAAGCATTTAGGACAATCTCATGGCATCAAAACCAACCAAGGGGCTCTCTCGCGAAGCGCAGCGCGTGATACGCAACCTGCGGAGAAAGTTTCGCCGCTCGATCAAGGGCGAGGACATCGACCTGGCCCCGCGGGATGCGATGGATACGGCCCAATTTGAGCGCGACGGCAGCAGCGCGGCCTTCCTGGGCGTGATGGGACGATGTTTGGAATCGATGAAAAACATCGAACACACGCCTCTTAAAGACACCCAATCCATCGACTGAATCCACCTGCAAGGCGGGAGTAGTCCGAGCGCATAGAGTCCGAACAAATTCCCAACCGTCAGAAAGGAAGAAAATGATCGATATTCGGGTTGGTTTTGGGCATAGGTGGCGAATTTATAATGGCGACGGACGCGATTACGTCGCGTGCAAAGAAGGGAGAATTCGCGCGGCTGAGGCCGATTTTTTACAACTCGATTTGCCGCAGGGAGACCTTTCGGAAAAGGTGCTGAAATTGCCATTCGTGCAAAAGTTACGGAACGATCGTTTCGGCGTTTCGGTGAAATTTAAGGAGCATCGAATCCACTGCGTTTTGAGGGCGGGCGTGCAGCCGATCGAGCTGAGATCACGGTCATAAAAGCCGACGCTGCCTCATCCACTGTTTGGAATCCATGGTGTTTGGAATCCAAGGGGCGAATTTCGAACATCCATTGACTAATTCGGCACTGCTCGTACAAATAGGGCACACATCGGCATTGAAATCACTCAAGCCGGCTTTTGCCCAACTTCGGGCGACAGCCGGCTTTTTTCGTTTGGAAATCGAATGCCCGCAACAATGCCTCCACTGCCTGCCACCGCTGAGCCGGCCCCCGCTGAGTTCATGACTCTGCCCGAGGCGGCAGAGCTGATGCGCGTGACGGTGCGGACGCTCAACCGATTGATCAGGCAGGGCCGTGTCCGGGCAATCCGGTTGTCGCGTTCAACTGTCAGAATTCGCCGCTGCGACCTATTGGAACCAACGAGGCAACTTTGAACCTCACAAAGCCAGATTTCGACGCAATTCTTGATGCAATCTCGGCCGAGATCCGCAAAGAACTCGCGCCCCACCGCGCCCGAATCAAGGCCGCGCACAAAGTCACCGCAGCCGCTTTGCGGCGTTCTATGGCGAAACGCGGGGCGAAGGCCGCCCACGTCCAAAAGAAGCCCACAGCCAAGCCCACAGGGGCAACGGCTGGCGATTCCAATCCAACCCGCTTTGCAAAGGCACGTTCAATGAGCACCGCTACCTCCCCCGGCCTCCAACAGCGAGTCGAAAGATTGGAGCACGCGGCAAAGTCCGATCGCGCCAACCTCTCCGCAGAGGCCGCCGAATTCGCATATCGCTCCTGTTATGCGAAGCAGGCCGCGGGCGAAACCGTCGATTTCGCCGCGGAGCACAAAAAGGTGCTTTCCGAGTTGCAGGCGAATCCGCAATCGGTTCGTGCTCGCTACGCGAAGGAAAACAGCTATAAGCCAGACCCATTCCCGAACATTCAGCGAGGAGCCCCAGGCGACACGATTCAATCTTACGAGAGCCTCGGCGATCGAATCTCACGAATCGCCAAGCGCCGGGCGGGTGAGGGTGCCGACAGCCAAATCCTGGATCAAGTCAAACGACAGGTACACCAAGAGATTTTCGAGGCGCTCGACAAAAAAATAAACTCGCAACGAGCCGCGGAAATTTACGCCAAAAACGACGACGAATACCTGGAATTCGCATCGGCTCATGGCTCGATGTCCTCGCGAGCTTCGGCGATGGCAATCCGCCGCTGCAAAGGTCAACTCAGCGGCTTTCAGGAGGCTTATTCGGATGCCCTCGATGAGCTTCGCCGCGAATGGGCCACGCGCGACTGATCAAAGCAGTCTCAGTTCAATTTCAATATTCGGAGCCACCAATGTCCAAAACCAAACCCCTGCCGACCGAGCCGCAACTATCCTGGCTCGATGGCTTCAATGCCGCGCTGGCGAAGGTCCGCCAGGCGCAGGAAGACAGCTACAGCGCTGTCGTCGGCCTCAAACGCCGCCCGGTCCGCGAGAATATGGCCCCGTTTTGGTGGGCCGTTCGCGATTTGCTCGCCGCCCTGATGCAAAGGCCGATGCCCGGCCATCTCGGCAAGATCGAGTCATACGCTCGCGATATTTCGGAAGCGCTGATTAGCGTATTCGAATCCGCAGTTGAGTACGACTCGCGGGCATATCTTCGCACTCGAAAGAAAGACTATTTGGTCGGCCTCATCGATTCGCTGGATGAGTTTGTGGCAAATTGCGGCAAGCCAAAAGCCGTTCGGTTTGAGACGCCTCTGCAGCTTTTCAAGCAAGGCGTCAGCGGCCCGCAAATCGTCAAAATGACTGGTATCACCTTGGAAGCCATCGACGCCTATCGTGTCGATCCGATCGCCAATCCTTTGCCACCTGGAACCCCGCCGCCGCAACCGGAAGTGAAGCCCATCGTCACCGTTAATGGCGAGCTGTTCGCGCTCGTCAGACGGGTGACCGATCTGGCGGTGCAGGTTTCCGAACTTCCTGATTTCACCGAAGCCGATAGCACGGGCTGCGACGAGTCCCTCCAGGATGCGCAGCAATCGCATCTGCAAGCCATTCGCGCGCTGCAGAGCTGCTAGCTCAAAGATCCGAGCGTCGGTTACCGCGTCAGCGGCAACCGACAGACCCCAGCGGCCGAAGGCTCCGGCCGCTGGGGGATTTTTTTCATAAAGGGTTGAAGCAATGTCTGGCGGCAACATCACCTATAGCTCGACAGAATCCCCGACGATCGCGGCCCTGGCCAGCGTATCTTCACCGATTCTGCTGGAGGGCTTCCAGCGGGGCAGCGTGCAGTTTCCTGCCACGATAAGTGGCAACTCCTTCAGTGTCGAAGTTAGCAACGACGGCGAAACCTTCACGCAGTTGCAGGACGGTGCTGGCGCTCCGATTGCAAACACGCCATGCGCAGCAGGGGAAGCCTGCCCGTTGCCCTCCGGCGCGTTCGCCTTCCAGTGGACCAGGCTCTCCATGAACGGTGCCGCCGAGGCATCGCAGCGGACGCTCACAATCCACCTGCGGTCCTAGCGATGCCCACCCAGCTTCAAATCGTTGCGCATCACGAAGCGGGCCACTGCGTAGCCGCGTTGCGTCTTGGCAGACCTCTTCGCGACGCGCAGGTATGGGAATCAGGAAATGGACAAACTCGCTACAAAAAAGGTGAGGTCCATTATTGCAAGAATCCATCGCTCGAACACGTACGTGGCAAGATGACCGATCTCATGGCCGGCCAATGTGCGGAGTTTTCTTTCGTGTTTGGAATTCGCCATGTCTCACGCTTTCGTTACGAAGTCGATTTTCATAGAGAAGGCGGGGATTTCGAGCAGGCACGCGTGGGCGCATGGCTCGAGACGTCGCTCGGCGGTCCTCCGCCAGTTGTTGCATTTCGGCAGGCCGTCGATCGCGCGATTCCGCTTGTTCGCGATAACTGGCTCCACATCCAAGTTGTTGCCAGCCAGCTTTATAAGAAGCGAGCGATCACTGAAGCCCGCGTTTCTGAAATCATCAACCTCGTCGATTTGTTCGGCCCTCGCGCGATGAGTTTATAAATGCTTGCATCCCTCCTACCCATCATCGAATCCCTGGCCGCTCAGGGTGGCACCGCCGCCGCCATCGGGGGCAGGGCAGCCCAGGGGGGCGCAATGGCTCTGGGGCGGGGCGGCGGACTCGGGCAGACTATCGGCCGGCTACTGAGCCCTGGTGTCCAGGCATTCGGCTCCGAAGCGGAACTATCGGGGGCGATGTCCCAAATCTCCGACCTCACCAGCAGCATCGCGGCCGCCAAGAAATCAATGGAAGGGCTTGATTCGAGCCACGGGAAGCTCCAAGAAAAAGGCGATGAGCAAGAGCGGTTGTCTATGTTTCGCGATCCTGGCCTCAAGGATCAGATGGCGCAGATGCAGCGGCAGAAAATCGTCCATGCGACCCAAATGCAAAACCAGCAGCGGCAAATGGAGGGGCTGCAATCTCGCGCTGCCTTGTCGCTCGATCCTGGCCTGGCCGCGTCTGAGGCCCGGTTTTCCATGTTCCGCAAAGCCGGGGCGCTTGCGGCGGGTGGGCAGGCGGTGCAAAGTCTCGGCCCGTCCTTTGTGCGCAACTTCCCCGGCGTTCAGGAAGCCGGCGCTGCGATGGATTTCGTCGGCGGTGCAGGCGGCAAAATCGCCAACCGAATGGCCGCGGAGGCTACGGGGGCGGTATCCAATGTCGCAGGCGGGGCAATGCAGGGCGCTTCGATCGGAATGCTGGCCGGTCCAGGTGGAGCGGTAGCGGGTGCGGCGATTGGTGGCATCGCATCCGCCTCGAAAGAGCTCGCCCTGCTGCCAAAACGGATCACGGACTGGTCCGAGGCATTGCTCGAGAGCACCCGCCCGCTGACTCAATTCTCCACGCACTTACAGCAAGCGGCCATCGAAGCTGAAGGGCGGGGGCTGTCCCGCAATATAGCCTCGGCGGAAGCAACTGGCGGCGCGTCGGCTTCGCTCTCAAACTCGCTCCAGGATCTGTACGACTCCGTGAGGCCGATGGGTGATGCCGTCACAATCACGATTGCCAGCGGTCTCACGGTGGCGGTCAACAAACTCTCCCAGCTCGTCAACGTCGTTGAAGGGCTCTACGAAGCCGCCAAGCACATTCCGTTTGCCGGGAAGAAGCTCGAAGACATTGAGAAGTGGCTGGACAAGATGGAGAAGCGCGGGATCGATCCAGGGAAGGGCGTGGGCTTCATCAATTTCGTAAATGAAGCATCGCAGCCGCCAAAGAAACCAAAGGGGCATTAAAAATCGAGAGCTACATCGAATACAACGGCTGCAGAATCCGCGACGTGCTATCGGAGCCCATTTCCCATGACGTGGTGAAAGACTCTACCGGGGTCGATCAGATTGGGGTGAAAGTCTCCTTTGAATGCACTGGCATCGTCTATGCCGGCCCTTCTACAGACCCCAACTTGGCCACCGCACCGCGGCCGTTTCACACTGGTATCGCCGTCGGCTC
>JANNTN010000896.1:0-3010 GCA_031394445.1 Anatilimnocola sp.
CCCGCGCCGTGCGTTGCATCGCGGGTGCGATGTTGTTTCGAAAATCGTCCGCATCGATATCGGGCGCGGCCAAAATAACCTGATTGAACAGTCGAGCCTGATCGCGCATCTCCAACTCAATCTCGCGCAGCGCCGCGGCGAGCGCCCGATTTCCCATGCTATGGGCAATCAAATTGATCGACTGTGCCCCGCTTTCTTTCACGATATCGAGCAAAAAAAACTTGAGGTGAGGCACGCTCCAGGCGACGTTCGTTTCATCGGCCGCATAGGTGAAGATGAATTTGTCGTTCGCGGGCCAACTGAAAAAGAGCGGCGCGCCGTCGAATTTCAAATCGTTATGAATCTGTGCCGTTCGCCGAGCGGCATCTTCAAACGATACGTTGAAACCGTGGATAAACACAAACAGCTCGCGCCGAGCCGAAGCCTCCACTCGCTGCCGCAGCAATTGATGAAACGCGGAGTCCTCCAGCCGCTCTGTTTTATGCAGAATCAAATGCCTGCTCGCATTTTCGTTTACTTCCAGCCGCAAGATAGACGGTGCTTCCAACTCCCCCGGATCATGAGTCTTGGGAATGGTCACTTCGCAGGGCCCCAGCTCGACCTTTCCTCCCGACGATCGATCCGTGGTGTACCGCGGGCCCATTTTTCCCGTGCCACGAATTCGCTCCAGCACTTCGTCTGACGTGTCGTATCCGAGCAGCACGCAGCAGGCCAAGCCAACCGTGGCAAATGTTCCCAGCAGCCAATTGCGACGGCTTGCCGCCATGACAATAAACCCGGCTGACACCAGGCCAATGACGAATGTGGGAAAAAACTGCATGAGCAGATGCTGCCAGGTACTCACCTTTTGCTCGGCCGATTGCCGATCCGTGCCATACAACACTTCCACGACATCGAACAGGCTTTCGTCGCCAGAAAACGTGGCTGCCGGAGCCGGCGAGGGAGCAATGGTAGTGTTGCTCGGTGCTGCTGGAGGCGCGCTGGAGCCACCTGCCCGTCCCACGGAGTTGCCGCCGATGGGCGGAGCATTGAACGCTTCAGGTGCCGAAGCTCCACCCGCCGGTGGTGGAAATCCAAACGCAGTTGATGGACTGCCGAAACTCGGCGGTGCGCTCCCGCCACGCGGCGAATCGTCCGCGAAATCGATCCCAGTTCCCGGTGCAATTTCTGTTGTCGGTGGTCCCGGTTGAATTCTCGGCGGGCTCGTGGGGATGCGTGGTTCCTTGCCACTGGCCGATGCAGCCGGTGCCGGTGCGGGAGCGAACGAGGGGAATGCTGGAAATGGCGGCTGCGGAGGCTGCGTAGCCATTGGACTCGGTGATCCACTGGGCCCAAGTACCTTTTCGCCATTGCCGATTGGTTGACTGGCTGAACTACTCCTTGCCGCGCTCGCCCCGTCCGCCATTTGTCGGCGCTCCGCCGCCTCGGCTTCCGCCCGTAGGGCCAGCTCGGCTCGCCACTGGGCCTCCATCGAATTCGCTAGTTCCGCCTGCGGCGAAGGAGCCGCTGGAGCACCGGCAGAAGCCTGCGGCGCGGCGGAGTCCTTGCTGCTACAGCCGGCGAGCACCAGCACCCACCACGCTATGAAGACAAGCAGTCGCCGATCCATGGCATCGCTCCCACGATTGCATTCGCGCGCACGAGTCCCGCCGCGCTTTACACAATGCGGCGCGGATACTAGATAGCACACGGCAAATCGGCCAGACCACTTGTGCGCACCACGCCTGCTAGCAGCAATCGCCCGCCGCCTCTGTTATGCTTTTCCGCATCGGGCCCACCATCCTCTCTGGGAGAACGCCATGCGAGTGTTCTTTTCTTCTGTATTTGCGCTCGTCGTGTTCGCTACCGCCATCACGCTCGGCCAGGCACCAGCCGCGAACAATGGAAACGACAAGGCGAATGAGAACCTCCCTACCCCCGGCTCGCGCGGAAATGCCGACAATATCCACTACATCGGCAAAGGCGACCCTCGTGGCAATCCCGTCCGGCTGGCCAAAGCCACGGGGCATGTTTCCAACTACTCCGAAGAAAAGGTTGCCGCCTACACGCTGCCCGATCCGCTTGTGCTGAACAACGGCGAGCGCGTCGCCACGCCCGAAATATGGCGCACTCGCCGGCGTCCTGAAATCCTAAAATTCTATGAAACCGAAATCTACGGTCGCGTTCCCGATAACGCACCCCAGGTCACCTGGGAAGTGAAGGAGACCGATTCCACAGCCCGCGAGGGTGCAGCAATCATGAAACGCGTGGTCGGCCGCATGGGCGATAAGCCGGACGGACCGCAGATGAACTTGACGGTTCATTTGCCGGCCAAATCGAATGGTCCCGTCCCAATGTTGCTCAGCATTTCCTTCGGGTTTCCGCCCGGCGGACGCGGCGGCAAAACCGCGACCGAGCCAAAAGCGGGAGGTGCTGCTACTCCTCCCAGCACTGCCACGCAACAAGCCAAGGCCCGACCACCGGCATTCGATGCTTTGGGCGAGCTACTTCCTCGCGGCTGGGGCTATGCGGTGCTCAACTACGGCGACATCCAGCCAGACCGGGCTGATCAATGGACCAGCGGCGTGATCGGTTTGACGCTGAAAGAGGGACAGACGAAGCCCAATCCGAACGAGTGGGGCACGATCAGCGCGTGGAGTTGGGGCATCAGCCGGGCCATCGACTATTTGGAGAAGGAGCAGGCTGTTAATCCCAAGCAAATCGCCGTGACGGGTGTATCGCGGCTGGGAAAGACGGTGCTGTGGGCTTCGGCGAAGGACGAACGAATTGCCGCCGTGTTCTCGGTTGTCTCCGGAGAAATGGGAGCAGCGCTCATCCGTCGTGATTGGGGCGAAACGCTCGACGACATGGCCGAGCGATTTGGCTATCAGTTTGCGGGAAATTTACAGCAATGGGCAGGCCGCTGGAACGACCTCCCCGTCGATCAGCACGAGCTCATCGCGCTCTCCGCTCCCCGTCCAGTCTATGTCAACGGCGGCCTGACCGACCAATGGAGCGATCCCAAAGGCGA
>JANNTN010000084.1:0-1246 GCA_031394445.1 Anatilimnocola sp.
ACGTCATGCTGTGCATCAACACCGGCAGGTTCCGCACCGACACCAACCGGATGAAGATGGAGAACGACTCGTTCTATCTCCGCTCGCCGGAAGAAATGTATGCTCACTTCCCCGGCCTGGAAGACGCCGTCGCCCGCAGCCAGGAAATCGCCAACAGCGTCAGCATCGACCTGGAACTTGGCAAGCGGCACTTCCCTGTCTTTCAACTTCCACCAGAAAAAACAACCGAAGACTACCTCCGCGAGCTGTGCATTCTCGGCCTGAAAGAACGCTACGCCGGCGACGAGGAAATGCTACCCGGCGGTGAGCTGTCGCAAGTGGTGAAAGACCGCCTCGATCGAGAGCTTTCCGTCATCAACCAGCTCGGCTTTCCCAACTACTTTCTGATCGTCTGGGATTTCGTTCGCCATGCCCGCGAGCAAGGCGTGCCGGCCACCGCGCGCGGCAGCGGCGTCGGCGCGCTGGTGTGCTACTCGCTCTATCTCAGCCACGTTTGCCCAATCAAATACGACTTGCTCTTCGAGCGATTCCTCGATCTCAATCGCAAGGAAGCGCCCGATATCGACATCGACTTTTGCAAAGACCGCCGCGGCGAGATCATCCGCTACGTCAAGGAAAAGTACGGCGAAGAAAACGTCGCCCAGATTGGCACGTTCGGCACCCTCGCCGCCAAAGCGGCCATCACCGACGTCGGCCGCGTCCTCGGCTGGCCCATCGCCCGCGTCAACCAGCTCAAGTCTCTCGTGCCCGAGCAACTGGGCATTTCGCTCGACGAAGCCCTCGAATCGGGCGAAGAGCTGAAGCGTCTTTATGACTCCGATCCCGAAGCCCGCGAAGTGCTGGACTTGGCCCGCAAAATCGAAGGCCTCGCCCGTAACGTCGGCACGCACGCCGCCGCGGTGGTGATCGCCGATCGGCCGCTCACCGAATATGTGCCGCTCTGCCGCGTGAAGGACAAGCCCGACATCATCACGCAATGGTCGATGGGAGATGTCGAAGCGGCCGGCCTTTTGAAGATGGACTTTCTCGGGCTGCGTAACCTGACCATCCTGACCAAAGCCGTCGATCTGATCGAGCAAACGACCGGCGTTCGCGTCGATCCCTACAAATTCCCGCTCGAAGACAAGAAAACATTCGCCCTGCTGCAGCGCGGCGAAACGAAAGGCATCTTCCAGCTCGAAAGCGGCGGCATCCGCGACCTTTTGCAGAAGATGAAGCCCGACCACTTCAGCGACATTATCGCCAC
>JANNTN010000113.1:0-16231 GCA_031394445.1 Anatilimnocola sp.
GACCAATGACCAATGACCAACTCACCAATGACCATGACAACCCACCCCTACTCGCTACTCCCTCCTCCTTGCTAGCAAAAAACTGCTCTAGCCCCCTTCTCCCATTCCCCATATTCTCCGCCGCTCAATCCGGCTTCTCCGCAAACTAGCCACCAGGCACTAGCCACTCCCCCCGCACATGTTTCGCACGATTACGAGCATGTTGGGATATACAAAGAAATTGCGGGGCGGCTGGCGTTTGCAACCCAGCCATGTTTTTAGCGCCGGTTTTCTCACTTCGGCGATTAGTGCCTATCCCGTCGCGGCTTACTTTGATCTGGTGCCTAAAGACATTAGTTCCGCGATGCAATGGGTCACGGGTTCCGGCGCTCCGACTGCCGGCGTGAATCCAACTGCCGGCGTGAAGCCGCCCAGCGGCAGTCCTGCTGCCTTTGGCCAACCGCCGGGGCAAGCCGCTGCCTCCTCTGGGTTTAGCGCCAACACCAACGCAAGCACCGGTAAGGATCTCGTCAGCAAGATCGAGGATATTGGCGCTCAGGCGTTCAACGGGCTCTACAACACCTATCAAACCAGCACGAAACCGACTTCTGCCCAGCCATCCGCCGGCTTCTCCAGCAACAATCCGGTTGCATTTGGCGGCGCAAATTACGGAAACGCTGGGGCTAGCTACGGCCAAGCTCCCGGCGATATCGCCTGCTATTTCTCTCCCGGCGGCGGCTGCACGAATGCAATCGTCAACGAAATCCGTCAGGCCCGCCAACAAATTTTCATGCAGGCCTATTCGTTTACGTCCGTGCCGATCGCCCAGGCTCTGGTCGAAGCCCGCAGTCGTGGCGTCGCCGTTTATATCATTCTCGACAAGAGCCAACTGACCGAGCATAACTCGGGGATCGATTTTGTCGCTCAAGCCGGCATTACCACGCTCATCGACACGGTTCATGCCATCGCCCACAACAAGGTGATGCTCATCGACCAACAAACGATCATCACCGGCAGCTTCAACTTCACCACGAGTGCCGAACAAGCCAACGCCGAAAACCTGCTCATCATTCGTGGGCGGCCCGACGTCTATCAGGCTTACGAAAGCAATTTCCGCCACCACTACGCGCACTGCCAGCCGTATCAAGGCCGCGGCACACCGGCTGCCAATTCCGCCTCTCCCAACGTCAACCGCTCCTACATGCCCAATTCCAACTACGGCCCGAGCAACTACGCCCAGAGCGGCTCCGGCTATCCGCCCAATAACAATTACGGACAAGCAAACAACTACGCACCGGCCAATAACTACCCACCCGCGAACAACTACGGGCAAGCCAACAACTCCTACGCCCAAGGCAACTACGGCTATCCGCCGCCCAATCAATACGCACCCGCCAATAGCTACGGCTACCCGCCAAGCAACAATTACGCGCCCGCCAATAATTACGACTACGGGCAACCTCCTGCCTATCCCCAAATGGCCGCTCCCCAGTCCTACGCCCCCTCCGGCCACCGCTACTAGCCCGTAGCTACTTGGTCAGACGATTTGTTCACAGCTCGGGGACCATCTTTCGCCCCGCGGAGCTAGTCGAACCGGGACTCCTCAATAGCTTTCAGCAAGCGGCTGTGGTTCCCTTCCTCAAAGGCTTCGCTTCGCCCGTCAAGGAACGTGACAATGGCGACACCGGGCTGATTCGGTGGAAACTGAATCATCTTTGCCACGTCAAGATTGACAAAGCACTCCCCCGAATACTGCGGTTCCAGATCGGCGGGGCGAAGTCCCTCAACTTGAACCCATCCAAGACCGAACAGTCGTTTTGGTTTCTCTGACATTGCAACTTCCTCCTAGAAACGAAAAAAAGCCGTGCCTTTGCCGACAGTGGGCAAAAACACGGCTTCGATGGTTTTCGATAGCCGAATTTTTTTTGTATCAACGTCAAGAATACCTCGACGCCATCATCGTATTGTTGGTGCCCGTCAACTCTGCGCCACAGAACCCCGCCCGCCCAGCTCGCGGAGCCCGGCCGTCGCTAGTATGTTGCTGATGAGGCAACTGCGATGAAGATTACGAAGGTTGGAATACTCACCCCACAAAATGAAATAGTCGGGCTTGAGCACTGTCGTAAACCACGAGTTTTATTTGCGGTAACGACGTTCACCAATCTTCCGCGCGACGAAGCGTGGCAAGTCAATGCGGTCGAGTATTTTCTACCGATTATTCTGGGTCAGAATGAGAACCAACGGACGATTAAGTTTTCGGTCTGGATTCCATCGACGTTATTGGACCTACAGCTTTCTAAGCCCGTAAGTTTCTTCGGTGCGGAATCATTTTGCGAGCACAAGGGCGAGTATGACGCCTTGCTGGTTTTTCAGAATCAACTCTTTGTAGCCTCGACTCAGTTTGTGGATTCAACATCAATAGAAGAAGCGACGTTGCACGTTGAGAAGCTGGTTTATTCAAGAGAAAACCGGCTAAAGCGATTGCGGCAAGAGGTTGTTGCAATGCAGCGCGCTGAGTCAGCCGTAGGACCGCAGCGAACCGCTATCCCAGAAACCGTAAGGCTGTTGGTGTGGATTCGAGACGGCGGCAAATGCGTCCGATGCGGCTCATCGCTGAAACTACATTTCGACCATATCATTCCGGTTTCAAAAGGCGGTGGAAGTACCGAGCACAACATTCAAATCTTGTGCGAGCGCTGCAATTTGCAAAAGTCGGATCGAATCATGTTTTAGTTCGCGGAGCCCGGCCGCCAAGCATCTTAGCCGCCATCTTGACGGCCTCTGGCACTAGCTCTCTATTCAGCCGGCTTTGCGCCCTTTGCTCTCCTTCTCGCCCTTTGCGTTAAAAGCAAAGCGGTCTCTCCCGCCATCCCGGTCCCCCCTTCCGGATTTTTTTCCCAGAATCTGGCCCGGTTTTCTGCGCCGATTGCAATCTACTTAGTAGCAGGCCAGTCCTGCGCCCAAACTTTCAACCTGAAACCGGGAAGTTTAGACTTGGAACGCTCAACCCTAAACATTAGCGCACCTCTACACTGCACCAACCTCCAGCCACCAAACAACTTACGCCCAACATTAGCCCAAAAAAACTCTCCGCCGCCTCCGCCCTCAACCCTCAACTTGCTCTCAACTCGTATAAGTTGCGGGCGCTGCCACCTACGCCCTACAATTTCCTTCTCTCCTTCCCTCCACTTTCGCCCGCCCAGCTCGTCATGGCTCACGTCGCTACGCCCGCCCCGCTCAAACCGGCCATTACCTCCCCGCCCCTCAGCCACAAGCCGCCCTCCGACTCTGGCAAATGGCTCGCCCTCGCCGCCGCCCTCCTCGGCTGGATGTTCGACGGCGCGGAGATGGGTATTTTTTCGCTCATCGGGGGCGACGCCATGGCCGCTCTCATGCCGACGGCCACCCAAGGCGAACGCGATCTTTGGTTCAACATCATCATGGCCAGCTTTCTCGTCGGCGCGGCCACCGGCGGCGTTGTGTTCGGTTGGCTTGGCGACCGGATCGGCCGCGTGCGTGCGATGACGCTCAGCGTGTTGACTTACGCGCTGTTCACCGGCCTCTGCGGATTTGCTGGCACGGCAACCCAAATTGGCATCCTTCGTTTCATCGCCTCGCTGGGCATGGGCGGCGAATGGTCACTCGGCGTCGCGCTCGTCATGGAGGTCTGGCCCAATAAATCACGCGCCTTCATGGCGGGCCTCATCGGCGCGGCGGCCAATGTCGGCTATTTACTTGTCGGCATCATCGGCCTCGTCCTCCTCGATTGGCTCGCCGACCTCCGCGTCTTACTACTTCGCTCAGGAGTGTCGGAGGCGACAGCGGAGTCGCTTGTCGGTCATAGCGGCTGGCGACTGGTGATGATGCTGGGAACATTACCGGCCTTATTGACCTTCTTCATCCGCATTTTCGTACCCGAATCGGAGAAATGGGAAAAGGAACAAGGCAGCGGCTCCACATCGAGTTGGGCCACGCAGGATTTGCTCGGCGTAGTTGTTGGTGCGGTTGGGCCGGGGCTAATCGTCGTACTTTGGGCTTGGGATAACCCGCCTTGGCCGGACTTCAAGCTCCCAGTTCGCATTTTTGGAACGCTTGTTGGCCTCGCAATCGCGACGGTGGGCTATACGTATCCCGTGCTACGTTACCTGCAACGACAAGCGGCCAGCGGCGCTCTCGATTCGACTCGATCCACGCTCAATCGGATGTTGCTCGCTGCTTGCTTGAGTGGCGTGGCCCTCCTCGGAACCTGGGGCACAACTCAGCAAACGCCGACTTGGGCGAAAACGCTTGCCGAAGAGGCATTCAAGAAAGATCAAACAGCCCTTGTTGCGCAAGACCGAGCGGCCGACGCCAATAAGCTCGTCAAACCCAAGGCCAAGGAACACGCTTTGATTTGGGTTTCCGCCGGCGCAATCATTGGCACTATTCTCGCCGCCCTCATTGGCGACTGGATTGGCCGTCGCCCGGCCTACTTCGTCTTGTGCTTCCTTTCGATGCTTTCCGTGTGGGCGCTCTATCTTGGCAACACGGCCTACGGCACGCCGCTGCTCGCCTGGACCTTCATAGCCGGCATCACTACCGCGTCGTTTTACGGCTGGCTCCCGCTTTACCTTCCCGAACTCTTTCCAACCAATGTCCGTGCAACCGGCCAAGGTTTTGGCTTCAACTTTGGCCGCATCCTCGCCGCCGTCGGCGTGCTACAACTCGGCAATCTCCTCAAGAATCTCACCGTCGATTGGCACATCGGCTCGTGGGAGTTGCCTCACGGTGGCCGGCCCATCGCCTGCTCGCTGATCGCCCTGATCTACCTCGTTGGCATGGTAATTATCTGGTTCGCCCCCGAAACACATGGCAAGCCGCTGCCTGACTAACCGTAGGATCGGCCTCTGGCCTGTCCGGTCTTAGCCGTAAGCTATACTTGCCGGCCCCCTGCCTCGGCTGGCAATTCCGTCATGATCGATCTCGTTTTCCAACTCGTCCAATTCGTCCTGAAATTTGACGAGCACCTCGACCATCTGGCGGGGGAATATGGCGCGTGGACCTACGCGTTATTGTTCCTGATCGTGTTTTGCGAAACGGGGCTGGTGGTCACGCCGATTTTGCCGGGGGACTCGCTACTGTTCGCGGTCGGCGTGTTCTGCGCGCGGGCCGATGCAAATCTCAACATCTGGACGGCCACGGTGCTGCTCACGATCGCGTCGATCCTGGGCGACACGGTCAATTATCACATCGGTAAGTATCTCGGGCCGAAAGTGATGAGCGGCAAGCTCACGCGCTGGCTGAACCCGCGGCATTTGGAACGCACACATTGGTTCTTTGAACGCTACGGCGGCAAGACGATCATCATCGCCCGCTTCGTGCCGATCGTGCGGACGTTTGCGCCGTTCGTCGCGGGCGTCGGCGCGATGAATTACCGCCGCTTTTTGGCCTTCAACGTCATCGGCGGCATCGCCTGGGTCGTAATCTGCACGCAAGCCGGCTGGTGGCTCGCTCAAAACACCTTCGTCAAGGAACATTTTGAGATCGTCGTACTCATCATCGTCGGCATCTCACTCTTGCCTGCAATCATCGAATTCGCGCTGCACCGCTACGGGAGCAAGAAGAACGTGGCAGTATCGGCTTCCGACCTGAACCCTGAACCCTGAACCCTACTCTAGGCCATTGGCCGCCAGATACCGCTCGGCATCCAGTGCGGCCATGCAGCCGGTGCCGGCGGAGGTGATGGCTTGCCGATAGTAGTCATCGGCCACGTCGCCAGCGGCGAAGACGCCGGGGACGCTGGTGAAAGTCCGCATGAGTGTCGTGTATTTGATGTAGCCCTTCTCGTTGAGGGCCACTTGCCCTTTGAGGAAGTCAGTATTTGGCGTATGTCCGATTGCGAGGAACAGTCCGTTGGCTTCGATATCGTCCGTGCCGCCGTCCTTGTTGTTTTTCATGCGAATGCCGGTCACGCCCGCTTTTTCGTCGCCGAGGACTTCATCGACTTCGCGGAAGTAGTGAATTTTGATTTTAGGATTCGTCTGGGCCCGCTCCTGCATGATTTTGCTGGCGCGGAACACGTCGCGCCGCATCAGCATGTGGACCGTCGAGGCGTATTTTGTCAGATAGGTCGCTTCTTCGACGGCCGAATCCCCGCCGCCGACGACCACCATTGGCTTATTGCGAAAGCGAGGCAGCGCCCCATCGCACACGGCGCAGGCGCTCACGCCGCGGTTCTTGAAGCGCTCTTCCGACGGCAGTCCCAAATAATTTGCTCGCGCCCCCGTCGCGATGATGACCGAGTGCGCTTCGTGGGTTTTGCCTTCAAGCGTTTTGAGCTTGTAGGGCGGCTTGCTCAGATCGATTTCGACCACATCATCGGTGACGATCTTCGTGCCAAAATTCTCTGCCTGTTGGCGCATCAAGTTCATCAGCTCGGGTCCGGTGACCGCGTGCTTGTCTTCGTGCAGCGGCTCCAGGTAGGTGCTGACGCGATTTTCCGCCACGGCGCTGCGGATGTAACCATGAAGCAGGCCGGCAGGGAAGCCGGGATAGTTCTCGACCTCGGTGGTCAGGTTGAGTTGGCCGAGCGGGAGCGTGCCGGCGACGCGGTTTTCCTCGGTTTCCGCCCCCTCGAAGACGAGCGGATGCAGATTCGCGCGCGACGCATAGATGGCCGCGGCCCAACCAGCCGGACCGCTGCCGATAATCACCACATGTTCTGGCATTCCAGGCTCCCTCGCGTTCGATCGATCCCAGGAAAATGCCTGGGCCGCTCGAATTTTAGAGGGCCAGTTGCCAGAGGTAAACGGCGGGGCGTTTGCTAACCGACCGCGATTAACGGCGGCCGCCACGACCCTGATAGGTATGGACGCCCCGGAACGGTGGCACAAGCTTGTGAGCTACGACAGGCGCTCGGCGCGTGTGGACCACCTGGCCGCCGTCTGCGTATTGCTCGGCGCGAGCCAGAGTCGGAGAAGCCAGAAGAATCAAGACCAGCAAAGCAGCGAATCGCATGATATTTTCCTCTCAGTGGAAAGAGATACCTCATTCCGTGAAAATGGCAACTGCCGTGCCCCATTCTGGACATTAAATGCCAGCACGATTCGCCGCTGGGCAATTGAATGGGACAGTTTTAGCGATTATGCAGCCGCCATGCGGGAGAACAAGGCCAGCGCGTTATGCGTGGTTTGTTCGGCAAGTGCGGCGAGCGAAACTCCACGAGCTTGCGCCACGCACGCGGCTGTATGTATCACTCGGGCTGGCTCGTTCGGCCGCTTGCCACGAAACGGCTCTGGCGATAGGTACGGAGAATCCGTTTCAACCAGTAGCCGCTGTTCCGGCACAACCGCTACGACCGCACGCAGATCATCGGACTTTTTGAAGGTCACCATGCCGGCGAAGCTGATATGCAGCCCCAGATCGATAAACGCGGCTGCCTGATCGGCGGTGCCGGTGAAGGAGTGCATAATGCCGGTTAGAGGTCCGCGCCGGCGCGCTGCCGTGAGCATCGTCAAGATTTCGGCTGCCGTCTCGCGCAAGTGAATCACCAGCGGTAAACCGGTGGCTTGTGACAGGCGAATGTGCCGGTCGAAATAGTCCTGCTGCATTGGCAGCGGCGTGTCTTTCCAATATAGATCGAGACCCGTTTCGCCCAGGGCCACGACGCGGGCCTCGCTCGACAGCTTCACGATCTCGTCCCAATCGCCTGCTAAAGCCTCCGCGGCGGGGTTTGGATGGATGCCGGCGGACGACCAGACGCGGGGAAAGTGCGTGGCGTGAACGAGGCAGTTGCGGCTGCTGGCGGCTGTGGTGCCGACGGCCAAAATTCGGGAGACACCGGCAGCCGCGGCTCGCTCGACAACACCGATAACGACCGAGGAAAGCTGCTCGTCGTCTAAATGAGCGTGCGTATCGAAGAGGTCCATCGCGATTAGTTTAGCGTGGCCTGCAGCTCTTGGAGGTTTTCGAGGTGACCCTTGGCCTCGCCGACGGTTTCGCGGGCGGCGGCTTGAGCATAGGGAGCCATGCTGAGCGCGTCTGCCAGCCTCTCGCAGACAGTGATGAATTTTTGCTGCCGCTCGATCATTTGCTTCAGCAAATATGCCAGCGATAGATCGTGCAGCGAGGTGAATGCCATCGGAAACTCGCCGTTATCGACGGTTCCGTTGCTTTCGAGAATCAGCGAGCCCAGGCGATCGACCGTGCGGGTTTGGTCATCGACGATTTGATCCAGCACGCTCTTGGCTTGCTGGTGACGGGCGAGCTGGAAGGGGGGCGCGTACTTCAAATACATCGGCAGCGACCGCACATGCAGCACCAGGAGGCGATTGAGAATGTCGGTCGTGCTGGGCGGACTCATTAGCATAAATTCAAGCACCAATTCTCAAGCAGCAGTCGCAAACTTCGTTCACTAGAACAAGTACCGGGCCGCGGCCAGCGAAACCTGGCTGAGCCATTCCCAACTGACGATGAGCAGAGCCGTTGGCAGCGTAATGACCCACAAAAACGCGCCGCCCAGGGATACATCGGAATAGGACAGTGGCGGACGGTCACGCGGCTCTTCATCGATCGTCATGATCTTCACGACCCGCAGATAGTAAAACAGGCTGACCGCCGTGTTCAGGCCGCCGACGATGAGCAAGAGCAACAAGTAGAAACCGGGCAAGCCGGCGGATTCCACCTTTTGATAACCATCGACGAGCGCCGCGAAGATCGCGAACTTGCCCACGAAGCCCGCCAGCGGCGGCAGGCCGATCAGGCTAAACAGCGCGGCCGCGAAGCAGATCACGGTAAGCGGCGAGCGGCGGATGAGGCCCGCGTAGTCGGTTACATCCTCGCTGCGCATCGCGTTGCGTAACAACGCCACCACCGCGAAGGCTGCCAAATTCATGAACAAATAGACGGCCATGTAAATCGCGAGGCCGGCAATGGCTCGCTGTGCGCCCGTGGCGTCGATTCCCGCCATGGCGATGGCGGCGGCGACGGGCATCATCATGTAGCCGGCGTGGGCAATCGTTGAATAGGCCAGCATTCGCTTGATATTATTTTGTCCGTATGCGGCCAAGTTGCCAAAAGTGCAGGTGATGATCGCGAAGAACGCAATCAGCTTGGCCGTGAACGAGCGAACGGGCTCGAGTAGCTCTTGGGGCGTTTTAGCAGAGGCACTATGCGATTCGTCCGTGGTCTTTTTCGCCGGCTCGTCGGCGACGTTGAACATTGCCGCGGTCTGGAGCTGTGTTTCACCAGCCTTGGCTTGCATGGCAGTGCGTTCGCCCGGCAGGTAGGACTTGGGCGGTATCGTTCCCATGCCTACGGCTACGCGAACGAGGAGTGCTAACGCGGCGGCTTTGGAGGCGATGCTCAAAAAGGCATTCACCTCGGCCGTTGCCCCCTCGAATACATCGGGGCACCAGAAATGAAATGGCACTGCGGAAAGCTTGAACGCCAAGCCGACGGAGATCAGCAATCCGGCCAAGACCAGCACCATTACTTCGCTGGGGGGGACGGGATGAGCAAACTTGTCGGCGAGAGTCAGAGCGATGGTTGGCAAATGGGCGGTGTTGAGCAGGCCGGCGATCAGGCTGATGCCATACAGCATTACGCCGGCAGCACCCGCGCCAAATACTGAGTATTTGAGGGCCGCTTCGCTGGCCTGGCGGCGGCCTTTCATGATGCCGGCGAGCACGTAGGAGGGGACGCTGGCCATTTCGACTGCGAGGAAGACCGTGAGCAAATGGTTGGCCGATGTCATCAGGCACATGCCGATGGTGGCACCGAAAAAGAGCGAATAGATATCGGGGGCATCTTCGCGATCGGGAATGCCCGTGATTTTTGTGAAGATCACGAGGAGCACGGCAAAAATCAGCAATAGCGAGCGGACATAGACGGAGAAGGTGTCATAGACGAGCATTCCCGTGAAGATTTCCATGCGCGTCACGGCGGCGGGGTTCGCGGCGTCGGTAGCGGAGAGGGCGGTCCGCAAGTGATCCCATGGTGCGGCTACGCAGAGGGCGACGATTGCACCGGCAAGAGCGATCCAAAAAGTATCGACACGCCAACCCCAGCGGGGAATGCGCACCAAGAGCAACAGCAAGATCGTCGCGCACAGCACGAGCTCGGGAAAAAATGCGTACAAACTCGAATCGACCGTGGGGGCGGAGAACAGCGCGCCGGCGGCACCCCGCGTGTCGATGATGAGTCGGCTGACTAGGTCGTGAAGATTCATTGCAAGCTGACTGGTTACTTATTCGCCGCGACGTTGCTAGGTGCGCTTGGAGTGGGCGTGGCGGCGGTCGAACGGTTTGCTGCGTCGGTCTCGCGCGTCCACTCGGCCAGATCGCGCACCTGTGCGTCAATCGTGGCGTCCATGTATTTCAAAATGGATGGCCGGCCATCCGGAAATTGATAAGGGAAGATGCCGAAGATGACCGCAAACACGCAGATAACCGTGCCGATGATGTTTTCGCGCAGGTTGCTGGGGGTGAGATGATCGCCGTGCGGTCCTTTGTATTCGGGGCCCAGATAGACTCGCTGCACGGCCCACAGAATGTAGCCGGCGGTCAAGATGACCACCGCGGCTGATAGGATCGCCAGCAGATAGCTGAACTTCCACACGGCGAGCACCACGAAGACTTCGCCGATGAAGCCGCAGAGGCCAGGCAGGCCCAAGCCCGCGAAGAAAATCAAAATGGCCATCGCCGTGTAATAAGGCATCTTGTCAAAAATGCCGCCGAATTCGTTCAGGTTGCGGTGATGCACCCGGTCGTAGAGCACGCCGACGATAAAGAACATGCCGGTCGAGCTGATGCCGTGGGCGATCATCTGATACATCGCCCCTTGGACGCCCATGTTCCAATATTCGGAGGAGTAGCCGTTGCGGGCGAGGGCCGACCAGACGCCGAGCCCCAACACGACATAGCCCATGTGGCTGACCGAGCTGTAGGCGACGAGTCGCTTGAAATCGGTCTGCGCCATGGCGGCGAAGGCACCATAAATCATGCTGACAACACCCAAGGTGCAGACAAACCACATCAGCTCATACCCGCCTTGAGGGCAAATGGGATAGCAGATGCGGAGGATGCCGTTGCCGCCCATCTTGAGCAGCACGCCGGCCAGAATCATGGAGATGGGAGTGGGTGCTTCGACGTGGGCATCGGGCAACCAGGTATGCACGGGAACGCTGGGCACTTTGATGGCAAAGCCGATGAAGAGCAGCAGGAACGCCCACCATTGCAGCCCCTGGCCGAGGAACAAAATGGGCCGCTGCGTCGCGGGGTCGATTCCAAAGCCGTCGAACTGTTGGGTGTGCTGCCCAATTTGGGCGAGGGCCATGATGTTGAACGTGTGGATCGGCTGTACGCTCTGGTCGTTGGCGATTCGCTTGCTCATGGCCGCGGTGGCGTCGGCCTGGGCTTGAACATTGAGATAGCACTTTTCCATGTGCGGCATCAGCAGTGGATCGGACAAATCGCTGCTGAAATAGAGCATCAATATGGCGATCAGCATGAGCACGCTGCCGAACAGCGTGTAGAGGAAAAACTTGATCGCCGCGTATTCCTTGCGGGGGCCGCCCCAGACGCCGATGAGAAAGTACATCGGCAGGAGCATTACCTCCCAGAAGACATAGAAGAGGAACAGATCGAGCGCGACGAAGACTCCGAGCATGCCCGTCTCTAGCAACAAAAAGAGAATGCAGTAGCCCTTCACGTACTTGTTGATCGACCAGCTTGCACCCATCGCCAGCATGCTGACGAAAGCCGTGAGCACGAGGAGCGGGAAGCTGATGCCGTCGAGCCCCATGAAGTAGTCGATGTTGAACGACTCGACCCACGAATGATTGAAGAAGCTTTGCAGGATGGATTTTTCGGGGTCGAAAGCGAGATTTGGGGCGTAGCCAGCGATATAGACGCCGAAGACCAGGAGCAATACCACGCCGGTGACCACCAGTGTGGCCCAGCGGATGGCGTCTTTTTGCTCACTGGGAATGAGCATGATGCCGAGCGTGGCGAGCGCCGGAAGAAAGACGATCAGCGACAGGATAAATTCCGGAGTCATATTCGATCCAATACTTGCTCTTCGTTGAAACCGTGCTTAGCCGCCGGTTATTTGGCGGCCAGCGTAGGACTCCAAAAGAGGCTAATCATGAAAAAAATCACTACCGCGCCAATCACGATGAACATCACGTATTGCCGGATGCGGCCGGTTTGCAGGGCATGCAAACTGGTGCCCAGCGAGTAAACCCAGGCGGCGAACAAGTTCACGAAGCCATCCACAATCGTCCGGTCGGCGATGAATTCCCAAACTTTTGAGAACCAGATGCCGCCCAGCGCCAGATTATCCAAAAATCGGTCGATCCAGCGTTTGTCGAACGAAGAAATCAAGCGGGAGACGACCATCGTGGGTTGAATGAAGATCGCGTCATACAATTCGTCGAACCACCATTTGTTGACGAGCAAGTTGTAGATAGGGGCGAACTGACGCCGCACATCGTCGGGATTCAAAGTGCCCCGCCAGAAGAACGCGGCTGCCAGCAGGATGCCGCCGGCCCATGATGCGGAAGCCATGAGAGTCGCCGGGACGACGATGGTGGCGAATTGCGCGTCCTCGTGGGCGAAATGCTCGTTGGGCCAGGTCCATTTCGTCCAAGCACCGGTGGCGTTGGCGAGGGTTCCTTCCGGGCGGGCTTGCTCGAGCAGCGCTTGCAAGGAGTAGCCGTCCCAATCGCTGGCGCCATGCCCGCGCTGAGCCAAAATTCCTTGTTGGGTTAGCCAACCGCCGATGACGGTGCAAACGAGCATGGTGGCCACCCAACTCCAGGTGAGCGGGGGTGTGGCAAGGTGGTCGGCGTGATGCGCGTGTGAGTCGTGGCGTTGGTGATCGTGATGTTCGCCGTGCGAATCGTGATGGGCAGCATGGTCGTCGTGTCCGTGGCCATGATCTCCGTCGCCGTGAGCCGCATCACCGTGAGACAGTGAATCGCGGAGCTGAGTAAACCAACCTTGTTGCAACCCGCGGCCGACAAAAAAGGCCGCGGCGATGGCAAAGTAGCCAATGTATTGATAGTTCCAAGCGACGCAAACCGCGAGCACGGACAGGATTACCAGCGGCAGATACATCACCGGCGACGATTCGTGGGCATGTTCATAGGCATGGCTGTCGCGGGGGCGTCCGACGAAGGTCATGAACCACATGCGGAACATGTAGGTCGTCGTCATGGCTGCGCCGATGACTGCCAGCAGGAAGAACAGACCAGATTGGGGTGTGCCGTTCACCTGCCAGAACGCCAAGGCTTGCTCGAGAATCGCGTCCTTCGAGTAGTAACCCGAGAAACCGACGACGAAGGGAACGCTGACGCCGGCGATTGCCAAACAGCCGATGAGCATCGTGATGGCCGTGACGGGCATTTTGTTGATCAAGCCACCCATCTTGCGCATGTCGTTGGTGTGGACGGCATGAATTACGGAGCCGGAGCACATGAACAACAAGCTTTTGAAGAAGGCGTGCGTGATCAGGTGCATGAGACCGGCCAGCCAGCCGCCGATTCCAAGAGCGAGCATCATCAATCCGAGTTGGCTCACCGTCGAATAGGCCAAGACGCGTTTGATGTCGTTGGCCGTGAAGGCGATGGACGCTCCGAGCAGCATCGTGATTGCGCCGACGATGGCGATCACGAGCAATGCTTCCGGCGCGAAGACCGGAAAGAAGCGTCCGACGAGATAGACGCCGGCGGCGACCATCGTTGCCGAGTGGACGAGAGCCGAGACGGGGGTCGGTCCTTCCATCGCGTCGGGAAGCCACACATGGAGCGGAAACTGAGCGCTTTTGCCGACGCAGCCGCAAAAGATGCCCAGGCCAGCCAGCACCAAGAGCCAATAGCCGTAGCCTTGTTGTCGCCAAGCGGGAGTACGTGAGGCAATTTCCGAGTTTGCACTGGCCAGGCCGGCTTGCGAACTGGCGTGATCCCGCATGATTTCGGCAACGGCGCTCACTTTGCGCGTTTTGCCGTCGGCGGTGGGCTCTTCTTCTTTCGCGTCGGCCTGAACCATGCCGTCTGGCACGATCAGTTGGTGATCGTGACCGGGGCGGACGATGGAGAAGATGCCCGGCTCAACGTGCTTGTGCTTTTCGGCGTCGGTTCGCTCGATGTCGCCAAAGGAAAAGGTTCCTAAGGTGGACCAGATGATCATGAGGCCGATGATCATGCCAAAATCGCCGACGCGATTGACAATGAAGGCTTTGTTGGCGGCGGTGGAAGCACTCTTGCGCTCGACATAAAAGCCGATCAGGAAGTACGAGCAGATTCCGACCAATTCCCAGAAGACGAACACCATTGCGATGTTGCCGGCCAGCACCAGGCCCAACATGCTGAAGCAGAACAGCGACAGGTACTGAAAGAATCGCGGGAAGCGACCGGGGCGATGCAAATGTTCGCCGTTGGCCAAAGTTACTTCTTTATCGACGATGTCCGACAGCTCATCGTGCATGTAGCCGGCGGCATAAAAATGAATGCAGGTGGCGATGAAAGTCACCATGCAAAACATGAGCACCGTTAGCGTATCGATGTAGTAGCTGATGGTGACGCGAAGCGAGCCGAATTTTCCCAGCGTGTAGTACTCGCCTGTTTTGAAGGGTTTTGCCGCGACTTCGTGATCGTCGTGGGCGTGAGCATGAGCAGCATCGACGGCTGGAGCAGCGTCATGGGCCTTGGCGGCAGAGTCCTGCACCACCGAGACAAAAAGCAGCGGTGAACGAGTGCCTGTGGAGTGCTTTTCGCCAGTTTTTGTCTCATGGTCGCTATGTCCAGCGCCACCATGCTCGTCGCCGTGGGCTGCTTCGTGACTGTCGTGATGAGCAGCGACGGGCGGATGGTTGCTGAGCCAGATACCAAAGGCCAGAAAGGATAACACGGCCGAAAGTAAGATCGCCCCGGTGGCAATCGACGCGGCAACCTTGCCCAGTTGCCGCGCGAACAGCAGGATCGTCACGAACGAGGCCAGCGGCAACAAAACCGCGGCACCATAGATCGTCGGCAAATGGTCCATGCTTACGCCGCCCTAACCTTTCAGCTCGTCGGCATGATCCACGTCGATCGTGGTGTGGTTGTTGTAAAAATTGAGGGCGATGGCCAGCGCCACGGCTGCTTCGGCCGCGGCCAGCACGATGACGAATAGCGCCATCAGCTCGCCATCGAGCCCTAGCGAGCTTGACCGGAAAAACTTGCTGCCGAACGCCACGAAATTGATGTTCGCGCCGTTAAGCACCAGCTCGATACCCATCAGCACGCCCAGCGCGTTACGCTTCGTGGCCATGCAGATCGCGCCGGCCACAAACAGCAAGGCACCAACGGCCAAATAGTGCGAAACGGTGATAGGTTCAGTAAAAGGATTCATCGTTAATTCAGCGTACCAAGCTCTGGCTCGGCAGCACCCCTTAGTCCATCTGCTCCCACAAAGTTGGCCGTTTGCCCGTCGTCAGCAGCAAAACAAGTAGCGCGACTGGCACCATGGCAATCACGAAAAACAATCCGGCGACCCACGGTTCCAGCCCGGAATTACCAACTGCGAGAACTTGCACGATCGTCACGGTCACCAGCCCGACCACGCCCCACTTTTGCCAGCCATCGATGACTAGCAACAGGATGACGTTGAGCAAAAATGTGATTCCGAGCAGGGGAATCAACCAATCAGCCGCGTCGCCGGGAAACAGGTCGGTTGTGCCCAAGAACTGCTGCATTCGCTGGTGGGCCCAGTCCTGAACAACCTTCAGCTTCCAGTAGGCGAGGCCGAGAATTCCCAGGCCGGCGTTAACCGCGATGCCGGAGACAATTCCGCCCAGTACGGCCACGCTAAGTCGTCTTTGGCGAGGAGCAGCCGGGGGCGATGCTAAACGCGCCGCGATTCCGCCAGCACCAAGCCGCTTGGTACGGGCCATGTAGCTGGCACCGATCAGCACGACCAAGAGATGCATGGAGATGATGACAAACGGGAACAAGTAACCCGACATGCCGCGGCGAAGCTGCTCGTTCGGCTCGTCAAGTTGATCGACCCGCACGCCGGTGAGCGCGAGGCCGATGGCAGTGCTGGTTTTTCCAACCGAAGCCGGCAAGCTGGCTAAATCGGTTCGCGGCTGACGCCACGAAGCAACACCCAAGCTGCTTTGAATTAAAAGCAAGAACAGCGACCCACCCAGGATTGCTGCGAGCACCCACTCCGCACCGCTCGTTTTCATGGAAATGAATCGAGCCTGGGCCGTGAGCATCACGCCGAAAATC
>JANNTN010000115.1:0-11566 GCA_031394445.1 Anatilimnocola sp.
GACCAATGACCAAGCACCAATGACCAATTTAGACGGGATTGCCATTGGTCATTGAGACTTGGTCATTGGTCCTTTGGTTGACGAGTGTTTTCCACATCGAGACAAAAGCTAGTTTCCGGTTATGGCTTTAGAACGCGGCATTCCGAATTTTTTACATTGGCTGTTGGGCGATCCGGCGTCGTCGCTGCTGGTGCCGACGACGTGGGGATTTTTGTTTGGGACGGCGGCGATTTGCTTGCTGCTGTTTCTGATCGTCCCGTTCATTTGCTTCGTCCTATTGTCGCTGCAATATGGGCCGAGCGAGGCGTTTTATTACGTCGCGCGGTCGATCTTTACGGCGGTGACGGAGGACTTGCCGCGATTTTCGCCGCGGCGAACGTATGCCGTGGCGCGGCTGGCGGTGCAAGAAGCAATTCGCAACAAGATCCTCGTGGGCTTTGGCATCTTTTTGTTGCTGCTATTGATCGCGGGCATGTTTTTGGATGTGAATAACAGCAACCCGGCGCGGGTGTATTTGAGCTTCGTGCTGACGAGCACGAATTTTTTGGTGCTGCTGATGGCGCTCTTGTTAAGCGCGTTTAGCTTGCCGAATGATGTGAAGAACCGCACGATTTATACGGTGGTGACGAAGCCGGTGCGGGCGAGCGAGATTGTGCTGGGGCGGACGCTGGGTTTTGTGGTGGTGGGGACGGCGATGCTGGTCATGATGGGGATCATCAGCTACTTCTTCGTGACGTGGTCGCTGAGCCATGACCATGCGATCGATGCGGCCAACGTGTCGGAAGAGACGGGGAAGGATGGGGCCGTCGTGCGGCGATTTGGCGAGACGACGATCGACCATCATCACCGGCACACGTTTGAGGTGGATTCCAACGGCAAGGGGCGGACGAATGTCGTGCAGGGGCATTGGCACGATGTGCAGCGCACCGCTGACGGCAAATATCGCGTTGGGCCGCCGCAGGGGCATTTGATCGCCCGCGCTCCGATTTATGGCCAATTGGTAATTTTCGATCGCGAAGGCAAGAGGGGGAAGGGAATCAACGTCGGTAATGAGTGGGAATATCGCGGGTATATCGAAGGCGGAACGCCGGGCGTGCAAACGAAGGCGCATGCGGTGTGGACGTTTACGGGAATTACGGAAGACAAATATAAGGCGGGCCTGCCGCTGGAGTTGAACCTGCGTGTGTTTCGCACGTTCAAGGCGGATATCGAACGCGGCGTGTTGGGTGAACTGGTGATTCGCAATCCGGACCCCCAAGCGCCGGTGAAGCGGAGCGGGCCGATCGTGTTTGAATCGAAAGAGTTTGTGGCCGATCGGCGGGTCATTCCGCGGGAGCTGAATAGCGAGATTGGCGGTGCCGCGGGGGCCGGCAAACTCGATCTGTTCAAAGATCTGGTCGATAAGGGCGAGGTACAGGTCGAGCTGCGGTGCGTCGATCCGGCGCAGTACTTTGGCGTGGCGGAGCCGGATGTTTATTTGCGGCCGGGGGATGCGTCGTTCGAGGCGAATTTTGCCAAGTCGTATCTGAGCATTTGGTTGCAGATGCTGCTGGTGACCGGTTTTGGCGTGACGTTTAGCACGTTTCTGTCGGGTCCGGTGGCGCTGACGGCGTCGATCTCGGCGATTGTGCTGGGCTTTTTCGGTCAGTTCATTCGCGACATCGCGACGGGCGCGCAGTATGGCGGCGGGCCGATTGAATCGTTCATTCGCATCATCACACAACAGAACGTGATGACCGACATGGAGATGAACTCGATCTTGCTGACGATCATTAAAGGCTTGGACGGCGTGCTGATGCATCTGTTGCAAGCGGCGACGTATATCCTGCCCGACTACACGCAATTTGATACGACGGAATTTGTGGCGAGCGGATACAACATTTTTGGCGCACTGGTTGGCCAGCAGCTTGTGATGGCGCTGATTTATTTCACGGCGGTTTCGATTGCCGGGTATTTCTTCCTAAAGACGCGGGAGATCGCGGCATGAGTCGCAACGACTCGTTTACTCGCAAGGTGGCCTACATCGGCGTGATCGCGCTGTTGCTGTTGCCGATTGCGGCCATCAGCCAGCCGGCGACGATCAACCCGGGCAAGATGGGCAACTCGGCGGGGGGGAAGCTCGCGCGGTTGCGGGCTAAGCACAATTTGGCGCAGGCTGAGCTGGGGGAGATCGATCCGGCGAGCGAGACGATGAAGCTCTCGACGCTGGGGTTGCGCGGCGTGGCGGCGAATATCTTGTGGGGCTGGGCCAATTACTACAAGAAGATCGAGGACTGGGACAAGCTGGAGATGACGGTCAACCAGATCATCCGCTTGCAGCCGAACTTTGTAGAGGTGTGGGATTTCCAGGCACATAATCTGTCGTACAACGTGTCAGTCGAGTTCGATGACTATCGGATGCGGTATCAGTGGGTGAAGAAGGGGATCGACTTTTTGATTTTGGGGAGCCATTACAACCGGGACGAGCCGGGAATTTTGAGCCAGGTGGGCTGGTTCGTGGGACAGAAGATCGGCCGATCGGACGAGCAAACGCAGTTTCGCCGGATGTTTCGCGATGACAAGGATTTTCATCAGACGTTTCGCAAGAACGGCATTGAGGTGGATAACGGCACGGGGCCGGACGGAAAGCCCGACAACTGGCTGGTGGGCAAGCTGTGGTACGACAAGGCGGTGAATTCGCACGTTTCGGCTGGCAAGCCGATTCGCGGGAAGACGCCGTTGTTGTTTTATAGCGGCTCACCGATGTCAATCATGAACAGCGCCGCGGCGATGAATAAAGATGGTTACTTCTTTGAAACGGCGCAGAACTCGTGGCGAAAGGCCAAGGACGCCTGGTTGAGTTATGGCGAGCGGGAGTTGCCGACCTCGGTGGGGTTCGACATTCGGCTGAATGGTAAGGAGCCGACTGCACAGCGATTGAAAGACGCGCGGGAGGAATTGGCGCGGTTGTGTACTGGTGTGGAAGAGGAAATTAAGCAGGAAAAAATGTCCCGCTTGTCGGAAGATAAGAAGGTGATTTTGCAGACACCACCGGAGCAGCGGTCGCCGGAGCAATACACGCTGGCGTATGAAGCTGAGCATGAAACCAGGGTAACTCCGAGGGACTTTTTGGGCCGGGCGAAGAAAAACGAGGACCGCCCGCGCGTGCGGCAATTGGTGGAACAGATCGAGCAGGACGAATTGACGACGCATCAGATCGACCTGAACCGGCGAATCGTGAATTTTGAGTATTGGCGGTTGCGGGCCGACTCGGAATTGACCGAGGAAGCGCCGAAAGCCCACAGCGCGACGTACGAAGCGGACAAGATGGCGGCGAGCGGCGAGAATCTGACGAAGGCCCGCGGGATGTTCGAGAACGCGTGGAAACTGTATGCCGTGGTGTTCGAGAAATATCCGGAATTGATGGACAACGCGGAGGCGCAGGATCTGGTGGACTCAGTGGCGCATTATCGCGATGTGCTGGGACAGCTCGATGAGCCGTTCCCGGCCGATTTTCCGTTGTGGACGCTGCTCGATAAGCATCACAAGGGGCAGCAGATTCGCGATCAGGTGAAGGTGCTGCAAGGGCCGGATGCGGGAAAAGAGAAGCAGGACGCAGATAAAAAGGAAGAAGAGAAAAAGGAAGAAACAAAAAAGGACGAGAAAGAACCCCCGCCGGCGAATTGAGGGTTAAATAGTTGCGGACAGGAGAGGCAGTTGAGTTTGCCCGGTTTGGGGCGGGTCGGTTACGATAACGTGGGGCTTTCCTCCTGTTTTTAAGGAAGCGTTCATGGGGTTCTCCACGAGTCGAGTTGGGCTGGAAATGGTTCTGGCTGTGCTATTGGCAGGTGTCTTGGGCTGCGGCCAGCCGACGGGGCCGGTGAAGATTGCGGAGAGTGTGCCGCCGCAATTGCCTGCGACGGCAGGGGAAGAAACTCCGGCAGTGGAGCAGGCTGGTTCGCCGACGCAAGGCGTTGACGAAAATGCTCGGGCGACAACGGCAATTGCGGCGAGCGAAGCGACTGTTGTTGGCGGCGCAACGGAAGTGATTGTGGAGGCGACCGCGCAAACGGAGTTGACGGAGGGAGAAGCGCTAGAGGCGGAAGTTCAGGGAGAACGGCTCGCGCATCCGTTTCCGCGGCAAGTTGATACGCCGGAGTTTTCCAAGCAGTTGGTGTGGCTCAATTCCGGGCCGCTGACCAAGGCGGATTTGAAGGGAAAATTCGTACTGTTGGACTTCTGGACCTATTGTTGCATCAATTGCATTCACATCTTGCCGGAATTGAAGAAGCTGGAGCAGACGTTTCCGAACAACTTGGTGGTGATTGGCGTTCACTCGGCCAAGTTTCAGACTGAGAAGGACACGGACAACATTCGCAATGCCGTGATGCGGTATGAGCTCGAGCATCCGGTGATCAATGACGCGGACCACTCGCTGTGGAATGCTTGGGGAATCAACAGTTGGCCGTCGATCATTTTGATCGATCCCGAAGGAAATGCGGTGTGGGGGCGGTCGGGCGAGTTCAAAGCCCCGCAGGTGGAGCAGGTCATCAACGGGGCGCTGCCGTACTATCGGCAGCAAAAAGTTCTTAATGAGAAGCCGCTGACGTTCACCTTGGAAGCGTCGAAAGCCGCGCCGACGCCGCTGCGGTTCCCCGGAAAAATTTTGGCGGATGAAAAAGGGAACCGGCTGTTCATCAGTGATACGAACCACAATCGGATTGTCGTTACCGATTTGGATGGCAAGTTTATCGATGCCATCGGGAGCGGTGAAATCGGCAAAGGGGATGGTGATTTTCAGACGGCGACGTTCAACAAGCCTCAGGGCACCGCGCTGGCGGGCGAAACGCTATACGTGGCCGACAATGAAAACCACATGCTGCGCAAAGTCGATCTGACGGCGAAGACGGTAAAGACGATTTCAGGAACCGGCCAGCAGGCGGCGAATCCGTTTCCGGGTTATGTCCCGGGCGCGCCGCCGGTGCGAAAGCGCTGGGTGGGGCCGCCGGCGACCACGGAGTTGACCAGCCCGTGGGCGCTGTGGGTTCATCAACAGGATTTGTTCATCGCGATGGCGGGAAGCCACCAGATTTGGAAGATGCCGCTGGATGAGAGCGAGATTGGGCCGTATGCGGGTAGCGCCCTTGAAGACATCGTGGATGGCCCTTTGCTGCCGCGCGAGCCGTTCAATGGTGGATCGTCGGCGTTCGCTCAGCCGAGCGGGTTGTCGTCCGATGGGACGTGGCTGTTTGTGGCGGATAGCGAGGGGAGCTCGGTTCGCAAGGTGCCGCTCAAGAAGGGAACGCTGGAGGTTGGCACGGTTGTGGGGTCGGATCATTTGGCCCGTGGGCAACGGCTGTTTGGGTTTGGAGACAAGGATGGCTCGAAGACGGTGGCCAAAATGCAGCATTGCCTGGACGTCGATTTTCTCAATGGCAATATTTACGTGGCCGACACGTACAACAACAAGGTCAAGGTGGTACACGCGAAGACCGGGGAGACGAAGACGTTTGCAGGAACAGGGAAGCCCGGCAGCGGCGATAGCCCGGCGGAATTTCATGAACCGGAAGGGTTGACCCACGCGAAGGGAAAGCTGTACGTCGCCGATACGAACAATCACTTGATTCGGACGATCGACGTGGCAAGCGGCAAAGTGAGCACCCTGAAGCTGGAAGGCTTGGAAGCACCGGGCAAGCCGGCCGTGGCGGTTCAATAAGGCGGCGGGCGGTCTTTACCGATTTAGGCTGGCACGAAAAAGCTGAGGTGCAGCTCGGCGTGCCGAAGGTTGAGGGCGATGGATTCTTCGTGCGTTAGCGTTCCCAGAACGGGGCTGGGAAAAAGTTGGGGTTCGGCCTTCAAGCGCTCAAACGCAGTGTGATAGCGCGCCATTCCTTCTTCGAGCGTCATGGGATCGGTCGCGAGTGTGCCCTGGGGGATGCCGGGAATGCGGATGCCGGCGGGCATGGCGCGATACAAAATTCTGCGTTTTTGCAGCCAGACGATCAGCCGTACGATGAAGGGCGCTGTGATGGGAAAGCCCGTGTAGCCGAACTCGATCCAGGCGGCGATGTGGCTGAGGGCCTGGCCGAGCGTCCAGTTGCCCAATGACAGCAGGCGGCCCTGTTTGTCGGCAATGGCCAGACGGTAAGCTTCGTCGAGGGCCTCGTCGATGGAGTGGAAGTGCAGTTCTCTCCGATTGGGCACCAGATTCGTGTCGATGGATAAGGCAGCGGCGCTCATGATTGATTCTCGGAAATGGTCGCGGGAATAAATGAGTCTGGTTATGCTTGTAGCATACCGTCGCGAAGAGACAGAGAGAGGCACGGGGCAACATGGCGGATGTGGCGGGGTTTGCAAAAAAGGTGATCGGCAATGTCGAACGGGCGATCGTCGGCAAACGGCAGCAGTTGATCTTGTCGCTGGTTTCGTGGCTGTGCGAGGGGCACATTCTGCTGGAGGACGTGCCGGGCGTGGCCAAGACGATGCTGGCGCGGGCGCTGGCGCGGTCGATGGGCTGCACGTTCAAGCGAATTCAATGCACGCCGGACCTATTGCCGACCGACGTGACCGGGGCGTCGATCTTCAATCAGAAAACGGTTGAGTTCGAGTTTCGGCCGGGACCGGTGTTCGCCCAGGTGCTTTTGACCGACGAGATCAATCGCACGACGCCGCGCACGCAGGCCGCGCTCTTGGAAGCGATGGCCGAAAGTCGGGTGACGGTGGATGGCGTTAGCTATCGGTTGGGTCCGCCATTTTTGGTCATCGCGACGCAAAACCCGGTCGATCACGAGGGGACGTTTCCACTGCCAGAGGCACAGCTCGACCGCTTTTTGATGCGGTTCAGCCTGGGTTATCCGACGCTCGAAGAAGAGCTGAAGATGCTGGAGATGATGCAGCGGTCGCACCCAATCGATGCGCTGCAGCCGGTGGTGACGGCGGAGGAGCTGATCGCGTGCCAGAACGCCGTTCGCGAGATTTATGTCGATGATAAGGTGCGGCGGTATCTGATGCAGATCGTGCATGATACGCGGGAGCACGACGATATTGGCCTGGGAGGCAGTCCGCGAGCGTCGATCGCGCTGTTTCGCACGTCGCAGGCGATGGCGGCTTTGCGGGGGCGGAACTATGTGTTGCCCGACGACGTGAAGAAGGTTGCCTCCGCGGTGCTGACGCATCGGATTATTTTGAAGCCGGAAAGCAGGCTGCGAAAAATTACCGCCAGCTCGCTCGTGGAGCAGATCGTCTCGGAGATCGCGGTTCCGACCTTGGAGGAGCGGGCGGCGTCGTAGGATGTCGATCGTCGAACATGAAATGGCTCGCTGGGGCAATTCTGTTGCTGGTGTTTGCCATCCTGTTTGGGTTGGATTTGCTGGCGTATGCGATGTATGTGCTGTTAGCGGTAATGTTGGTGAGCCGATTGGTGACGCGAAATTGGGCGGAGTCGCTGGTGGCGACGCGGGAGTGCAATCGGCTGTCGGCGGAAATCGGCGACAACATCGCGGTGGTGATCGCGCTGCAGAACACGGGTAGGTGGCCGGTGGCGTGGGTGCTGCTCGAGGATTTGCTGCCGCGCGAGGCGCTGATGTTCGATCCGCCGCGGCTGAAGATTGGCGGCCGGAGGGTGCAGATCACGATGCTCCGCGGCTTGGCACGCAAGACGATGCTGTATCAAGTCACGCCGACGAAGCGAGGCTACTATCAACTGGGGCCGCTGGTGCTGGAAACGGGCGATCTGTTTGGGCTGCATCGCCGGTATCGCGTGCTGACGGAGCCGCATTTTTTGCTGGTGCTGCCGAAGGTGCTGCCGTTGGCTGGCTATGAAGTGGCGTCGAAGCGGCCGATCGGCGAAGTGCGGATGACGTATCGGCTGTTCGAAGATCCGACGCGAGTTGCGGGCGTGCGGCCTTATGAACGGGGGGATTCGCTCAATCGCGTGCATTGGCGGGCGACGGCGCGGACCGGAATGCTGCATAGCAAGGTGTACGAGCCTTCGACGGTGGCCGGGGCGACGTTGCTGATGGAGTTTCACGTGGCCGCGCATGAAAGACGGCATGAGCCGCATCGCAGCGAGTTGGCCGTGACAGCGGCGGCCTCGATCGCTAATGCCGTGTATCTGCTCAATCAGCAAGTGGGCCTGGTGACGAACGGGCGGGACGCGGTCGATCGCGTGCGGCTTGAGGGTTGGGCGCACGATCACCGTTCGCGGGCTGAGGCGCTGGCATCGGCTGGTGTGCGAGACAAAAGCGACCGTCTGCAGCCATTGATTGTGCCGACGCGCCGAGGACCGGAGCAAATTGTGCGGATTCTGGAGACTTTGGCCCGCATGGAGTTGACCGACGGCTTGCCACTGCCGGCACTGATTAATGAAGCCGCCAGCCGCATTCCCCGCGATGCGACAGTGATTGCCATTTTGCCTCCCGGCTCGGTGGAATCGGCGATGGCGCTGGGGAATTTGCGGCGGCGGGGCTTTGCCGTGACGGTGCTACTCAACATGCATGATGAGTGGGATTTTACTGTGGCCGCGGGGCCGTTTATGGCCGAGGGGATCGATGTGCGGCATTTGAAGGATGAAGAGTCGATTATGGAGATTTGCCGGTCGTTGGCGTTACGATAATAAATATGGCACGTCGCTCACCGGAAACGCTGGCGGATTACTTGGTGGTGGCGATTGCGCCGGCGCTGATCATGCTCTTGGTGGGGAGCTTGATGTGGTTTTTGGTCGAGGTGTTCTACCAGGGCGAGCATCGGTTGCGGCTGTTGTGGATCATGGCGATGTTTGTGATCGCGATCGTGGGAGTTGCGCGGATTTCGATCGAAGAAGGAATGGCCCGCGCGGCGTTGTTCGGTTGGGTGCTGGCGGCGGCGATTGCGCTGGCGCTGGTGCGGCTGGTGGGGGATGGGTTGTTCCTGAGCGCGTCGATCATGATACTGGTGTGGTGGGCGGCGCATAAGCTGACGTGGGACTGCACGGTCATCGATGAGGATCAGGATGTTTCGGGGCAGGGCCTTTTGCAGCAGATGGGTCTCGACCCGGCGGCTGCCAAGATAAGTAGTTTGCCGCCAGGCACAACAACATCTGGTACACCGGCCGAGGCGACGACTAGCACCACCGCCGAGCCGACGCCGCCGTGGTGGGAAACCTTATTCGAGCCAGACCGCCGGCCGCACGCGCCGGGGGTGTGGGTTGTGTATTTTTCGCTGGCTGCGCTGCCGCTGTTTGGCATTGGCGGGTGGTTCGTACCGTCGGCTGATGGGGCGCGGCGGTCGCTCGTGTTCGGGCTGCTGGTGATTTATGTGGCCAGTGGCATGGGGCTGCTGTTGGCGACGAGCTTTCTGGGGCTGCGGCGGTATCTGCGGCAGCGGAAGCTGGAAATGCCGCTGGAGATGACCTCGACCTGGATTTTGGCGGGCCTCGCGGTGATTTTTGCGACGCTGATCGTCGCCACGATTCTGCCGCGGCCCAGTCGCGAGTATTCGCTGAGTCAGTTGCCGTTTGCCGTTACTTCGGCGGTTCGGAAAGCCAGCCAGTTCGCCTTGGGCAAAGAAGGAACGAAGGACGATAAGGCCCAGAATCCGGTCACGACCGAGGCGAAGGAAGGACAAACACCCGAGCGGAAGGGAACGCGAGAGGGGAAGGGTGAGGCGGGAGGCAAGTCGGGTGACGGTCAGAAAGCGGGTGATGGTAAAAAATCAGGAGAGTCGGGCAAGTCGCAGGGAGACAAGTCGCAGGGAGACAAGTCGAAAGCTGACCAGGCGAAGGGACGCAGCGCGGAATCGCAGAACGATCAAAAAGAGGGCCGCGAGCAACAGGAAAAGAGTGACGAGCAACAGAACAAGCCGAAGGATGGGGAGCAACAGCAGCAATCATCGGCGGAGAAAAATCAAACCCAACCGCCGCCGCCGTCCGACCGCCCCAATCCTTCCAAGCTGCTGTCGCAAGCGACTTCATTTCTCGGCAGCTCGCTGACGTTCATTCTCAAGTGGCTGTTTTACGGCGGGCTACTGCTGGGCGGGCTCATTGCGGCGTGGATCTATCGCGAAGAATTGATGGTGACGTGGCGGAAGCTGATGGACGAGTTGGGCGAGCTGTGGGATTGGTGGTTTGGCAAGAAGAAAGCAGCCGAGCAGGCGGCTGCCGCGGCGGTTGCGGTCGCTCCGCCTCCCCGAGCGTTCGCTTCGTACATCGATCCGTTTCTTAGCGGCGATGCGCATGGGATGTCGTGGCCGCAGTTAGTCCGCTATACGTTCGAAGCGTTGGAAGCCTGGGGGCGGGAGCGATCGTGCCCGCGGGGCAGCGGACAAACCCCGCACGAGTTCGCGTTAGCATTGGCAAGTATGCAGCCGCAGATATCGTCCGGCGTGCAAATGCTGGCGGCCTGGTACGGCCAACTGGCTTATGCTCCGAAGGCGGCAACGCAAGGATCGCTGGAGCCATTGCGGCAATTGTGGGCAACGCTGAATGCGAAGTGAGAGTGGCTTCGTGCAACCTGAGGCTGGGATTTTGCGGATTGGCCGCGAAAAGTGTGGTCGGCCGAAAAGTCGCTAGTGTGCTATGCTTCAGAATCGCCTGTTTAAATCGAAAATTGCTGACAAATCGATCCAATCGACCGGGCACAATCTGTTATGCCAACGATCGCAGAGGCATTGGCGAGCGCGATGGGGCAATTGCGAAGTGGCCGGCTGCGCGAGGCCGAGGCGACGCTTCGGCAGGTGGCGGCGGCTGATCCGCTGCGGGCCGAGGCGTGGCATTATTTGGGCGTGATTGCCTGTCAGGCCGGCCAGCACGAATTGGCCGCGCAGCACATTCACAGGGCTGTGCAACTTAATCCGGACTATGCCGATGCTCACAATAACTTGGGGCTGTCGCTGCAAGAGCTGGGCAAGCTGACGGAGGCAGCGGCTTGCTATGGCCGGGCACTTGCAATCAATTCCAGGTCTTCCGGGGCGAAATTCAACCTGGCAAATGTCTTTAAGCAGCAAGGCAGACTGAGCGAGGCGGCGACTTGTTATCGCGAAGCTGTGGCGGTGACGCCAGAGCATGCCGAAGCGCATAACCATTTGGGAATTGTGCTGCACGATCAGGGGCAGTCGGCGGAGGCAATTACGTGTTATCGGCGAGCGCTGGAACTCAAGCCGGAATTTGTGGCGGCTTACATCAATCTCGGCGTGGCACTGCGAGAATTGGGAAATTTGGACGAAGCTGCAGCTTGTTACCGGAAGGCGATTGAGCTTCAGCCGGGGACGGCCGAGGCGCATTTGAACCTGGGAAATGTGCTGAGGCAGCAGCAAAAGCTGGACGAGGCCGTCGCCAGCTATGAACGGGCGCTGGCGCTGAAGCCGGATCACGCCGAGACGCTGGTTCTATTGGGACTGGCGTTTCAAGAGCAGAAAAAACTGGCTGGGGCGATTGCCAGTTATCGTGCGGCGTTGGCAAAGAAGCCAGACCACGCCAACGCGCTCAATAATTTGGGGCTGGCGCTACAGGAGCAAGGCCAGATTGCAGAGGCCATTGGCTGCTATCAGCGGGCGTTGGAGTTAAGCCCGGCGAAGCACGAGGCGCATTTTAATCTTGGCAACGCGTTCAAGG
>JANNTN010000126.1:0-9432 GCA_031394445.1 Anatilimnocola sp.
ATGGCGAGGGCGAGAGCCGCGGCGTCTCGCGAACCGCTGACGACGACCGGCCGCGAGGAAAGATTGATCGCGCCGAGCACCACGAGATACGTCGCCACTGGGCCGAGCGCGATGCCAACGTGCAACGGGTCCATTAGCGGGATCACAAAGAGGCAAACAAGGAATAATAAGGCGGAGTGATTCTACCAAGCGACCGATTTATCGGGCAGTCGGTGCAGCAGAGTCGCGATTTGGCATGGTTGCGGCCTTTTTCGCGGCAAAATGGACGAATCGAGCCTGCGGGAAGGGACAATGCGCTCTAGGTTGCCCAGGCCACCGCGGCTTACAATTGGCCACAATGGCGGCAGCCAGTTTTTCGCCAAGGAGGAGCTACGTTCGATGAGTCAAAAACGATCCACATCCCGGCACGACAGGGACGATGATGCCGACGAAGGCAAGCATGATAGGGATAAGCGCGAGAAACCGAAGCGGCGGCGTTCGTCCTCACGGCTATGGTGGCTGTTTTCGCGGCTGGTGGTGGTGGCGATCCTCTTCGCGGTTGTGGTCTATTTTGTGCCGCCGCTGATTGCGAGCCGCAGCGTTTGGAAGAGCCTGCTGGCAAAGGTCTCGCCGGACGTCGCCAAGTTGGTCGATGCCAAGTCGGTCAAACTCGGCTGGTTTTCGTCTGTGCAAGTGAGTGGGCTCGTGGTTAAAGATGCGGGGGGCCATCCGTTCGCGGAAGTGGAGCAAATCACCAGCCGGCAGTCGCTATTGGGCTTGGCCCTCGGTTATCCCCATCTGGGCACCTTCGACATCATTCACCCGAATATCAAGATTGTCCTCAGGCCCGATGGCAGCAACGTCGAGGATTTTCTTGCAAAGCTGCCGAAGTCGGAGGGGAAGTCGTCGTCGTCAGCAACTCCGGGCGTGGGGGTAATTGTTACCAACGGCGAGGTCACTTACGACGACCAAATCACCAACCGCCAATGGAAAATCGAAAAGTTGTCGATCGATGTGGCCAGCCCCGCCGCCGGCAATCAACCCAAAACGGGTAAGGTGATGGCGGAGTTGAGAGCGCTGGCCGAAGGGAGCGAAGTAAGCCCACTCGCCGTTGAGTTCTCTGTTCAACCTGGCCAGCCGGAAAAATCGCCGGCAGGCAATGGCGAGGCTCAGATTTCATTGCAGGGATTGCCGACGGAAATCGCGGAAGGCGCGCTGCGGCGGCTGGGAGTGGATGTGCGGCCGCGCGGGCCTTTGACTTTGAAGGTTGCAGGCAAGTGGCAAGAGAACGGGTCGGTGCGGCTGCTGCTAAGCGAACTTGCAACGCCTGGCATTTCCGTGTCGGCACCGAAGTATTTGGGCACGGACACACCGAAGATCGTGATCAACTCCACGCAGGCCGCGATGGAGCTGGCCGGCGGGAAATTGACGGTTCCAAACCTGAATGTTGCGAGCAACCTGATCGCCATCAGTGGAAAAGGAACTGCGGTGATTTCTGGTTCGCAGCCAGTTGTTCGCGAGGCGAGTAATGCACCCGGCGAAGCGCAAGCGATCGACGGGGAACTGGAGATTAATGGCCAGGTGAATCTGGCTGAGCTTGTGCGGCAGTTTCCGGCCACGTTGCACATGCGGCCTGATGCGCAGCTCGCTTCTGGCGTCGCGGAGTTTTCGCTGGCGAGCCAGCCGGGAGCCGGCGGCCGCAACTGGGTGGGTAAGTTGAAGACGCGCGATTTGCGGGGCGTCGCTGCGGGCCGGCCGATTCAGTTCGATCAGCCATTGGAAGTCAGTTTCAAGGCACAGCAAACGCCCAGCGGGCCCGTGCTGGAACAACTGGTTGGCCAGGCGAGCTTTTTGCGACTGGAAGGCCGCGGCGCGCTGAGTGAGGGCAGCATCAAGGCGGAAGCGGATTTGAACAAGTTGGTCGAAGAGCTCGATCGCCTGGTCGATTGGAGCAGTGCAGAACTTAAAGGCACACTCGTTGCAGATGTACGCTGGAAACAAGAGGATGCGGCGGGGTGGTCGGCGACGGCGGATGCCGTGGCGCGGGATTTCCGGGCGACTTTTTCCGGTACGTCGTGGCAGGAGCAAAACCTGCGGTTGGCGGCCAATGCAAACGGCGATTTGGCCGGTGCTTCGTTGTCGCAGATCAATCG
Organism: Anatilimnocola sp.; assembly: GCA_031394445.1. GTDB lineage: Bacteria > Planctomycetota > Planctomycetia > Pirellulales > Pirellulaceae > CAYLLN01. Next base: position 2,133 of record JANNTN010000126.1, read on the forward strand.
TGGCAAATTGAGCATTGAGTCGGGCAGCGACAAGTTCAACGCGGAGTTGACCGAGGCGGTAAAATCGCCGTCAGCGTCGTCGGTGTGGCCGGTTAAGTTTGATTTGCATGGCAATTTGGAGGCGTGGGCAAAACGGTTGCAGCCGTTCGTGCCGATGGCTGGCTTGCGCGTGGCGGGAGCGATCGACGCGACCGGAGCGGCGCGCGTCTCGCCGCAAGACAGCGAATTGGGCCAGACGACGATTCGCATTTCGCAGTTTGTGGTCAATCGGCTCGACGCGACGGGTGCCGGGATTGCAATCAATGAACCGCGGATCGAAATGGAAACGAGCGGGTCGTGGAGTCAAGCAAAATCGACACTGTCTTTGGGACGAACGACGTTCGCTTCGTCGTCGTTGGCGTTTGGAGCGGATGGCGTGCGATTGACGCTGGGCAAAGAACCGACGCTCGTGGGCACGGTCGATCTGCGCGGCGATTTAGCCAAGCTATCGTCCTGGTTCCCGACGGCTCAGCGGCCGCAGTCGGCGATCGAAGGCGGGCTCGAAGGTCATGTAGAGCTGGGATACCAGGGACAGGCCATCGCGGCGGTTTGGAACACCGATGTCAAGGATCTGCGGTATCTCGTGCCATCCGTACCAGCCGAGACGGTGCAGCGCACGTCACTTGTGTCGTCACTTCCAGCAATGAAAGTCGCCTGGCAAGAGCCGCGAGTGAATTTTTCTGGCCAGGGAAAGTTTGAGCCCTCCGGTGGCCTTCTGAATATTGATCGGACGAGTCTGACAACGGCGAACGCCGCATTCGCCGCAGCCGGAATGGTAAGCAAGCTGACCGCTGGCACGCCGGAGGTCGATTTAACCGGTGAAATCTCCTACGACTTGGAGCAGATCACGCAGCAGCTTCAGGCCCGCGCCGCACAGACCGCAGCCGGCAGCCCGAGTGCCGGCCAGCCAACCGCGCTGCCTTATGGGCTGGATACGTTGCAACTGACTGGCAAGGAAAAGCGGCAGTTCGTATTGAAGGGGCCGATTTTGGCTGCGACCGGCAACTTGACGGCCGCGCAGCCAGTGAGTCGGACGGGCGGAATTGCTGGGGTGCGTTCGCCTGCAAGTGGTTCGTCGCCAGCGTTGGGCCTGTCGGAAGCATTGGCTGGCGAGGCCAGCTTGGGCTGGCAGGGTGCTCAATACGTCGGACTAGTCGCTGGACCGGCTGATTTTCGCGCGAAGCTGACTAGTGGCGTCGCGCAGATTGGACCGCTTGATATTCCCCTGTCGGAAGGCCGGCTGACGGCTGCACCGCGCGTGATGCTCACCAATGCCCAGCAAGCGGTGGTGTTCGATCACGGGCCAGTATTGCAGAACGTGCGCATCTCTCCGGAGATGTGTACGATGTGGCTCAAGTTCGTCGCACCGATGGTGGCGGATGCCACACGAGCCGAAGGAAAGTTCTCGTTGTCGCTGGAAGGCGCGAACGTGCCGATCGCCGCGCCGATGACGAGCAGTGTGGCGGGGACGCTGGCGATTCAGTCAGCTCAAATCGGTCCCGGGCCAATGCCGCAGCAGTTTTTGGGTGTCATTAAGCAGGTGAAGTCGTTTATCGACGGGGCTGGTGGAGCAGGCGGAGCGGCGGCAAGCGAAAGTCCATCGCAAGTATTGTTAACATTGCCACCGCAGGACGTGTTTTTCGAGGTGCAGGATGGCGTCGTGCGAAATCGCGGCTTCAAGATGAGTCTGGGGGACGTGGTAATCACGACCGAAGGGACCGTCGCGATCGAATCGCAACAGGTGAATTTGGTAACGACGATTCCGATTCCGGATAGTTGGATCAAGAAGCAGGAAGGCCTGCTCGGCTCGCTAAAGGGGCAGGTGCTGACGATTCCCGTTACGGGCACGCTCAAGCAGCCGCGGCTGGATACGCGCGGTCTGACCGATCTGGGCAAGCAACTGGCCGGTTCAGCCGTGCGAGGTGCGCTCAACAAGCAACTCGAAAAGACGTTGCAAGGCGGTGGATTGCAAGGCGAAGGCGGATTGCTGCAACAAGGGGGGGGCCTGCTGCAGGGGGATATTGGGCAAGGAATCAATCGCCTGTTTGGGCCGCGAACACCGGCGACACCTACTCCACAGGCAGCGCCGCCGCCGCCGAGGTAATGGACGGCGAATTGGAACGGGAAACTTACCGGGAGGCTGACGTCTCCCGCTCGCCTTTACAGGGCTGGCACTTTGCCGCCAACGGATAGAAGGTGTGAAACGGTGCGGATATAAAGCCGGCCGTTGGCGATGGCGGGGGTGCTGCGGCTAAGCTCTTTGAGCTCGGTGCGGCCGAGTTCCTTGAACTCCTTGTCGGCAGCCACGCAGATGACAGTTCCTGTTGTGTCGATGGCAAAAATTTTGTCACCGGCTCGCACGGGGGAACCGTAGAACGTCGCGCCTAGGCGAGGCTTAAACCAGTGCTGCTCGCCGGTGGCCGCATCGATGCAGGAGGCGTGCCCCTGCTGGTCCTCAAAGAGGAACATCAGGTTGCCGCGACAAACCGGCGAGGAGACGTACGGTGCGTACTTTTTAACGCGATACGCCTCTTGAGGATCTTTGCCAGGTTTGACCGAAACGAGGTAGTGGCCGCCACCGCCTGAGCCAGTCGAGCCAAACACCAGCCCCGCGACATAAAGCGGGCAACTGATGGACCGCATGGAAAGCACGGGCGCGGCCCAATTTTGCTTGCCCGTTTTGGGATCGAGCGCGAATAGCCCTTCACCCTGGCTATTGCACAGCAGTTCATCCTGTCCGGATTCGTTTTTGCGAAGTGTGGGGACGGAATAGGAGGCGGAGTCCATCTTGCGGTCGGTGCGCCAGCGGATTTTGCCGGTGGCTTGCTCGACCGCGACGATGAAGCTGGCGGTGGGCTTGGGGTCGCCGGGCCGTTTGGAGTCTTCCTGCGAGCAATTGAGAACCACGAGGTCTTCGTAGAGCATAGGGGAGCAGCCAAAGCCGTGCTGGCTGATCCAGGGTCCGAGGTTGATCGTCCAGACTTCGTTACCACTGTGGTCCAGAGCCATCAGCCGGGTGAAATCGGGATCGGACCAGGCGACATAGACCCGCTCCGCATCGCAGGCCGGGGTGACCGAGGCAAAACTGCTGTTGAGGTGCAAATGATGCGGCACGCCGGGGTAATCCTTCCGCCAGAGCACTTTGCCGTCTTTGGAATTGATGCACAGGACATAACGCGTGGCCTCTTTGGGCTCGGCGCTCATGACAAAAATCTTCTCGCCCCACAGGACCGGCGAACTATGGCCGAGACCGGGCAGTTCGATCCGCCAATTCAAGTCGGACTCGGTCCAACTGGCGGGAATTGTGTTTGCTTCCGATTCGCCCGTGCCATTGGGGCCGCGAAAGCGGGTCCACTCTTGGGCAGCGGCGGTGGAAATAAACAGACCGGCTAAACCGGCCAACAAACAGAACAGGGGCGCGAAGGATCGCATTGGCAGAACCTCGAACCAGGCGGGAGGTGGGGGTGGGACAGGACGCTACCGAGTTGATGGTACCTGAAGGGGCGCGGCGGAGCAACGAAAGCGATGTGGGGGTATTGTCCTAAATTGATTATTCGTCAGCGCAGCGCGGTTCCAGCCCATGCTTTTTGAGACACGCCTTGCAGCCTTCGAGGTTGTACCTCGCATCACTAAGCTCAATAGGTTCGCTTGCTTTGGCAAACTCTATCCCACGCTGAAACGACCATACCGCCGCACAAAAGCTCGCGACAGCCATAATCATTAGCCACAAAGCGTCTCGAATCGTAAAACGCATAAAATCCCACCAGTTTTTCAACGAGAGATTTTACAACCCTAAAAACGAGTCGTGACAAGTCGACGGTGGCCGTTGTCGATCGAACGAAGACGACAACCAATGAAGTACTAATACATTTGGCGGCAATCCATCCGCTCTACCTGGCCAGCCGGCTTCGCCGCGGCTTCACGGGCTTCCGCCTGATCACGCGACTGCGGCGTGTAAGCTTTGGCGGGGAAAGGACTTCGGTCACGTCGAACCACACTTCTCGCCCGTCCGAGCAGGAGACGACTTCGCACATGCGGCCGGCGTTTTCGACGATGGATTGGCGGCTGGCCTCGCAGCCGAGCGCTTCCAAGATGTCGTGTTCGTCGCTGGAGTTGCAAACCAGATAGGGATTGGCGCTTGTGCCGTCGCCGGTGGCGAGCAAGCCTTTCAGCGTTACCACGAAGAGGCAGCGTTCCAATTCTCGATCCGTCGTGTGGCCGAGCGCATCAGCAGCTTCGGCGGCCAGAAAATGGACGCGCGGCGAAAGCACCTTGGCGGGCGGCAGCGTATCAAGCCGGTCGAGCATGTCTTGATACTGTTCTTGGTCGAGCATGCGATCGAGCACGACGATTTCTGCCGCAATCAGTGGCAGCGGAGATTCACGCAGCACAGCGTCACGAGCAGCCAGGAAAGTCTTTCTCGAAGGCTGTTCAACGAACGCGGCGATTTGGCGCTGCATAGTCTGGCTCACAAGGGCCCACGCAAGATGGTCGAGCGAAATCCGAGTTCCACGCCACGACATCATCAATACGCTTCAGCGCTTAGCGTAATCAACAACCCCATGACAATGCAATAACTTTGATCAAGTTAATGAAAATCTTTTTTCGCGCTGCAGCGCGCAATTAGCATTGTGTTGCGCGATTACAACAGCGCCGCGCGACCGCAACACGCAGCCGCGGCGCGCATTCGTCCTTGAAGCAAGTGCGCTGCTGACGGTAGAAATCAGCAGACCGAAAATCGTTACTCCGCTGTATCAATCGATTCGACTGTGGCTCGCAACCTCTCACGCTTACCGATCGACGACGAGCTGGACCGCATCGTGGCGGCGCTCCGCGCGGCACCTGCGGTCGTCATTCACGCTCCGCCGGGCGCGGGCAAGACCACGCGCGTGCCCCCCGCGATCCTTGATGCGGCCTTGGCTGGCAACGGCAAGGTGCTCGTGCTGCAGCCGCGACGCGTTGCGGCCCGGGCCAGCGCGGTGCGCGTCTTGGCTGAGCGGGGGGGCACACTCGGCGAGGAAATTGGCTATCAAGTCCGCTTCGAGTCGCGCGTCAGCCCTCGCACCCGCATCGCTTTTATGACCGAGGGGGTGTTATTGCGCAGGCTGCTCGACGAACCGTTCTTACCGGACGTTTCGGTGGTGGTGTTCGATGAATTTCACGAGCGTTCACTGGCCAGCGACCTCGCACTGGCCATGGTTCGGCAAATTCAGCAATCCGTGCGTCCCGACCTGAAAATCGTTGTCATGTCGGCGACCTTGGCAGGTCAACCCATCGCGAAATACCTTGGCAATTGCCCACTCATCGAAAGCCTCGGCCGCACCTTTCCGGTCGAGGTTCGCTACTGGCCCCAGCTCGATCGACGGCCTCTCCCAGACCTTATTACCCAAGCGGTCGAGCAAACGATCGCGGCCACTCCCGGCGATTGCCTGGTGTTTTTGCCGGGCGTGGGGGAGATTCGGCAATGCCAAAAGCGTTTGGAAAGCTTGGGACTCGGCCAGGATTGCGTCGTGTTGCCACTCTATGGCGACCTCGCGGCTGACGAACAAGACGCGGTGCTCGCGCCGAGCACACGCCGCAAGATCATTCTCGCGACGAATGTCGCCGAGACTTCATTGACGATCGAAGGGGTGACGTGCGTCATCGATAGCGGTCTTTCCCGCAGCTTGCGGTACGACGATCGCACCGGTTTGGATCGCCTGGAGTTAGGGCCGATCTCGCGGGCTTAGGCCGATCAACGCGCCGGCCGCGCCGGACGAACCCAAGCGGGAGTTTGCCTGCGACTATGGCCCGAAGCGTCGCAGCGCGCCCGCGACCCGTTTGAGCAGCCAGAAATCGAGCGAGTGGATTTAGCCGGGGCTGTTTTACAAGTGCTGTGTTGGATCGAGCCCGATCTAAAACAGTTTCCGTGGTTTGAGCCGCCGCCCGCGGGAGCACTAGAGCGTGCGCAAAGCTTGCTGACGCGACTGGGCGCGGCAAACACAAAGGGAATCACACCGCTCGGCCGCCGCATTGCCGATTTGCCCGTTCACCCGCGCATCGGTCGTTTGCTCATCGAAGGGCAGCAGCGCGGAGTCGCCGAGCAAGTTGCTCTGGCTGCGGCACTGCTATCCGAACGCGACCCCTTCATTCGCCAGCCGCGAGAATATGGTGAACGTCGCACGGCTCAACACCGCAGCCGCAGCGACACCCTCGATCGTGCGCATGCGCTGGAGTCTTACGAAGAGTCGGGGCGGACTGACTCGGAAGTCGGTTCCCTGAACACCTCCGCTGCCAAGCACATTTTGCGAACGCGCGATCAATTGCTGCGGCTGCTCAAGCCAGGGAGGGAGCAGGCCGCGAGCGGCAGCGCGAGCGATTCGAGCTTTTTACGTTCGCTTCTGGCTGCTTATCCCGACCGGGTGGCAACCGCGCGTGAGCCAGGCAGTCGCCGCGGCCTGATGGTCGGCGGGCGCGGCGTGCGGCTCGCGGACGAGGTCGCCCTGGCCGACGAGGATCTTTATTTGTGTATTGATGTGGATGGGCAGGCGACGGAAGCCTTGGTTCGGCAGGCTTCGGCCATCAATCGCGATTGGTTGCCAGCCGAAGAGCTTTCGACGGAACAACGCATCACTTTTGATCCGGCCACGGAACGGATCACTTGTCTGCGACAGGTGTCCTACGACGGTTTGGTGCTGGAAGAATCGCAAGCGGGGGCACCCGGCGAGGCCGAAATTGCCCAGGCATTGGTCGAGGCTGCCTCTACTCAACCAGAAAGGTCCGTTCCCACCGACAACGACGAGCTAACCAACTTTCGCGGCCGTGTGGCCTTTCTCGCACAAGCCATGCCCGATCTGAAGTTGCCGCCCATCGGCGAGTCGGAACTGCGCGATTTGTTGCCGCAACTAGCCTCCGGCTGTCGATCGTTTGCCGACCTGCGGCGGGCACCGTGGCTGGGCTCGATGAAGAGGCTATTTTCCTGGCAGCAACTGCAAACGATCGATCGCGAAGCCCCGGAACGAATTGAAGTGCCCAGCGGCAGCCACATTGCCGTGCAATACGAAGCGGGCCGTCCGCCGATCCTAGCGGTGCGAATTCAAGAGATTTTTGGCATGCGGGAGACGCCGCGCGTGGCGGGCGGACGCATCGCGGTGCTGATGCATCTGCTCGCGCCGAACATGCGCGTCGCTCAAATCACCGACGACCTGGCCAGCTTTTGGGCGAACACCTATGCCATGGTCCGCAAAGACTTGCGGGCCCGATATCCGAAACATTCTTGGCC
>JANNTN010000138.1:0-3545 GCA_031394445.1 Anatilimnocola sp.
TTTTACTTTCTATCTGCTGCCGGGGGCTTGGCGGTGACTGTTTATTTGTGTGGGGTGGTTCCCCGCGAACCCCACGGATCTTATTCAACAAATTCGCTTAGCCGCGGAGCGGCGGCACAAGCAGCTTTTGAAACGCGGCAAGTTAATTCCGTCTCTCACAGGCAGACGAGACTACTTTCGCGCCAACTTTGCCGCACCCACATACTTAATCACCAGCCCCACCATGATGAACCCACCCCCCACCAGCGTCCACCACGCCGGCTTATCCCCCCAAGCCAGATAGACCCACACGGGCACGAGTAGTGGTTCAAGTAAGCCAATACCAGTTGCCTCGTGTCCGGAGATATGTTTCAGGCTTCTAGCGAACAGCACATACGGCAAGCCCATCTGTAAAATTCCCAACCCCGCCAGAAACGGCCACTGAATACCGGTAGGAAAATGCTCGCCATCGGGTGCAAGTGCCAACGGCGCAAGGACAATTGCCGTGGCCAAATGATTCACGGCCACGATCCAGGCAGATTCCATATTCCGCATTTGCCGCAGAGAGAGGACCACACCGGCAAAGAGCAGCCCAGAGGCCAGCCCCCAGCCCACAGCCTCCAGCGATTCCCCCTGAGACTCGTAATACAAGATCACCGCCACGCCCGCCGCGGCGAAAGCAATGAGCAGCCAATCACGCCACACGGCCCGCTCGCCAAACACAAACACGCCGATGAGCAATACCCACACCGGCGCGGTGAATTGCAGCCAAATGGCGTTCGCCGCGGACCCCTTGGCCATCGCCGTCAGATACGTGTAGTTCATCGCGACGAAGGTTGCCGCCGCTGGCAGCAGCCTCCACGACCACGTCGGCCGCCGCACCAGCGGCCACAGCACCACGCAGGCAAAGGCCGCCCGCCAGAACGCAATCACCGGCCCCGGCCAACCCTTTAAATCTGGCGCTTTGACGAAAAAACCGCTCGTGCTCCACAGCACCGCCGCCGCCAATACCAACAGCCTGGCCCAGACCAGTTCAGCATTGCGATTCTCATTCGGCGACTCATTCATCGACCCAGTTGTGGCTTACCCGCATCCTTTCGTCCAGTCCCGCATCCTTCTACAATCCCGCATCGGATCAATTATGAACAAACGCTTCGACTGTCTGATCATCGGTGCCGGCCACAACGGCCTCGTGGCGGCGGCATATTTGGCGAAAGCAGGCAAAAAAGTCTGCGTGTTGGAGCGGCGGCATGTGCTGGGCGGCTGCGCGGTGACAGAGGAATTGTGGCCGGGCTTCAAAATCTCGGTGGCTTCGTATGTCATCAGCCTCTTCCGGCCAGAGATCATTCGCGACTTGCGGCTGAAGCAATACGGCCTGAACATTCTGCCCCGCGATCCGTCGTCGTTTACGCCCCTCTTGGATGGCCGCTCGCTCCTCATGGGGCCGGATGAGCGGATAACGCGGAGCGAGATCGCAAAGTTCAGCCAGCGCGACGCCGAGCGCTACCCAGCCTACAATCGCTTGCTAGAGCGTGTTTCGGCGGCGCTTGAGCCGCTGCTCGCACAAGCCGCTCCCGATCCGCTGCCACTGCCGAACGAATGGCGAAAAATCGGCATGGGCAAGCGGCTGAAAGATGCGTCGCGGATGATGGAGCTGTATCAAACGCTGAGCGGACTTGGCGGTGAAATTCCCGACGCGCTGGAACTGCTCACCGGCGCGGCCCGGCCGATCTTGGAGCGGTGGTTCGAGGCGGAGGTGCTACGGGCGACACTGGCAACCGACGCCGTCATTGGTGCCTTTGCTTCCCCCTCGTATCCGGGCACCGCTTACGTGCTGCTGCACCATGTGATGGGCGAAGCGGGCGGGCAGCGCGGCGTTTGGGGCTATGTCGCAGGAGGCATGGGAGCCCTGGCCAACTCCCTCGCGGCGGCGTGCCACGACCTGGGCGTCGAAGTCCGCCGCGAATCATCCGTGAAGCGAATTATCGTCGATCGCGGACAAGTGGCGGGAGTCGTGCTGTGGGACGATATGCTGCTCGAAGCACCCGTGGTCGCCTCCAGCATCGACGCCCATCAAACATTCGAGCGACTACTGACCGCTGACGAGCTACCACGGCCGTTTCGCGAGGCCGTGGCCAAGATCGACTATGCCTCGGCCAGCGTGAAGATCAATCTGGCCCTCTCCGAGCCGCCGCAGTTTACTTGCCTGCCGGCCAGCGGCATCGCCCCGCACCATCGCGGCACGATTCACATCAGCCCGACGCTCGACTACATCGAACGCGCCTTCGACGACGCCAAGTACGGCTGGCCCAGCACTGAGCCGATCTTGGAGATCACCCTGCCCAGCAGCGTCGATCCGACGATCGCGCCGCCGGGCCAGCATGTCATGAACATCTTTGTGCAATACGCGCCCTACAAACTGGCGGAAGGCAAAAGTTGGGACGACATCAAGGAAGATTTTGGCGATCGCTGCATCGAGCTATTGGCTCGCTATGCGCCCAACGTGCCGGGAGCGATCCTGCATCGGCAAGTGCTGTCACCGCTCGATCTGGAGCGGCTACTAGGTCTAACCGGCGGCAACATCATGCAGGGAGCGATGGGGCTCAACTCGCTCTTCTCCCTGCGGCCCGTTGCCGGCTGGGCCGACCACCGCACCCCCATTCGCGGCCTCTACCTCTGCGGTGCCGCCAGCCACCCCGGCGGCGGCGTCATCGGAGCCTGCGGCCGCAACGGTGCCACGGCAATTCTGCAGGATGGGTAGTCTCGGCCGACCCAAAAAACTTCCTGAATTCTTGCCCATGTAACAAGAATTCCGTCCGGTTTTTTGCCCAAATTGCAATGTATCTATTGGGCGAATGCTCCCTGCACACTAACCCCAAGCGTCAGCGAGGGACTTCACACTGACCCGAAGCGTCGGCGAGGAGCCTTACACTAACCCGAAGCGTCAGCGAGGGACTTACCTAAACTGCGCCCTCACTGCGGCTATTTACCTACTTGGCTACTGACAACGAACTACGGACCACTGATATACCGCTCATCTTGAGCGCACCCCACTCCCCCCCGAAATCTCAACTCCCAAGCCACCAACAACTTACAACGACCAAATCGCCCCCCCCGGCCAAAAAAACATCTAATCTTTAACGCCAGCCACTGCCCCCTCCTGCCTTCCCTAGCCACCTGCCAAATACTTGCTCCTACACGTAACAAGGATTCGATTTCGACCGACAGACCATTGTGGTAGGATGTTTGGCGCTCGGTGTGGCCGCGCCCGCGGTCGATAAACATCGAGTCCCCGCCTAGAGAATTTTGCCTCTTAGTAGGGTGGGACCAGCGTGGGCACCGACGCGAAGCGTTGGTCGGCTCGCGCAGGCCACCTTCCAACAGGAGTCTCCGCCGTGCTTAGGTTCACCACCGGTCGATCCACCGATTGCGATGGCGTTAGCCGTCGCAGCTTTTTGCAAATTGGGGCACTGACGGGACTGGGAGTATCACTACCCACGCTGTTTGCCGCGAAAAAGGCCGCTGCAGCCGGCGGCCGCAGAGTGCTTCGAGCCGTTCGAGCGTGA
>JANNTN010000143.1:0-6557 GCA_031394445.1 Anatilimnocola sp.
TACCTGGGTGGTCTGGGCGACGACGCCGATCCGAAACTTTCGCCGCACCTGCGGAGTCGGCACGAGGTTGGCGAAATCCTTCGAGGATCGGGCGTCGAAACCATCGAGTTTCGGGCCGGGATGGTCGTCGGAGCGGGCAGCACGTCGTACCAGTTGATGAAGTCCTTGACGGATCGTCTCCCGGTTATGCTTTGCCCTCGCTGGCTTGCCACGGCCACGCAACCCATCGCCGTGGACGGCGTACTGGCGTATCTCTTGGCAGCGAAAGATTTGGCAACGGGCGAGAGCCACATCTTCGAGATCGGTGGCCCGGATGTCGTGACCTACGGCGACTTGATTCGAGAATATGCTCGACAAAGGGGCCTGCGGCGCTTGTTGATCTCCGTCCCTATACTCACTCCCTATCTTTCTGGACTCTGGTTGGCTCTAGTCGTAATCGCTCACAGCCCGATTTGATTTTGGCGGAGAATTGCTCTTCGCGCGGCGGCGAGAATCGGCGACACCATGGCAATGTCGCAGCCGCCGATTACTCCGGAGCAACTGGCCGCCTTGCCGCCTGAGATTCGGGCCTTGGTGCGGGCGATCATCGATCATTATGAGCAGCAACTGGCGGAATTGAAGGCCGAGTTAGCCGGGCTGAGGAAGACGCCGCAGAATTCCTCTCTGCCGCCCAGTTCCCAGCATCCGCATGCCAAACCGCCTATCGCGAAGCCGCGGTCGAAGAAGAAATCGGGCGGACAGCCGGGACATCCCAAACACGAGCGGGCTTTGATTCCCACGGAGCAATGCAGCGAAGTCGTATCACGCAAGCCAGCAGCTTGTCGCCGCTGCGGAGGCCAGCTGACGGGGAACGACCCCCTTCCGCTGCGACACCAGGTCTGGGAATTGCCCGAGATCAAACCGCTGGTCACCGAATACCAACTCCATCGACTCTTCTGTCCGGGCTGCGGTGTCACGACCTGTGGCCGGTTGCCGCCGGGAGTTCCCGCCAGTCAGGCAGGGCCACGATTGGTGGCTCTGACGGCATTGCTGATGGGCTGCTTTCGGCAGAGCAAACGGCGAGTGGCCTTGTTTTTGGAGCAAGTCCTCGGTCAGCCTTGCTCGCCGGGGTGGGTGGTCAAGTTGCAAAAACAGGCCACGGCAGCGCTGCAATCGCCTTATGACCAACTCGCGAAACAACTGCCGACCGAGGATCAGTTGGGGATCGATGAAACACCCACCAAGGAAGGTTCCGCCAAGGCTTGGCTATGGGGTTTCGTCGCCACCACATTCACGGTGTTTGCGATCCGTACGTCGCGGGCCGCTACGATCCTGGGAGACTTGCTCACCGAGCAGTTCTCGGGTGTGGTCAACTGCGATCGGGCCAAGATGTACTGGTGCTTGGGCAAACTGCAGTGGTGCTGGGCTCATTTGAAGCGTGACTTTCAGGCCCTGATCGATGACCAGGACCAACAAGTCAAACGGCTAGGACGCGACCTGATGCGCCCCACGAAAGCCATGTTCCGCCACTGGGCGCGCTACCGCGACGGGACCATCACTCGCCGGGGATTCGAGCGCCTGATGAAACCCATCCGCCGAGAGGTGGAAGCACTTCTGCTGCGCGGGTTGTTCAGCGGCAATGCCCGCTTGATGGGCATGTGCCGAGAACTATACGACCACCGAGACTGGCTGTGGGCCTTCGTGGAAATCGAAGGCCTCGAACCCACGAATAACGCCAGCGAACGGGCTCTGCGGCACGCCGTCATCTGGCGAAAACTGTCGTTCGGCACGCAAAGCGCCCACGGCAGCCGCTTCGTAGAGACCATGCTGACTGTCGTGGAAACCTGCCGACAGCAATCCCGCAACACGTTCGCCTTTATCACCGCTGCTGTCCAAGCTCATTTCTCAGACCAATCCGCACCCGCACTCCTCATCGGGGCGTGAGCGATTACCCTCGCCAGTCTGGGCGTCTAATACGCTCTTGCCGCTAGCCAGGCGTTTGCCATCCGGGCTGAACTTTACGCTCCAGCTACCTCCTGTCGGCGTGAGGAGTTCGTGACCTGTATCGGCATCCCATACGGTAGCCCCATCTTGGCCAGCACCGGCCAAACGACTGCCGTCCGGGCTGAAGGCGACGCTGTAGGCCATTTTGGTGCGGTTCTTGATCGTGAGCAGTTCCTGGCCCGTCTGCGCATCCCAAACTTTCACCGTGTTGTCGAGAGAGGCGGTGGCGATGCGCTGACCATCAGGGCGGAAGGCCGCGCTCATGATCCAGTCGGCATGCCCCTTTGAGTCGAGGAGTTCCTGGCCCGTCTGGGCATCCCATATTTTCAACTCTCCACGCGGTTTTTCAGCGTACGCGTTCTTGGTGCTATCCCAGTAGATTCCACCCCAGGAGGCGATGCGTTTGCCGTCGGGGCTGAAGGTCAAGCTTTCGACTCCCTCGGTGTGGCTCCCGCAGGCGAGCAGTTCCTGGCCAGTCTGTGCGTCTCGTATTTTCACGATGTTCCCATCAAAGCAGGCCAGCCGCTTCCCGTCCGGGCTGAAAGCAGGGCTACCCCCTTTGATCGTGAGAAGGTCGGCGTGGCACAGGCGGTAGAGATAGTGCCATTCAAAGCCACGCAAGTCGGTTTTTCCCGGCTTGGGCCGATGCAGACTCAGTAGATCGTTCACCCGATCGATGTTTCCGGCTTCCCATGCGTTATGCGCCAGGTTCATGTGGGCCGCGTAGAGAGTGCGCTGTAGTTGCTGCTCATTGGCGGCAAGCTTGTCGGCTAGGGCTTTGACCTCGTCGCGCTGTTGCTGAGCCTCATTGCGCTGCTGTGTGGCCTCTTGGGCTTTCGCCTTGGCTTCCTGCGAGCTGGCTTGGGCCTGCGTGGCATTGGCGTTAGCCTGCGCCTCGGCTGTAGTAGCTCTCGCGGCCTGCCAGGCGCTCACCGTCGTGCCCAAAATGAGGCAAACTGCGATTGCGGCTGCGGTGGTCAGGGATGCTTTGTGTTTGCGGGCGAATTTTTGGAAGCGGTACATAGTAGTTGGGGGGCAAGCGAGGACGGGTTCATCGGAAAGGTAACGCTGGATGTCGGTGGCGAGCGCCGACGCTGACTCGTAGCGGCGGGAGCGATCCTTCTCCAGCGCCTTCATCACAATCCAATCGAGTTCGCCGCGCAGGACGCGGCCAAGATGGCGCTCATCTACGCTGCGGTGCTGCGAGACAGTCGAAATGGCCTGGGCGCTGAGCGTACTGAAGCGACGACTGGGAGACGGTGGTTCGTCTTCACGGATGATGCGACGCATCTCGTCGAAGCCGGCCTTCGTCAGCGTTTCCTTGTCGAACGGCGTCTGGCCGGTGAGCAATTCGTAGAGCAGCACGCCCAGCGAATAAACATCGCTGCGGGTATCGACATCCTGGCTGCTGAAGTCGGCTTGCTCGGGACTCATATACAGCGGAGTGCCCACAAGCTGGGTATGGGCTGTATAGACCGTCCGCTCGGTGAGCTGTTGGCCGACGGCCTTCGCGACGCCGAAGTCGATCACCTTGGCCACCGGGCGACCGTCATGCACGGTGATCATGACGTTCGACGGTTTTAGATCCCGATGAATGACTCCCTTTTGGTGGGCATGTTGCACGGCGTGGCAGACGTCAATGAACAGCGCCAGCCGCTGACGCGGACTGAGTCGCGCTTTGTCACAGTATTCGGTAACAGGTAGCCCGCGCACGAGCTCCATCACGAAGTAAGGACGACCGGCGTCCGTCGTGCCGGCATCCAGCACCTTCGCGATGTGTGGATGGTCCATCATGGCCAGTGCTTGCCGTTCGGCCTCGAAGCGAGCGATCACCTGCTTCGTGTCCATGCCCGGCTTGATGATCTTCAGCGCGACACGACGGCGGACTGGCTGGGTTTGCTCTGCGACATAGACAACTCCCATGCCGCCTTCACCGATTTGCTCCAAGAGCTTATAGGGGCCGATGAGGGCGCCGAGGCGTTCGGCGGACTGCTCCAGCGTGGGGGCTGGCGCAATCGCCGGTCGGTCCAGAAGACTCTCATCGCCCATGTGTGCTTTGAGCAGAATCTCCACTCTGTTGCGAAGTGAAGCGTCATTGTCACAGGCAACGCTCAAGAACCCTGGCCACTGGCTGGGCGCGTATTGCTCAATGGCTTCAACAAAGATTTCCTTGGCATTTTTAGTCTGGGTAGCCATCGTATGTCTCTCTTGCCCGGCGGTCTGGTACTCTGTCATCGTGCCGTTTTCGGTCGGCGCAATCGGTGCGTGGGAGGCGCTCGCGTAGCTTGCCAGTGAATGCTCCACGGGGGCAAGCCCCGTGGTCGCAGGAGTTTACTGGCAATCACCCGTGCGAAATGCGCTCTATTTCTCTATGCGACGAAAGGCCGCAATTTGTCGCACGATCTGGGAAAATAATTCCTAGAGGCTCGTGTTACTCGGTAGGCGTGCGGTCGGATTGCACGTCCGCACGGATCCATGCGCGAGCGTAAGCCCAATGCCGAAAGGCGGTTGCGCGGTGGATGCCAAGCATCTCAGCCGCTTCATCCAGCGACACGGCCGCAAAGTAGCGGAGCTTGACGATTTCAGCGGCAATGGGATCTTCTTCCGCGAGCTTTGCGATCGCTTCATCGACGGCCAGCATTTGCTCCGGCGTGGTCGATGTAATCCATTGGTTCTCGTCGAGGTCCACCCTCTCCAGTCCACCGCCATGCTTCTCGCGACGCTTGCGGCGAGCCTGTTCTACAAGAATGCGTCGCATGGCTTCCGCAGCAGCAGCAAAAAAGTGCCTTCGACTGTCAAAGCGCTGAGCCGTTGGACCATCGACCAGTCGGATATAGGCGTCATGCACCAGCGCGGTCGCCACGAGCGTCTGCCCCGGCTTTTCTTGGGCGAGCTTCGCGGCTGCCAGCTTGCGCAGCTCGTCGTAGACGAGCGGAAGGAGTTTCTCTGCCGCCTGGGGATCGCCCTGCTCGATCTGCGAGAGGATGCGGGTGACGTCGGACATGGCGACGAAGAGTGTGAACGAGAAAGGCGACGAGAGGCAAGCGTTACGCTACTCCCGCGCAGGTCAAATGTCGAGCTTGCGGGTGCCGAGTGTCTGGCCAGAGAAACGTGCCACACACAAGCCGAAATCCCTTCCCTATTCCGCGTTAGCCGCTTCCAGTTTCTTCCGCCAAAAGTCCCGCGCGTGCCGGTGATATTCCAGCACCTCGTCCTTTTGCTTGGCATCGTCCAACTTGATGCGACCGGCCCGTTCATAGACCCAATCGGCGAAAAATTGGGCCGACTTTTTGCTCACCCGCGGCTCATATCCAATCTCAACATAATAAGGCCCCGTGCTGGCAAAACGAAACGTCTTGGGGTTACTCGTGACCGCTTTAATCAAAAACCAGCCGCTGCGATCGAATTTTAATGACGGCAAATTTCCCCCCGCTTTGGCCCATTGATCCAGGCGCACCTCATGCATCGTTTTACCATCCTGCACGACCTCCAAATACTCAATGGGGTCGCGTGTCGAAAGCTTCAGCTCGATTTGCAGCTCCACGCTTTTGCCCTGGTCCGCCTGAAACACATGCCCAGGCAGCGCACCCTCCTGCTCCGCGCCAGGACCGAAGACACGCGGCCGCAACAGCGGACCATTCGTCACCACCACACGACCAAGCCGCAAATTCTCCCACCATTTGTCCCACTCCAGCGTCTCACCGCAATGCACATACACGCGGTTGTAGCCAACGGGATTGGGCAGCACGCCCGACGCACTCCCGGCTGACGGCGGAATTCGCAAGCCACAGTTCAAAAGCTGATAGTAGATGTGTTCCGACCACCGGCCGTTCCCCTGCGGTGCTGGATAGAGCGCCGTTTCTCGCGGCTTTCCCCAGGCTTCATTGTCGAGCATCCCGTCGCGATGCTGATGGTTGTTGGCCAATCCGATCGAACTCACCTGCCCCGTAGCCACCCACATCGGCATATCCCACCAAAACGGCTTCTCAACATCGATATGAGCCTCCGCCGTCTGCCGTGCCAACTCGATGAACTTTCCCCCAGACGGATATTCGGGCTTTGAGCCATTCAGCGGAAGTATTTCCGGCAAGTTGAAAAACAACAGCGCCCCCCCTTCGCGCTCGTCTTCGCCCCCCAGCAACTGATAAAACCGATTGCCATCGAAGGAAACCGGCGTGCTCTTCTTAAACTTCGACTGATCCTGAAAATTTTTTCGATTAGCCCACCAAGTAATCACCGGGCCAACGTGCAAATCCTCGGACCGCATCAGCGGCTCGATTTCTTCCGCCGGTCGGTGAATGTGCAGATCGCCCGACCACCAGCCTTCCTTCTTCATATCGACGAATCGCTGCATCTCGATCGATTTGGTGTCGTTGGCGTTTCGCTCCAGCGTGAAGTAGCCTGTTTGGGCTTTATATTCAGGCCCCGCCTCCAGGTCGAAGGTATAGGTGCCCAGCGGCAGCTCAAACACAAGCGTGCCGTCGAGTGCAAAATGGTCCTTCCAAAACGGCACCTTCGGCGGCCTCACTACATTGCCCCGCTGGTCCTTCAAGTGCATCCGGGCCGCCATCGAC
>JANNTN010000154.1:0-3615 GCA_031394445.1 Anatilimnocola sp.
TCGCCTTGCAGCTTCCTGACGGCGGCTGGTCAACCTCTAGTTTTCTCACCGACTGGAAAATTCGCAGCGATGGGCAGCCACTTGAAACCACGACCAGCGACGGCTACGGAACGGGCTTCGTGATTGTCGTCGCCCGCGAGCTCGGCGTTGCCGCCGACGATCCGCGTCTTCAGCGGGGCATCACCTGGCTCAAGTCGCATCAGCGTGAAAGCGGTAAATGGTTCACCCGCTCCCCCGTACACGACTGCGGCAATCTCATCTCCAACGCCGGCTCCGCCTTCGCTGTCCTCGCGTTGCAATCCTGTGGCGAGCTTCCCGGCTGGCCATTCGGCCAACGACAGCAATAACTTCACCCGCGGGCCGATTTTCCGGCCAAGATCATGCCCCAAGGTTGCAACGATTCAAATTGGTCGCAAAAGATCTTCAGCACCGCCAATAGCGGAGCGGCCATCAAGCCACCAAGGATCCCCCACAGCCAACCAAAGAAGAACACGAACAAGATGACTGCCAGCGGCGAGAGTTGCAGCGAACGGCTAAGAACAAGTGGAGTTACGAGGTAGCTCTCAGCGCTCGTTAGCACCGCGAAGGCCGCTGCGACGCCAAAGCCCCAAGCCAGCGACTCTTGCGTGACGGCGCCGACCACAAATAACACGACCAGACAGGCAAATGCCCCGACATGGGGAACGTAATTCAATGTCGCGACCATAACACCCCACAATATCGGACTGGGGATTCCCAGCATCCACAACATCAGCGCCGTGACGAGACCAAGGCTGACGTTGATGATGGTGATGGTCGCCAAGTAACGCGAGATTCCGTTTTCAATGTTATAGAGCAGCTCCACGACGTTTCGTTTTTGCGAGAACGAAGGACGCGACTCCACGGCTTGCTTCAGCAACGTATCGCTGAACGACAACACGAAGAACGCGAGCACAAACACAATGATCGCCGAGCCCACGATATGTCCGCTGGTCCCCAAGATGGTGTAGGTCGCTTCGTGCGACTGCACAACGACTGGCAGGGGAGTACTACTACTGGCTGAGCCTGTTTGGGTGAGATTGCGGACGGCTTCTGCCGCTTTGGCCAAATCCTCCATCGGCCCCGGGTAGGTGGACACCATTCGCCGGACCCGCTCGATCGATTCCGGTGCCGCGGAAAGCCAGTAGGTGGCCTGCCCGATCAATGAGAAAACACTGCCAGTAAAAATCGCCGCAACAAAGGCGACGATCACAAAGCTCGAAACAAGATCCGGCACTCCCAGCTTCCTCGTCCGCCGCAAAATCGGCCGCAGCAAAAGCGAGAGCAGCAGCGCCAATAGGATCGGAATGATTAGATCGCGGCCCCAGTACAGTGCGCCTACTATTGCCAGCGACGCCAATACGATGAGTGCCCAGCCCGGCCCCCAGTCACTCCGCTCGCCTGAATCAACCTTGGGCGTTTCACTAAACGTCAATTCCGATGGTGAATCGAGAGCGAGGGACACAGCAGAATCCAATCCATTGGTAAGGGACGGTAGAGGCGTGCCGGTTCAGAGAAGCAACGAGCGTGCCAAACGCCACAATCTCGTTAGCGTGAAGCAGCGGCTGGAACTTGAGAATCCTGCTTATTCACGCCCGAAGCTCGCCGTTGCTGGGAAAAAGCATACGTCAGTTCTGCGCCAAAAAAGAATATTTGCGCAGAGTAGTAAATCCAAACAAGTAAGGCGACGAGCGAACCCGCGGCTCCGTAAGCAGAAGCCGGAGCCGCTTTGGCCAGATACAGGCCAATCAGGCTTTTACCGACCCAGAACAAAATGGCCGTGCTTACTGCGCCAAACCACACGTCACGCCACGCCACGCGCGTATCGGGAACGAACTTGAAAACAAACGCGAACATCAGCACCGTTACAAAAAAGACCGCTAGCTCGCCCAGCAAAGGTCGCCACGATTCGCCTCCGCTCAACCATTCCCCCGCTTGTTTCTGGATGAACTTCTCGGCCGTGCTCAGGATCAACGATCCCAACAGCAGCAGCGACGCGACCAGCACCATCACCAGAGCCAGCAGCCGCCCACGCACGATTCCCCAATAACTGTCCGTCACCAGCGTGGGAACATTCCAAATGGTGTTCATTGCCGTCTGCAACTGGCCAAATACTCCCGACGCACCAACGAACAAGGTTAACAGGCTGAGGGCGGTTGCCAGCGTCATCGATAGCGGCTGACGGCTTTGTTCGAGCACATCTCTGATCGCCTGGCTGCCTTCAACGCCCACGAGCGGCACCATCTGTCCGATCAATGCGGCCTCCGCGTCTTTCGACTCCACAAACACCGCCGCAATACTAAGCGAAATCACGATCAGCGGCGCGAGCGAGAGCGTGCTATAGAATGCCAATGCCGCCCCCATCTGCGGCGCGTTGTCCTCAAAGAACGCCAGCGCCGCTTTCTTCACAATCAGCCAACATTTCGATGCAGTAAGCCACATAGGAGAGATTAATTTTCGTGCGAATCCGAAGCCGCGTCGTTACTTTCCCTGGAACCATTCGCTCGCCTTCCCTGATGTGCAGCCGCACAGATTACACCTCGCGGCACAGTTCGCCGCAAGCGATCAGTGCAATGCCTGTGCCAAGTGGACAACCCGCGCCAGCCATAACTGGGCTGCTCAATGGGAATCGGCGACACTCGGGTGATCGAGCGCAGCTTCGCTTCATTTCAGCCCCAACGTAGGCCCCCGACGCCGTCGGGGCTTGAAGCGGAAAGAACCCTTACTTGGCGAATAGCCGTCACCCAAATGGAAAGCCTTCCCCGCCTCAGTCCCTCAGAGGGGACAACTTTCGTCGAAACCACCCCCAACGTAGGCCCCCGACGCCGGGTGCCACTGGCTTGGCCAGTGCTGGATCGGAACGACCGCAGTGAGCAGGGCGAGGGGATTTTCTAACGTGATCTTGGGCATGAGGCGGCCTGTGGGTAGAGCCTCATTTCGGTGGAGTGGTAGCCGGCCAAAGATGCCGGCCGTTGTAGCAGGGCAAGTTGGAACAGAAGCCAGCAGTACCTGCTTGGCCGGTTCGATCGGGCACTAGCCGAACCAACGGCACACAGACGCAACGAACGTTTTGAAATGGCCGACGACTGCACAAAACCGCCACTTCCTGCTTGAAAAAATCTCCCAAATTCTCGCCCGGTTTTTCGCCCAAATTGCAATCTACTTATAGAGGCCGCAACCTCTGACCCCCTAATCATCCACCTCCAATATGCCTAATCAAAAACCCTGAACCCTAAACATTAACGCACCCATCACCTACATCTATCAACTCACAAAGCATTTACCACAAACAACTTACATCCGATGTTTAGGCTTTCCGTCCTCCAAAAAAGTCTCGGCCCAATGCCCCTTAACCCTTAACTCGCCCTTCATTATCCATACCAATAAGCTAGGGTTTCCTGCCCCGTCTGGCGGTCCACGCGTCGATCTCCTGCCTGTGGACGGCCGGCTTAGGCAATTGCACTCGTTCCCTGGAGCGGTTTCCCATGGCAGCAGTCGATACTCACACTTCGCACGCCGGCAGTTTGCTGGCCTCGATCCTCTCCGAGGAAAGCTTCCGCCCAACCGAGCCCAAATCGCTCGAAGAGACCGGCCTCA
>JANNTN010000197.1:0-7016 GCA_031394445.1 Anatilimnocola sp.
GGCAAAGGCCAACCAGGGGCTACGACATGACGGGTTGTTATGACACGCGACTTCCCAGATGAATTACTCAGTGCCTTCGTTGACGACGAACTAACTCCTGCCGAACGCGAATAGGTCGAACAGCATCTCGCCACCAGCGAGCCGGCCCGACTACTTGTTACCGAGCTTCAATCGCTGCGCAGCGAACTTGCCTCGCTGCCAGTGATTGATCTTGGTGACGATTTCACCGCGCGCGTCATGCAGGCAGCTATCGCCGCCGGAAAAACGTACGGCTTTCCGGCCGAGCTATCCTCCCCGGAAAACTCTCCCGCGCGCTCCGGCCCCGCTGGTGCCATTACGCCAGAACCCGGCTTCGCCGGCATCATTCTGGCCGAAGCCGAGTGAGCACGTAGTCAGTAGTCCGTGACCTCATTCCCAAGCTCCGCTTGGGAATGCCATCCTCGAAGCTCCGCTTCGCCGCGCAGCCGCGCCCTCCCCCAATCCGACTGGTTACCAGGCTCCAGCCTGGTAACCTCCTGCCTCGCGAACCTTCGTTAGCCCATAGCCGCAGGCGCACGCCCGTCCTACGATGAGCTTCCATGTGCCCCCGCTTCGGTTCGCTCAAGGAAGCCACCATGTCCCAAGTTACGATCAAAGTCCGCGATAATGGTCCCTTCCTCGTCGAAGGCCCCATCACCGTCATCGACGCCGCCGGCAACGCCTTCACCATCCCCGCCAACAAGCCCGCCATCGCCCTCTGCCGCTGCGGCCAATCCAAGAACAAACCCTTCTGCGACGGCACGCACAAAGATTGTGGCTTCATGGCCGCCGAACGCGCCCCCGCCCCGCCTTCATCGCTACCGCTTGCCTAGATTGCCACAAAAAACATGAAAAGGCACAAAAACCAATTCGTGTTTCTTTTTTTCGTGTCTCTTCGTGTTTTTCGTGGCCATTGCTCCTATTAGCACTCGCTTAACACGCACCGACAACTTATCCCCAGGCTGCTGCCGACGGTCTATTTTTACAAAGGCTATCGGCGCTGCAGGTTTTCGCGTTTCTTTCGTAGGGTCTTCACCTTTGCCTAGCCCCTGCTAACGTATCTCTCCCGCCGCTGGCTGCGGCACATTCCTATCAAGCACTCGCAGGAAGCGTCTCTGTGGATTCCGCTGTCGATTCGTCTGAAGTTAGCACCCTCCCCCTCAGCGACTCCCTCGTGGAAGCTTCGCAGCCTTATGTCGGCCGCTGGAGCCGGCTGGTCAGCACGACAAACTGGGAAAAAGGCCGCATCATCGTCGAGTGGCGCGAGACACTAACCGCCCAGGAAGTGCCCGCCGGCGAATATTCCGACGAAGCCTGGGCACAACTCGTCGGCGGCGTCACCGGACAACACGTCGGCCGCCTCCGCCGGGTCTATCAACGGTTCGGACAGCAGCAAGACAGTTTCGCCGGCCTTTACTGGAGCCACTTTCAAGCCGCCATCGATTGGAACGACGCCGAAATGTGGCTCGAAGGGGCCAAGCAATCCGGCTGGTCCGTCTCGCACATGCGGGAAAAACGCTGGGAAACTCTGGGTAAGGTCGAAACCGACCGCCCGCGAGCCAGCGATGTCGTCACCAGCGAAACCGACGAGGATGCCGAGTCGGCTCGCAGCGCTCCAGCCCCCGTCACCGGCGAATATGGCGAAATCACCGGCCCCCGTCACGAAGGCCCCGACTTCGGCGATGAGACGAGCGGCCATTCCCGCAGCGACGACTCCGCTGGTGCCGAATGGATGGCCGACACTCAACATTCTTCCGCGCCCGTCGAACTCGTCCGCCCCTTCGAAAACCTTCCCGATCTGCCAAGCGATCTCGCCGAAGCCTTCGACTCGCTAAAACTCGCCATCCTGCATCACAAGCGCGACAACTGGCAAGACATCTCCGCCGCCGACGTGCTCCACACGCTCGACGCCCTAAAAGCCCTCGTCACCGCCCCCTCCGACGACTCCCCCTTCTAAACGTGAGGCGGGCCTCTGACCGGCCATGTCTCTCTCCAGCCTGTAGGGTGCATAAGCGCAGCGCAATGCACCTTCTCGACGAGCAGCCGTTTCGCAAGCGCTAAACAATCACGCTCGTCAGCGCCAAAAAATGCGGATGATTTCGAATCGGCTCGAAATCCGCTTCGCGATGCACCAAATCGCGATACTCCGGTTCCAGGTCGAACGCCTGCGAGAGATAGGCGACCGCCAGCTTCACATTGCCGGCCAGGCTCCAATAGCAGGCCAGGTTGTAATGCACGATCGCTTGCGAGGCATCCGCTTCCAGCGCTTCTTCCAGCGATTGAATCGCCAAGTCCAGCCGCCGGCACCGCTTGAAGCACCAGCCCAGCGATAGCCGGATATGCACATTCTGCGGTTCAATCTCGGCCGCCTCGCGCAGTAGCGGCACCGCGTCAATAAAATTCTCCATCGCCCGCAGGGCCTGCCCCCGCAGGAACAGCACGTGCGCCTTGTGGCCACCGGGATTATCGATGCGATCGAGCGTCTTGATCACGCGGCGGGCCAACTGATCGCGTGCGATCGGCTGGCACGGCATCTTCTCGCCAAATACCGTAATCAGATCGAGATAGCCCTCGGCTTCTCGAAGAATTAGCTGCCGGCGGATGCGAGCGGGCTCGATCATGATCGTGCTAGTGCCGGCGGAGTAGGAATCACAAAAACCATCATCACTACCCCAATTCTAGTCGGTAGGTCAAAACTGCCAAATCGGGGGTTCACTTTTCCAGGCAGATTTTGCGAGATTTCCGGCCTGTGCTGAGCAACGCACCGACCGCGCAAAGATTTCCGGCAATTCAACCATTCCATCAGCCGGGAGCAAACCTGCTCCGGAGATGCTGAGATTGATCTGCCATTCCTAACGCTCCGGGACCAAGTTTGGTCCCGGCTGGTTGAGACACTGTAATACTACGTCGAAACCCGTTCGATATACTCCCCCGTCCGCGTATCGATCTTGATCACATTCCCCATCTGAATGAACAGCGGGGCCTGAATCTCCGCGCCAGTTTCCACTTTTACCGGCTTCGTCACGTTCGTCGCCGTATCGCCACGAGCACCGGGCTCACAGTATTCAACCTTCAGCGCGACATGCGCCGGCGGCGTCATGCTGATCGGCTGGCCGTTAAAAAGCAAAACCGAGACGCCCACCCCTTCCTTCAGAAACTTCCAAGCATCCTCCAGGTTGTCCTTCGACAGCTCGTATTGATCGTAAGTCGCCGAATTCATGAAGAAGAACGTGTCCTGCTGCGCGTACAAATACTGGCAAGGCACGTCCTCCACATCCGCCGCTTCCAGCTCCTCGCCGCCGCGAAACACCCGCTTCAGCGTCGTCCCGCGAATCAAGTTCTTCAGCGTACACTCATACAGCGCGTTGCCTTTGCCCGGCTTCCGGAAATTCATTTCCGACATCAGATACGGCTCGCCATCGATCTGTACCTTGATTCCCTTCTTAAAATCACCCGACCTGTACGTTCCCACGGCGTTGGTCCCTACTTCAATTGGTTCGCAATAGTTATTTTGACGTTATGCCAATTGTAGCTTTGAACGGCAAATCTGTCGGGGGGACTTCCCGTGGGGCGGGCTTCCAGCCGGCCATAGACGATCCCACCGACACGGCCGGCCAGAGGCCCGCCCCACATTCCTGGCATTCCGATCTCAAACACGCCCTCCGCGACCCCGCCCAACTGCTTGCAGCCCTGGAACTTCCCGCCAATCTACTACAGCCGGCACAAGCGGCCGCCCAGCAGTTCCCCCTGTTTGCCCCCTGGCCCTATATCGCCCGCATGACCAAGGGGGATCCGACCGACCCCCTCCTCCGCCAGGTTCTCCCCCTGGCCGACGAACTGACCCACCAGCCCGGCTTCGCCTCCGACGCCGTCGGCGACTCAGCCGCCCTCCTCTCTCCAGGCCTGCTCCAAAAATATCACGGCCGCGCCCTCCTCATCACCACCGGGGCCTGCGCCATCCACTGCCGCTACTGCTTCCGCCGCGAATATCCCTATTCCGAATCGCCCAAGTCCCCCGCCGACTGGCAACCCGCCCTCGATCTGCTGGCAGCCGACCCAACCATCGACGAAGTCATCCTCTCCGGCGGCGACCCCCTCACCCTCACCGATGGACACCTGGCCGACCTCGTGAGCCGCATCTCCGATATCTCGCACGTCCACCGCCTCCGCATCCACACCCGCCTCCCCATCGTCATCCCCTCCCGCGTCACCACCGAGCTCATCGACTGGCTCCGCGGCACGCGCCTCACCCCCATCGTCGTCATCCACGCCAACCACGCCAACGAGCTCGACGACACCACAGCCGCCGCCCTCGCCCGCCTCACCGACTCCGGCATCCCCCTCCTCAACCAATCCGTCCTCCTCCGCGGCATCAACGACTCCGCCCCCGCCCTCATCAATCTCTCCCGCCGCCTCGTTAACCTCCGCGTCACCCCCTACTACCTCCACCAACTCGACCGCGTCCGCGGCACCTCCCACTTCGAAGTCCCCGTCTGCCACGGCATTTCCCTCATCGAGGAAATGCGTCGCGAGCTGCCTGGTTACGCTGTTCCTCGCTACGTCCAAGAAGTTGCCGGCGAAGAACACAAGATCGTGCTGGCGTAAGTCGCCTTCTCCTCGCCCGGAGGGCGCACGCCTGTAGCCAGGGGCTTCCAGCCCCTGGTTAGGAATCAAGACAAAAAATGCCTTCGCCCGGAGGGCGAACGAGGCTCACCTGAACACCTCGTTCTCATAAAACTCCACTCCATGCCTCCTCAACAACTCTAAAAACTCCGCTCGATAATCCTGCTTCCGATGATGTTCCTTCTGCCGCCCGATATAGGCCTCCACATCCGGCACCACTGACTTGCTAACGGTGAACCCTCCATAACCTTCCTGCCACGCAAAATGTTTCAACTCAGGAAACGCCTCATGAATCCACTTCGACGAACGTCCCTTGATCTGCTGCAACATCTCCGAATGCGATAAATCCGCGCGATATCGAATCAGCAAGTGCAAATGATCCGGCATCCCATTGATGGCCAACAACGTGCAACGCAAGTCGCGAACAATACCACCGATGAAGGGAAAGAGGCGGGTTTCTAAATCTGGGCTGATTAAATTCTCGCGCTGCTTCGTGCTGAAAACCGCATGGTAAAAATTCTGCGTGTACGCGCTCGGCATAACCCACCCCGTCCGCCCTCCGGGCGGGAAAAACATTTATTGACTCACCTCGGTTCCAGGGACTAAAGTCCCTGGCTAAACACACTCGCCCTCCGGGCGGGGACAAAGCAGCGACTCATCTCCACCCATGAATTGTGCGTCGTAATTCCTCTCCTCGCCCGCAGGGCGTACGACTGTTGCCAGGGACTTCAGTCCCTGGTGAACAAGCTCTCTATTTCTCTTCTCGCCCGGAGGGCGCACGCATGTTGCCAGGGACTTTAGTCCCTGGTGAACTAGCTCTCTATACCTCTCCTCGCCCGGAGGGCGCACGACAGTTGCCAGGGACTTTAGTCCCTGGAAGCCATTCCCTAAAAAAATTCTCCTCCCGCCCGGAGGTCGCACGCACGGTCAACGATGCCTCCTGATATTTCTTTCCGCCCGGAGGGCGGACGTCCCCGCAACCCATTCTCGACAAAATGATCGCCGCTCTATTTCTCCGTTCGGCCCGCACTCAGTGCCACCAGCAATTCACTGCGTATCGCTTCCGGGTCAACGCCCAGAAACAAAAATAGGCGACACGGCACGCCTTTGGTGTCACGCAATAGCCCCAATAGCAGATGTTCTGCATCCACGGTGTTACTTTGCAGATTACGCGCCACGTCTTTCGCGCAGCCAATTGCTCTCGCGGCGCGTGGCGTCAGTGGCAGAGGGCCGTTCGCAACTTTGAGGTCTGGCCCCCCAATTAAAAAACGCTTCAGTTCACTTTGAATCCTGTCAGTATCACCAACCACTTTTTTGAGCGCGTTCGCATTGACGCTAGTGACTTCCGTCATGAGCGAAAGTAGCAGGTGCTCAGTTCCTACGTAGTCTTGATGCAATTTGCGAGCCTCCTCGTTGGAGGCCAACAATATCGCTTTCAATCGATCCGTAAACCGATCACCCGGCCTCTCAACGGTGACCGTATTTTTTAGCGGCTGCCGCCCGAGCACCACTGCGAACGCGTCGGTGACTGTATTGCTTAGCGGCTGCCGCCCCACACCTGAGCCTTGCCAGGTCAAGCCCAACCACTTCAGTATGGGATCTATCCAGAAACGCATGAGCGCATTCTACGCCACGCGCGATGCTCAAGACTTCCTAAAGACCTATTTTCTCAAGCTCCGAAACCTGATCGCGACTTCCACTGCCAAACCGCCCACACCTTCACAACGAAATCCGATTCTCGCACATCATAAACAACCGCAATCGGCTCCTCGAAAAGGATTCGCAGCGTTGACACGCGCGACTCACCAACTGCCAGAGGGTCGATCTTCAGCAATTGATCGATTTTATCAGAAGCCAGCGTCACAGCAGCCGGATCGGCCGCCTTCAACCACAATTCAGCAAGCTGCTGCTCCGCAGACGGCAGATAGACCACGGTGTACTTCATGCCAAACCGCGACTCTGCTTAATCTCTTGAAGAGTGCGGCCGCCGGTCTCGTTTCGCATCCGCGCCAACTCAGCCGGCGTGTAAGGGCACTGGTCCGCCGGCAACAGCACAATCGCCTCGGCATCCTCGCGCGCTAAATCCCCCGCCAGCATCTGAATGATCTGCAACTTCTCGCTGCGCGGCAGCATCTGAAGCGACGGCAATAGCTCAGCAGCAGTCATCGAATCCCCTTGATCTCAATCAATTATAGGCCCGCCCAACTTCAACGCCAGCGCTACCCCCCAACACCATTCTCCTCCCCGCCCCACTGCCCACCGCCCCCTCCCCCAACTATTCCAAAAAATCTTTTTCCTGCTTGACTGAAAAGGACCAGACTAGTCCAAACCCCTTCGTACACTCCTGGGCAATTCCACGGCTTGACCTCAAGCCT
>JANNTN010000227.1:0-10698 GCA_031394445.1 Anatilimnocola sp.
TCCGCGCTGCCGGGCGTGCCTGACAACGTGCGTGTGGCCCGGCTCAAAGGTGAGCCAGACGGGCAGCGGACTGCCATCGGCCTGCGTTGCCGTATAGGTCTGCGAATCGCCGACGTCCACATCGGTAAACGTATTGGCGAAGCTGATCGCATAGGGCGAAGCTTCCTGAGCATATTGATCGGGAATCGCCCCGGAACTTGTGGGCGGATCGTTCGTGTTGACGACCGTCAGCGCGAACGTAGCCGAGACCGCCGCCAATTCGGGGTCCGTCGCGGTGACCTGGATAGAAATCGAGCCTACGTCGTTATTTTCCGGAGTGCCCGAAAATGTTCGCGTGGCTGGACTAAACCTCAACCAGGCGGGCAGCGGGCTCCCGCTCGCTAACCGAGCCGAATATTCCAGCACACTGCCAGCGTTCGGGTCGATGAACGCATTGGCGGCAAATTGGAAAGAAATAGGCGCGTCCTCGAGAGGGTTTTGAGCGGGAATCGGGTTGGCGAGCGTTGGCGGCAGGTTCGGAACCTCCGCCAACACCAACAATTCATCACCCTGCACGCCATCGTTGGCCACGAAATAAACGCTGTCCTGCACCTGGCGAAAAAATCGCGGAAACGAGCTGCCATGGGATTTATATCCAGCGCCAGCCAGGTTCCCGCGGCTGTTCCATCCGAGCGCCACAGCTCGTAGCCATGCTCGGCGCTGTCTCTGGCCGCAAACAGCAGAATTCCGTTGTTATTGAATAGTTGGCTCGCGTACGACCCTTCGCTGCCAGGACCGATGTCCTTTACCATCACGGTGCCGGCTGGGGTGCCGTTGGTTTTCCACAACTCGCTGCCATGAATTCCATCATCAGAGAGAAAAAAGAGCGTGCCGTTGACCCTCGTCAAATAGCTCGCGGCATGAGATGCCCCACTGCTATCTCTGACTTTGACTGTGCCGGCTTCCGTCCCGTCCGTCTTCCACAGGCGGCGGCCACTCCCGTCATCGACCGTGAAATAAACCGTTCCTCCGATTCCCACAGTCGTACCTTCACCTATCGCTCCGCCGACATCGGTGAACTCCAGCGGCGACGGATCGTTTGCGGGATCGTAGCCAGGGGGGACGATGTCTTTCACCAGCGTGTCATTGAGATACAGCTCGCGCCCGTGAATACCGTCGTTGGCGCTATACATCAACCCGAGGCTGGTGGACGTGAGATGAAAGGGGGAAGAGCTGCCGTTGAACGTCTGATTGATGTTCGCGTACAACTCCGGCCCACTCGCGCCCAGCACCCACAGTTCCCGGCCAGTTGCATTGGTCGGTGCCATATCAATGGCCGTGAAGAACAGCTTGCCGTCATGCAGTGTGAGGTGTCCCGGATCGCGGTAGAGTCCGGCGAACACCGAAGTGGTTTCCGGCGTGCCGCGCGTTTGCCAGACCTGGCTGACCGGATTCGCAGACGCAAAAAATACGGTTTCGGTCGTTGGCGAGGCCAAAACGGCTGTCACTCCAAAAGGAGTAGTTCCAGAAACATCCCTCACCGGCTGATTCAGGCCCGCGTAGAGCGTCAAGAAATTTCCGCCCAGCGGCGCAGTGAAATAGGGCCGGCCTGAAGGTGTGTTGGCGAGCGTGCCAACCGGGCCGCCGATTGTCCCTTGACGTCCCGCGAGCGACCACAGCTCAACATCCAGATTGGGCTGCTGATTAGCCAGAAACAATAAGTGGTCAGGCGTCTGGGTGAGTCCATGGAATGCCGTACTTCCGCTGCCAGGCGTGACGTCCACGGCAAGTTCCGCCGCATACGCCAATACCCGCCGAGCTTCCAACGGCTCAAAGAACAGCCGGCGCTGGCGGGCGGCAGCGCTGCGCCGCGGCTTTGCCGGGGAATGGCGCGCTGGCTGAGTCTCTGGTTGTTGTCGAATCCACGGCCGCCACGATTGAGTGCGCATGGTGTAAGTCTTTCTGGGCAAAATGGTCAGACGAGTGAAAGCCATATGAATCTGCGGGGCTGAAATGGGATATCCCCGAATTCAGGGATAGGACTGAATACAGCCGGTTGCGGAGGCACTCGGACGACCGATTCCAGCTCTCTAGTCAACAGTGCGTAATCTGGCCCGCGAGTACGCCAAAAAAAAATCCAAATCTCTTTCTCACCGGCTGCGAAGGAAGAGAGCCGCCAGCTCGCCGGCCGAATTGACGCCAAAGTGCGTGTAGATCGACTTAATATGGTCGCTGACGGTGTCTTCAGCGATTTCTAATTGGCGAGCAATCGTTTTGCGGGGCAAACCATCGAGCAAGAGCAGCATCACCGTCCGCTGCCGAGGCGTAATTCCCAGGAATGCTTCCGGTGGTAAAAACTCTGCGGCGGTCGATTGCAGCCAGGGAATGCTATTGAGAACGGTGTCCACGATTACTGCCTCCGGGCATCCGAATTCCTCCTTTCCAGTATTTCGCAGCAGGAAAAAATTGCTCCAGGTGTCGTGGTCGCTATAGCGAACGCTATGCAGCCAACTTCCCCAGCCGCCGAGGGCAAGCTGTCTTCGCATATGCGAGAAGGTGGCCCACTGCTCATCGGACATGATGTCGCGTCGAAGATCTGTGGAGGATTTGGCGTCGCCCATTTTCGCTATGATCGGCTGCCGGAACTCGCGATCAGACTGGGCGTCGAGTCCCCACTCGATCATGACCGCTCGTTGATTATCTGCAAAACCGAAACTAATGTTGGCGATAGGCGTTATGGTGCTATCCTTGGGACGACCACGCCCCCAGGACCACCAGCCGCAGTCAGCGCCGATGACCTCGGCCAGGGTTGCCAGAAATGCCCTTCGCCGCTTGGCTAATTCGGAATGGTTGTCGCCAATGGCGGCGACCGCGGCGACCGCGGCGAGCAGCCGCCGGGCAGCGGCAGCCGGCACAACACCCGCAGCATTGAGATCCTCGGCTGCGGCAGAATCATCCATATGCAAGCGGTTTTCCTTGGTGTGAAGTGTCACGCGACTTGCCCAGACGGTGGATTGTGCGTTCATCGTGGAACCCTCGTACCTCTGCGGATCGAAATTCTCTATCCGACAGTGCGTATTCCGCGTCGCTGCTACGCCACAGAAGGCGAGGATTTCTGAGCGGCGAAGGCCGGCACGATCGCTGTTCAGCGCGATTCGAGCTTGTTCAGCAGCCAAGTTCGAGCGTAAAGCCAGGTCCGATCAGCAGTTCGGACCGAGATCCCAAGCGCGTCGGCTGCATCTTTGCCGGTCAGACCGGCAAAATAGCGGAGCTTCACCAGCTCGGCCGCGCGAGGGTCCACTGCGGTCAGTTCAGTCAACGCTTGGTCGAGCGCGAGTAGATCAACGGCGGTTTGTTCTTCGACCGCTGGGGCATCAACCAACTCAATCCTTTGTCGCTCCCCGCCGCGTTTCTTTGCCTCCTTGCGGCGGGCTTGCTCGACGAGAATTCTCCGCATTGCCTCGGCGGCCGCACCAAAGAAATGCCCGCGGCTGTTCCAACCCGCTGGTTTCTGTTCCCCGACCCCTGGTCCCAGGTCGCCAACCAGCCGCAGGTACGCCTCATGAACCAGTGCCGTGGCTTGGAGAGTCTGGCCGGGCTTCTCCTGCGCCAACCTGGCGGCAGCCAGTTTGCGCAGCTCCTCATACACGAGCGGCAGGAGCTGCTCGGAGGCGCGGGGGTCGCCGGCCTCAATTTGCGACAAGATGTGGGTGACATCGCTCATCGTTTCGCCAGTGGGCCGTTGAAGGGCCCAAATTGCATGCCGTGAGGTTCTGTGACGTGTGTCAAACCAAATTACAAATCGACATTGGTATGCGGCTGAAAGGGATAGCCGCCGAGCTTGGGCTCGGCCGCAATCAGTTCCTCGATGTGCTTACGCAGCGCGGCATCGTTGCCACAGATTTGGTCGAGATAAGCCGACCGCTGTGCCGGATCAGCGATATCCAGGGCCGTTAGGAAGATTGATCGCTCGCTCATGGCGTGGATTCCTTCATTCATTTCGCGATCTCCTCGGGCAGCGGCGTGGCGTCCCAGATTTGGATGGGTTTGAGCTTACCGGGCACACCGAAGTACATAAACGCGGCCACCAGCCGGTTCCCATCGGGTGAAAACGAGATGGCTGAGACGTATCCCTCACGATTGAAAGCCAAGAGCCGCCGGCCGGACTTCAAACTCCAGAGCGACAACTCGCTCTGGCCGGTGAACGGGCCTTTGCCTATGACAATTCGAGTGCCATCGGGGCTGATGGCGTAAGCGCTGCCTCCGCTGTATCCGGGCAGGCGCAAGCGCTCTTGGCCGGTCATCAGATCCCACAAAACAAGATCCGAGCGGGCGTCCGCAGCGAAGATCTCGTGTTGGATATTGATGAAATGTGTGCGTGGAGCACTCGGCAGGGAAATTAATCGTTGCCGCTCTCCGGTGACCGCATCGTAAAAGACAGCGCTCCCTTGCGATTGATCGACCGTCTCCGCAACGATCAGTTGGGCACCGTCGATACTATAGTGTGGCGTTGTGGCGCTGCCCGCACTAATAGGCGCAGAAAACGACAGTTGGCCGGATGTCGCGTCCCAAGCGACCAGGCGTTTGGGACCATCGTTCCGTGCCTGGCTGATCACTGCGGCAATCTGCTGCCCGTCGGGCCGGAAGACGAGATGCGAAACGTAACGGCGAATGGACGAATCTGGCTCATCCACCTGGATCGTGTAGAGCTCTTCGCCGTTCTCGGTGTCATGAACCAGGATTTGTGGTGCTTCGTGCGGTAGGCGGCCAGGGTTCTTGACCAGCGCGACGCCCATCGGGGCTGAATGCCGGCCTCCCGGGAAAGTTTCCTCCGATTGGAAGCCGGAATATTTCCTGGTTTTTGGTCAGATCAAAGACGCCGGCAGCAGGGTTCGTCGTACCATAACCGCTAAACGCAACTTTGGTCGCGTCGCGGCTAATCTCAGCCGTGAACGTCCCTTCCAGCGAGTCCGGTCCTAATCCCGCGTCGTCCCGAGCGGTTGCATCCCAGGTGACCATCGACGTCCCGGCATCCACGCTCACTAGCTCGCGGCCGTCTGCGCTAAACGCTAGTGCAAGAATTTGTGCGTCGCCAGTCTGCAGCGTCAGTTGCGGCGCCGGAATGCGGACAGGAATTGCATTTTCGACGAGCGGCAGCTTGGGCACTTCCCAAACGCAAATCTCGTTTCCGCAAACGAAGGCCAGAAGTTTGCCGTCGGGACTGAACCCGATATTGGAACTGACGTTGAGTGATGGAGATTTCCGGTCGAGAATTGCCAGGGCCGCTCCGGTGTGGCTGTCCCACAACTGCACATTGGGCTTGGGCGCGGATTCGGATTCAGCCGGCTCAGCGATCACAAGCAAGTTGCCATCCGGGCTCCAGGACCAGGCACGCAGGGGATACGCAAGACTGTCATACTCATGCTTCCAAAGTTCTTCGCCCGACGCCACATCGACAAGCTGAAACTGTCCGCGATAGTGCCTCCCGCTTGCGGCGTCACGGAAGAACGCCTGCCGCAACAGCCGCAGACCATCGGGGCTCCACAGAATTCGGCTGGCACCCGGAGATGCGGGAAGAGCGGGAAGCGTCTGGACCAACTCGAGTGTGGACGTCTCCCAAATCTTGACTGCCTTTGGTGCCGAGGCGAGTGCCGGTCCCGGCTCGGTGTATTCCACAGCGAGTCGTTTTGCATACGGTGTGAAGGCGATTTCAGTGACGCGTCCTGGACTACCAAGGCGGTGGATTTCGCGGCCGGTGACGCCGTCGCGGATACTGATGTACTCTGGTTCGGAATCGACCCGAGGTAATGTTGCGACGGCGAGGAGCGTCCCGTCGTCGTTCATGGCGAACACGAGAAACTGCCGACCATCGCCGGTGATGTGATCGGGAATTGCCTCGAATGGCGATAGCAGCTCACGACCGGTCAGGCAATCGAAAATGGCCAGCCTACTTCGGGATGCTGGTTCCTCAGGATCAAAGCCGACGGCCGCCAACCGCGCAGCGCCCTTAGTGAAGCGACGTGTTCTGCCGGTCCTCAGCGAATCAAGCTGCGGGATTTTTATGGATCGGAGGCGGCCATTCTGAAGTCGGCGTTGCCAATAGTGCCACTCGAAACCCCGCAGGTCGCCTTGGCCAGCGGCAGGCCTTTGTTCGTCGAGCAACTGGGCTGCGCGAGCGTACTGCTGGTTTTCCACGGCGGCCTGGACCAAGTTCATTTCCGACGCATATAACGTCTCGCGCAGCTCTTCTTTTGCGGCCAAGACATTGCTTTTCTCTCGATCGGCCGAGTCGCGTTCTTGCTTGGCGATTTGCTCGCTGTCGCGGGCGGCTTTCGCATTGGCTTCCGCCCGCTCGCGCTCTCTAGTCTCTGCTTCCTTCGCACGCTTCTCCGAAGCAGCGGCCTCTAGGGCGACGTTACGCTGCCACGTACTCACAGCGACTCCCGTGAGCAGAAGGCCGAGGAACGCGGTCGCCACCACGAGCGAGGTCTTGTGTTTGCCGGCGAATTTTCGCAGGCGGTAGGTGACTGACGGCGGGCAAGCCTCGACCGGCTCGTCCTGGAGGTACCGCTCCACATCGCGGGCCAGGCTGTTGGCCGTTTCGTACCGTCGGGCACGGTCTTTTTCGAGGCACTTCATGACGATCCAGTCGAGCTCGCCGCGGAGGGAGCGGCGGAGTTGGTGGGGATCGGTGTGCCGATGCTGGGCGATGGCGGTGGCTTCGTCGCCGAGCGTGCTGATTTTGAGGCTGGGGCGGGGCGGCTCCTCGTCGCGAATCATTCTCATCATCTCGCCATAGCCACCTTCACGCAGGCGTTTGGCATCGAGCGGTGTCTTGCCGGTGAGCAGCTCATAGAGCAGGACGCCGAGCGAGTAGATATCGCTGCGGGTGTCGATGCCCAGGCCGCTCATCTCGGCTTGCTCGGGACTCATGTACGACGGCGTGCCAATCATCTGGCCGTAGGCGGTGTAGATCGACTTTTCGGTTAGTTGCTGGCTGAGGGCCTTTGAAACGCCGAAGTCGATGACCTTGGCCACGGGCTTGCCGTCGTGCAGCGTGACCATGATGTTCGACGGCTTGAGGTCGCGGTGGATGATCCCTTTCTGATGGGCATGCTGCACCGCCCGGCAGACATCGGCGAAGAGGAGCAACCGCTCGCGCGTCGGCAGCTTGATCTTGTCGCAGAATTCGGTAATTGGCACGCCGTGAACCAGCTCCATCACGAAATAGGGGCGACCACTGTCGGTCGCGCCGGCGTCGAGCACGCGGGCCACGTTGGG
Source organism: Anatilimnocola sp. (assembly GCA_031394445.1). GTDB lineage: Bacteria > Planctomycetota > Planctomycetia > Pirellulales > Pirellulaceae > CAYLLN01. The sequence continues at coordinate 7,261 of JANNTN010000227.1, forward strand.
ATGGTCCATCAGGGCCAGCGCCTGCCGCTCAGCCTCGAAGCGGGCGATGACATCCTTGGTGTCCATGCCGGGCTTGATGATTTTTAGCGCGACCTTGCGGCGCACGGGCTTTTCCTGCTCGGCCACATAGACCACGCCAAACCCCCCTTCGCCGATTTGCTCGCGGAGCTTGTAGGGGCCGATGAGTGTACCAAGACGTTCTTTGACGGGGGACAAGTCGTCAGTCATTTCCACTGCTGAGTGCGGCTGAGCGAGAAAGCCGCCGAGCTTGGGCTCGGCCGCAATCAGTTCCTCAATCTGCTTGCGCAGCGCGGCGTCGTTGCCGCAGACCTGATCGAGATAAGCCGATCGCTGCGCCGGATCGGCGATGTCCAGCGCCGCAAGGAAAATCGAGCGTTCGCTCATAGCGTGGATTCCTTCGTTCATTTCACGATCTCCTCGGGCAGCGGCGTGGCGTCGTAGATTTGGATGGGTTTGCTGGTGCCCGTGTTGGAATGCGCAAATGCGGCCACCAGCCGATTGCCATCGGGCGAGAAGGAAAGCGCTTCGACGGACCCTTGGCGTTTGAGCGTCAACAATTGCCTGCCGGACTTGAGACTCCAGAGCGTCAGCTCGCTCTCGCCGCTGGGCGAAGGGGGAAGTTTGCCCAAGGCGAGGCGACTGCCGTCGCGACTGACGGCAAATTGTTCGAAGCCGTCGTGCCCGCGAAGGCGCAGTCTCTCCTGGCCAGTCGCCAAGTCGAACAAAACCACATCCGCGCGACCGGCCGTGGTCGGCGATCGAGTCACAGCGACATCCGGACGACCAAATGTTCCGATGGTTTGGCTGGAGAAGTCAATCCAACCAGGACGCAAGGAACTGGGAACGGGAATCGATCTTTGCTGCTTTCCCGTGGCGGCGTCGTAGAACACGACTGCGCCTTCCCGTTGTTTCGTAAAATCGTAGTGTCCAACGACCAGGCTCGCGCCGTCGGGGCTATAGCCCAGCAGATATATGCTCCTGCGTTCGCTTGAGTCGCCTAAGTTTACAGAGAACGCTGGTTTGTGGGCGGCTCCGTCCCAGGCCATCAGTCGCCGAGGACGCCGGTTCTCCGCGCGCAGACCGGGAGTGATCACCGCGGCAATTTGCCCGCCGTCGGGACGAAACAGCGGCATGCTGAAGTAAACAAGACTCGACGGATCAGATTCCTCAGCATGGATCGCATCCAACGCCTCACCCGTCTGGGCGTCGTAAAACACAACCTGCGACTCATTTTTGGGGGCGTTTACGTTCCTGACTACTGCGACGCGGCGTCTATCGGGACTGAATACGGGTGGGAAGGCGCTGTACGCCCCGTCGGTCTCTAGGCGGGTTACTTCTTGGTCGCGTGCGAGATCCCAGACGCTGAAATCCTGGCGAAAGTCGTTCCCACTGAATGCGACCTTGGTCGTGTCGGCGCTGATCGCAACCGACCTAAGGCCAGAGCTACTAAACAGTCCGGTCGTCGGGTCCGGGCCTACAGCCGTGTCTTCACGAGCGGTTGCATCCCAGACGACGATCGATGTTCCAGCTACGCTATGCAACTCGCGGCCGTCAGCGCTGAACGCCAGCCCGCGAACTTCTTCCCCGGCCGTCTTTAGCGTCAGGTTTGGCGTGGCGATGCGGAGGGGCCTGCCACCGGCGGCGAGCGGCAACTTGGGCACTTCCCACACGTAAATTTCGTTCGTTCCGGCAACAACGGCGAGGCGTTGGCCGTCGGGACTGAAGTCGATGGTGTTGTCACGGATCGGAGATTCGACTTCCCGGTCGAGGATTGCCAGGGTCGTTCCGGTATCTCTGTCCCACAATTGCAGGTTAGGCTTCGCGGCGACGTCGCGAGCTTCCGCCACGACCAACAGCTTGCCGTCCGGGCTCCACGACCAGGGACGCTGAGTGGTCGTGAAAGTCGAATTTTCACGCCGCCAAAGCTCCTCGCCGGACGCCACATCCACAATCTGGATCAGTTGGCGAGGACTCGGCATATTGTCGATTAACTCCCTCGAGGACGACTGCCGGAGCAATCGTGTGCCATCGGGGCACCAGAGAATGTTTTGGAAGCCCTGGAAGTACCTGAGCGGAGGCAGTGTTTGGACCAACTTTCCCGTGGAAGTGTCCCAGACCTTTACTCCCTGCTGCTCAACGAAGCCCGACGTCGCACGCTCGCCATATACCACGGCGAGTCGGTTGCCGTCCGGCGTAAGAGCGATTTCGATAACGATTTCGGGACTCTCCAGGATGCGGATTTCGCTGCCTGTGCTGCCGTCGCGAATGCTGATGCGATCGAGTTGCTTATCTTCGAGTCTGCCACCGGGTGCAGCCACTGCGACAGCCAGCCGCGTCCCGTCGCTGTTCATGGACAGCAGCCGCATGCCACGGCCTTGATCTTGCCAGCCCGGAAACAGGTCGAATGGCGTCAATAACTCACGACCGGTTGCGCCGTCGAAAATGGCCAGCAATCCGAACCTCTGCATCATCGACGAGTCGCCTGGGTAGTCGAGAACGGCCGCTAACCGCGCGCCGCCGTGACTGATGTTTAAGGTCTTACTGCGAATACGGTTATTGGACACAAGCTGAGGGACTTCCACCGATCGCAACCGCCCGTGTAGCAATTTACGCTGCCGGTAGTGCCACTCAAACGCGCGGAGGTCGCTCTGGCCAGCGGCAGGCCGTTGCTGGTCGAGCAATTGAGCGACCCGATTGTATTGCCGGCTCTCCCAGGCAGCCTGAACCAAGTTCATTTCCGAGGCATAGAGCGTTTCACGCAACTCCTCCTTCGCGGCCAGCGTGCTATTGCGCTCGCGAACGGCCGTTTGCTCGCTGGATTCAGCGAGCCGGCGCTGATTAGCTTCGGCATCTTTGGCACTTGTCGCGGCTTCTGCCGCCTCAAGCGCCTTGCGTTCGTTCGCCACGGCAACCGCTTCCGCGTGCTTTGCCCGGACTGCCTGCCAGGAGCTGGCAGCGATTCCGGCGATCAGCAAGGAGATGAATCCGGCGGCGACGGCTAGCGGCACCTTGTTACGTCGCGTGAATTTCGAAATCCGGTAGCTCAATGACGGCGGGCAGGCCTCGACCTGCTCGTCCTTGAGATACCGCTGCACGTCGCGAGCCAGGTTGCTGGCCGTTTCGTACCGCCGCGTGCGGTCCTTTTCGAGGGCTTTCATCACAATCCAGTCGAGCTCGTTCCGCAGGAGCTGGCTGAGCTTGTGTGGCTCCGTCTTCCGCTGCGCCGAGATCGACATGGCCGTTGTGCCCAGCGTGCTGATCCGCGTGCTGGGCTTGACGGCCTCTTCTTCGCGAATAATCCGGCGGACTTCGTCGAACGCGGCTTGCTTCAGTCGCTCGCTTTGCAGCGGTGTGGTGCCGGTCAACAGCCCATAGAGCAGGACGCCCTCAGCGGTTTGGATATCGACACTCGCAGCG
>JANNTN010000239.1:0-6062 GCA_031394445.1 Anatilimnocola sp.
GAATCCAAAGTCGGCCTATCACCAACTCTTCATCAAGGGGTGCCGCATCCGCGCCTGGTTGATCTATTGCGACCACATGGCGCAAGACCTGACGGCAGAGGAAATAGCCCAGGATCGCGATCTGCCGCTGGAAGTCGTGCAAGAGTGCATCGCGTATGGTGCCACCAATCCTCCGGAAGTCCGCGGCGACATCATCCGCGAGGAAGAATCGATGCGGGCAATGGGGATGTTCGAGCCTGGATACAAACTCGATCCAACACCGAAGTACGTTGACCCCCAAGAGCGCGCTCGGATCAGAAGAATTCCGGATCCTTCGCCATGAAGCTGTATGTCGATGAGGATTTGCAATCGCGCGAACTTGTCCAATCGCTTCGTAAAGCGGGACATGATGTCCAGACCCCATTGGAACTCGACTTGATGGGTAACAGTGATGCCGTCCAGTTTACCCACGCAATTCGCGTCAGCCGCGTCTGCCTGACTCGAAATCATCACGATTTCGAAGACCTGCATTACTTGGTTACCCAATCCGGCGGATCACATCCAGGCGTCTTAAGTGTCAGACAAAACAACGATCGACGCCGAGACATGCGACCGGGACAGATCGTGAACGCAATCAAGAATCACGAAAGCGTTCTCTCGTCCGTAACCAACCATCTCGTCAGTCTCAATGACTGGCGCTAACCGCGAGCCGCAATAAAATTATGCGTAACCTCAAAACCAACTCCCTCATCTTCGAACTCTCCAAACCCGGCCGCCGCGCCGCCAGGCTGCCGGAATGCGATGTTCCCGCGCCGCCGATGGCTGAAATATTGCCACGCGAAGCAATCGCCGACTCCCCGCCCGCTCTGCCCGAAGTCGCAGAGCCCGAAGTCGTCCGCCACTTCACGAACCTCTCGACGCTCAACATGTCGGTCGATACGCATTTCTATCCGCTCGGCAGTTGCACGATGAAGTACAACAGCAAGCGCAACGAACGCATGGCTGCGCTGCCGGGCATTGCCGATCTGCACCCGCTCCAATCGGAAGACACCATTCAGGGCCTGCTCCAGCTTCTGTTTGAGCTTCAGCAAATGCTGGCCGAAATCTCCGGCCTTCCCGCCGTCTCGCTGCAACCCGCCGCCGGCGCGCATGGCGAACTGGCCGCCCTCATGGTCGCCGCCGCTTATTTTCGCCATCAAAAGCTCAGCCGCACGAAAGTCCTCGCTCCAGATAGCGCCCACGGCACCAATCCCGCCAGCGCCCGCATGGCCGGCTTCGATTTCGTCACGGTCAAGAGCCGCGGCGACGGCATGGTCGATCTGGATGACTTGCAAGCCAAGCTCGACGACCAGATCGCCGTCTTCATGATCACCAATCCGAGTACGCTCGGCCTGTTCGATCAGCAAGTGCCGCATATTGCAAAACTCGTTCACGATCGCGGCGGCCTGATCTATCTCGACGGCGCGAACATGAACGCGATTCTCGGCATCACGCGCCCTGGCGATTTCGGTGCCGACATGATGCACTACAACCCGCACAAAACCTTCAGCGGTCCGCACGGCGGCGGCGGCCCCGGTGCCGGCCCCATTTGTGTCGCTGAAAAGCTCGGGCCCTACCTACCGACTCCCGTCGTCGAGCGCCGCGGCGACACCTTCACCCTCGCGCACGACCGCCCCCTCTCCATCGGCCGAGTCCGCAGCTTTTTTGGCAACGTCGGCGTGCTCGTTCGCGCTTATTGCTACATCCGCACGCACGGCCCCGACGGCGTCAAAGCGGTCGCCGAAAATGCCGTCCTCAACGCCAACTATTTGCTCAGCCGCGTGAAGCACATCCTGCCGGTTCCTCAAGGCGACCGCTGTATGCATGAATTCGTCGCCACCGCCGCACCGCTGAAAAAGAAAAACGGCGTCACCGCGATGGACCTCGCTAAGCGCCTCCTCGACTTTGGCTTTCACGCCCCCACGGTCTATTTTCCGCTGACCGTGCCCGAAGCGATGATGATCGAGCCCACCGAAACCGAGAGCAAAGAAACGCTCGACGCCTTCGCAGAGACGCTCTTCCGCGTCACCGAAGAATCGCCCGATCTGCTTCATGAATCGCCTCACAGCACGCTCATCAGCCGGCCCGACGAAGTCCGCGCCGCCCGCCAGCCCATGCTGAAGTGGACCGCTGGTACCTAGCGCATGGAACCGCTGCGCCTCCTTATCGACCAACCTCAAAGCGGCCCTTGGAACATGGCCGTCGATGAGGCCCTCCTCGAATCGGCCGCCGATTCCAACCTCGCCACGCTCCGTCTCTACGCCTGGAGCGAACCCACCCTCTCCCTCGGCTATTTCCAGTCCGCGGCTGACCGGCAAGTACATCCCGCCAGCCGCGATTGCCCCCTCATCCGTCGCGCCAGTGGCGGCGGCGCAATCCTCCACGACCGCGAGCTCACCTACAGCCTCGCACTTCCCGAAAAATCAGCGCGAGCAGATACCGCGCGTCGCCTTTACGATGTCTGCCACGCCACACTCATCGCCATCCTCGCCGACCTCGGTGCCCCGGCCCAACTACATAGCTCCACCGCCGCCTGCTCGACCGACACCGTATCCAATCAACCCGAGCCCTTCCTCTGCTTCCAGCGCCGCACCTGCTTCGACATTGTCTTGCCCCATCTCGAATCGACTCCGGCAAAAATCGTTGGCAGTGCCCAACGTCGCCGCCGCGGCAGCATTCTGCAGCACGGCAGCGTTCTGCTATCCCAATCCCCCTTCGCACCCGAGCTTCCTGGAATCCAAGAGGTTAGCGGTCAGACGATCGCCGCTACCGACATAACCACCCGCTGGCCCCCCCTCCTGGCTGGTTCGCTCACAGCCCCCCTCATCCCCAGCGAATTGACCCCCACAGAGCTCCACCGCGCCGAAGTCCTTTGCCGGGAGCGGTTTGCCGCAAACGACTACCTATACCGCCGTTAAGGTCCAATTACTGTTGGAATATTCGAGCTTCAAACATTAAATTCCTGCGGGTAATAGTTGCAATTAGCCGTTTGCCTGGAGCATAATCAGATTTAGTCGATACATAGTGGTGGGCTGACGTCGCTGCCATTTATTTTCCGGCCGCGCCGTCCTATTCATATATCTCATCTTCTGGCAAAACCGCTGGGCAGGTTTTGCTGAAGCCCGCTGCCATGTTGGCGACTATTTGTTGTTTGCTGAATTTGTAGTAAGTGGGATCGTATCCCACGACCGTTGATTGCCTCATCGTTGGTTGCCGTCCTCATCGTAGGTAAGTATTTTCACGGGGCTAAGTCAACGTGCTGGGAGTGTGTGCAAGATGCATGTCCGCGTCAAAATAATGCAAGGTTCGAACACCGGGAAAGAAATCAAAATCCCCTCGCCGCAATGCGTGATCGGTCGCGAAGACGGCTGTCATATCAAGCCCAATAGCGACGCGATCAGCCGGCGGCACTGTGTCATTCTCACGACCGAGAACGAGGTCGTGGTGCGCGATCTGAAGAGCCGCAACGGCACCTTCGTCAACGAAGAGCGCGTGGCCGACGAAGCGGTCTTGCTCAACGGCGACATGCTCAAGGTCGGCCCGTTGCAATTCGAGATGATCATCGAGCAATCGGCCTCCAAGCCCAAGCGCACCAAAATCGCCGACATCAAGGAAGCCGTCGCCCGCACGGCCGAGGTCGGCGCTGCCAGCAACTCCACGTCCGATATCGACGACATTTCGCAATGGCTCGAAGAGGGGGACACCCAGGAAAAGTCCCGCCGCAACACCGACCCTGAAACCCGCCAGTTCCGCCTGGACGATACCGTCGCGCCCGGCACTTCTGCCGACCCCGCCAAACCGAGCGACAGCACCACCGTCACAGCCGCCAAGCGGCCCGACAAGAAAGAGCCCGGCAAGCTCCCCCCGCGACCCAGCACCTCCAAGGCCGACTCGCGCGAAGCCGCCGCCGACATGCTCAAAAAATTCTTCAACCGCCGCTAAAGTAATCACCGTAGGGTGGGACCAGCGAGCTTGCTCGCGCCGGCCCACCATCTGCCAATTCGTCCGGGTGGCACGCTCTGAGGTACGCCGAACGGCGTGCGAACGCACTCGCTCAGACGCCTCTACTCGCTTCTCCACTACTCCTCCGCTAAACATGGCTGTTTATGAAAGCCATGCGTACTGCAATCGCTACACATTATTGCCACCTACGCAAATTTATTGGAACGAGAACCACCAATGACTCGCCTCATTCCTCATCCGTGAAAATCCGTGTTTCATCCGTGGCTTTGCCTTTCTCCTTCTTCAGTGTGATTCGTGTTTTTCGTGGTTGCACCCGCTTCTTAGCTCCGGCTTGGCCGGGCTGTATTCTAACGGCATTCCTCCTGGCCACTTTCCTGTTCAGCGAGCGGAACATCTCTCTCGCCGCCGACCGCTCCCGCCCCAACATCCTCCTCCTCGTCTCCGACGACCAACGCCCCGACACCATCTCCGCCCTCGGCAACCCCCATATCCAAACGCCCCATCTCGATTCACTCGCCCGCCGCGGCACCACCTTCACCCGCGCCACCTGTGCCCACCCCCTCTGCTACCCCAGTCGGGCCGAGCTCCTCACCGGCTGCACCGGCTTTCGCAACGGCACGTTCAGCGAGTTAAAGCTGAACCCCAGCGTCCCCCTCTGGCCGCAGGTCATGCAACAAGCCGGCTATCGCACGGCCTACATCGGCAAATGGCACACCGCCGGTCGCCCTTCCAAAATTGGCTATGAAGAATGCGACGGCCTCTACGGCAGCGGCGCAAAGGGCAGCGAGCCGTATCTCGACTTCCGCGGCCGGCCCGCCACCGGCTATGGCGGCTGGCAATTCCAAACCGACGCCGGTCAACGTTTCCCCGACAAAGGCATCGGCCTCACCCCCAACATCAGCGCCGACTTTGCCGACGCCGCCATCCGCTTGATCAGCAAGCGCGACGCCCGCCCCTTTTTCATTCACGTCAACTTCACCGCCCCCCACGATCCGCGCATTTTCCCGACGGGCTACGACCGCAAATACGACGCGGCCAAATTGCCGCTCCCCGCCAATTTTCGCTCCGAGCATCCCTTCGATCACGGCAACATCCGTGGCCGCGACGAACTGCTCCTGCCCTTCCCTCGCACACCCGACGACGTGCGGCAAGAACTCGCCTGCTACTATGCCGTCATCACGCATCTCGACGAGCAGATCGGCCGCATCCTCCAATCGCTCGACGACACCAACCAGCGCGACAACACCCTCGTCATCTTCACCAGCGACCACGGCCTCGCCCTCGGCAGCCACGGCCTCGTCGGCAAGCAAAACATGTACGAGCACACCATCAACGTGCCGCTCCTCATCGCCGGACCCAACATTCCCGCCAATCAAAAGCGCTCCGCTCAGTGCTACCTCCGTGATCTCTTCCCCACCATCTGCGAACTCGTCGGCATCACCGCCCCACCACTCGACGGCCAATCTCTCACCCCCATCCTTCGCGGCGAAAAGGCCGAAATCCACCCCTTCCTCATCGGCTACTTCCAAGACTCCCAACGCATGATCCGCGAAGCCAACTGGAAGCTCATCTGGTACCCCAAAATCGACCGCCACCAACTCTTCCACCTCACCGACGACCCTCACGAGCTCCACGACCTCATCGCCGCCCCCAATCAACAAGATCGCATCACCAACCTCCGCACAAAACTCACCACCTGGCTCAAAGACCACGGCGACTCGGTAGCAAATAGCGCAGCCGCTCCATGAATCTAACGCAGAGCGAGAAAAATTCAGACTATTGAACAGGAGCTAACAGAGGAAACTGAGAATTGATGCATTGCAACTTTTTACTTCTCCGTTCCCTCCTGTTCAAAATTTTTGCCTTCAACATCCCGCGACAATGTGCTTGCAGGTCTAGGAATTGCTGAAATGAGTACCATTCAAAATGCCTTGCAATCTCTTTACTTCCTCCGTGCCTCTGTGTCTCTGTGCCTCTGTGTGAGATTTTTCTGTTCGCCTATTTAGCGGTTTTGCAGCTCTCCTTGTCCCCCTGCTTCGCCGCCGACGCTCGCCCCAACATCGTCTTCGTCCTCGTCGATG
>JANNTN010000247.1:0-1854 GCA_031394445.1 Anatilimnocola sp.
CCCAGCATCGGCTGCAACATCAAATGGCGCGCCGGCAACGAGCCCCAATACTTCAACCCCGCCGGCGTGAAGTAGGTCATCCCCAACGCTGTAGCCGAATTCGTGAGAATTCGCTGATTCTCCGCAAGTGCCAAAACCTCGTTAAACCGTGAGCTCCGGCTCAATCACCCGCATCGTCTTCCACTTCCCGCCAACAAACCGGAGCATATACACCATTCCCAACACGAAAATCCACGCAGTGAGAATCCACCACCAGCCCCACAGGGCAATCCCCTGCTCGCGCCACTGAAAATACTCTTCGCACGTCCAGCCGATTCCGACCGAGATCATCGAAATCAAGCTGGTTGCCAGCATGATGAACTTCGTATCTCCCGCGCCGCGCAGCGCCCCGATGAGCACGATCTGCGTCGCATCGAAAAAACAATACGCCGCCATGAACCGCAGCAAGATAATCGTCGCGCTCCGCACCTGATGAAAATCTTCTTTGGCAAAAGCCGTGTGCAGGATTAAAAACACATCAGGAATCGAGAGATACAGCACGGCAAATAGCCCCGTGTAGGCCATTCCCAGAATCATCGCCGTCCACGTTGCCCGCTCCGCCAAATCGGGCCGGTTCTCTCCCAGCTTTTGTCCCACCAGAGTCGTGACCGTGATATTCAGCCCAATCATCGGCACGAACGCCATCGCGTTGATCGTCAGCGCAATCGACGTGGCCGCTCCACCGATATCACTGGCTCGGGCGATCGAAATCGTCAGCAGCGAAAATGCGATCGACTCCACAAGCTGCGGCAGCCCGCTGGGCAGACCGAATCGAAGCAGCCTGCGAAACAAACTCCAATCGAAATGATGATCGTCCAATCCGAATTCGACTCGCTCCGCCGGTCGCCGCATCAACCACCAAAACATTAGCACCGTGGCCCAGTTCGAAATCGCCGTCGTCAGCGCCGCCCCCGCAATGCCCAATCGCGGAAATCCAAACGCGCCAAAGATGAACGTATATTCCAGCGAAATATCCAGCAGCGTTCCGATGCAATTGACCAGCATCACAATGCCCGTCAAACCACGCCCCGTGTAAAAGCACGATTGCGCGCCGGTAATCACCATCGCTCCCGCCCCCAGCGCCAGCACTTGGAAATACACCACCTCCTGCCGCACAATCTCCGGATTGTCGCTCGTCCCCACAAACAGCCACGGTGCCAGCGGTATCGCCAGCAAGAATAGCGGCACCGTCGCCCACCCAAACCAGATCGCCTGATGCACCGCATTTCCCACGCGGTGCTTCCGCCCGGCTCCGGTGTATTGGGCCACGAACGTATTAGCGTACGAGGCGATTCCCGCCGGCAGACAAATCATCGTCCAGTGATACATCCCCCCGGGCAGTGCCGCCGCCGTGGCCTCATTCGAATACCACGAGAGATACAGCCGATCGATAAACCACATGAGCGACCAAAAGCAGGTCTGCACGATCAGCGGCAGCGCCACCGCCAGCACTTCCCGCCCACCACACGGCCGCGACCACCAGCTCCCCGTCTCGGCCTCGCTCGCCGCCGTCACTGGCACAAAGCCGCGATCCTCCCTGTCCTCCACGGCTTTCTGAATCACTACACCCTCGAATATCTATCAGCCGTGATCGAACTTGACCCGGGAATTATCAAAACTGATTAATGCGCGCCGTGGAAAAGAACTTTCACTCGGCTAACGGCACTTCCCCGCACGGTGTGAGCGTCTTTATTGTAGGTAGTTTTAATTGGGGTGTTCGCGCCAGAATGACTCCCATTGGGTGGGTTCACTGAGGTAGAGGGCGCGGAGGTGGCAGAGGGCGTCGCTGCCGGGAGAGCCCCAGCGCATGCCGCT
>JANNTN010000693.1:0-2735 GCA_031394445.1 Anatilimnocola sp.
GCATCGGGATTTTTGGCCAGCCATTCCGCCACTTTGCTGGCCGCGGCAAACTGCTTCCCCTCAGGCGGCAGGAAATCGATCAGGTTGTCCCCCTCCAGCGGCCCGATTTTCTCGCCCGTAGCCCGGGCATAGGCTTCCGCAGCCGCCCCCACGGGGACGACGAACTTCTCATCGTAAAAGCCGGCTTGGACACGACCACCCTGGGAAAATCGGCAAACGCGCATGGTGAGGACCGTTTTGGGAAGGATTTCGGGAGATTGGGCACTGATAATATGAGCAGATTCACGGCCACTGCAAGTCACGGGGCGGCTCAACACCGCTTGCCATAACCGCTTGCGGGCCTACAATCATCGTTTTCTCGTGAAAACATTCACAAACCGCGCTGCGGTGGCTCTATGTCCCCTGCGATCGGCTCCTCGCTCGGCATCGTCGCCTATATGGCGATCTTTGCGCTGACCGGCGTTGCTTTTTTGTTCGTCAATTTGCTCGTCGGCTGGTTCCTACGACCGCACGACCCACACGCCGAGAAGCTCGAAATCTACGAATGCGGCGAGCCCACGATCGGCTCCAGCTTCGTGCAATTCGACTTGCGGTTCTATGTCGTCGCGCTCTTGTTCATCATTTTCGACGTCGAAGTCGCGTTCTTCTTTCCGTGGGCCGCGGTCTTCGGAAAAAGCACGAACATGATGGACGAGAAGTTTGCCGTGGTCGAGCGGACAAATGACGGGACCATCGCCCTAACGAAGAACGCTGATTACCTGTATCGCGAAATGGGCGTCACGCATCCGACGGTGCCGCAAGCCGTGCCGGCTTCGCTGGCCGGCATCGTTCCCGCCGGTGGCGACGATGCGACGCGTGCCGAGCGCGTGATTCACGAAGGTGCGCGACAACTCGCCTGGGTCACCATTGTCGATATCGCGGCCTTTTTTGCCGTGCTGCTCATTGGCTTTGCCTATGTCTGGCGGCGCGGCGATCTGGACTGGGTCCGTGCCGTCGGCCAGGCCCGCGCGGTCGAACCCCGCCCCGCCAGCGACGACGCGCTGGAGCAGGAAATCTCATTGTCGATCTAACTCTGTTTCCCTAGCCGGGAGCAAACCTGCTTCCGGAATCTTCGGGACCAAGTTTGGTCCAGGCTAACGAAATCTCATGCCATCCCTACCCGACCGCCTGAAAACCAAGTTCGGTGCCAAGATCACCGGCTCCAATCTGCAGGCCATTGATCCCTGGATCGAGGTCACTCCTTCAGCGCTTGTTGAAGTTTTCCAGTATTTGAAGTCCGAGCCCGATCTCGAATTCAACATGCTGAACTGCATCAGCGGCGTCGATTTTTTCGAGCCCGATCCGAAGAAGGCTGCCAAGGCTACTTTTGAGCCGCACACCGAAGTCGTCTATCACCTGTCGAGCGTGACCAAAAAGCATTCGCTGGTCGTCAAGGTCATCCTCCCGCGCTGGAACAACGACACCCCAGGCGACCTGCCCGAGGTTCCCACAGTCAGCGGTGTATGGAAAACAGCCGACTGGCACGAGCGCGAAGTTTTCGACCTGTCCGGCGTGAATTTTGTGGGCCACCCGAATCTTCGCCGCATCCTTTGCCCCGAAGACTGGGAAGGTTATCCGCTACGGAAGGATTACGAAATGCCGCTGGAATATCACGGGATGCGGGGAAGATAATAATGTCGAATTACGAAGCACTAATGACCAATGCAGTTATGTGTTGCGTCTCAGCGAGTCATTCTGGTTCCGTCACTCATTGGTCATTCTGATTTCTTCATTCGTCATTTTTGATTCTTATGGCAACTGCCCTTGATGACCCCCGTGTAGTGGAGTTTGATGTCCGCACGGACGAGATGCTCGTCAACATGGGACCGCAGCATCCGAGTACGCACGGCGTGCTGCGACTGGTGCTGCGCACCGACGGTGAAATCGTCTCGCAAACCGAGCCGCATATCGGTTATCTGCATCGTTGTGCGGAGAAGATTGGCGAGAATCTGACGCCGCGGCAGTGGATTCCCTATACCGACCGGATGGACTATCTGGCCGGGATGAGCATGAAACTCGGCTTGTCCCTGTGCGTCGAGAAGCTGATCAACCAACAGTTTCCCGACAAAGCCCGCCACCTCCGCGTGATCATCGCCGAGATGCAACGGATCGCGAGCCACCTCGTCGGCATGGGGGCGTATGGCCTCGATCTCGGCACGTTCAGCCCATTCCTCTACGCCTTCCGTGAACGTGAGCGCATTCTCGATCTGTTCGAAGAAGTCTGCGGCGCTCGCCTGACGTATAGCTATCTTACGCCCGGCGGCGCGACGGCCGATCTGCCCAAAGGCTGGCTGCAAAAGTGCTCGGCGTTTCTCGATCAGTTTGTGCCGATCATTCAGGAATATCACGCCCTGCTCACCACGAACTCGATCTTCATCAAGCGCACGGCGGGCATCGGTCTGCTCTCCCCCGAAATGGCTCTCGACTACGGCTGCACCGGGCCGGTCCTGCGCGGTAGCGGTGTCGATTACGATCTGCGTCGCGACGGCGAAGAGCGCTACACCGAAATGTACGACGGTTATGCTTTCGAGGTGATCTGCGAGCGGAAGGGGCATTACCCGAAGGACCATGTCTATCCAGCCGTGCCGAAGGAAGCGATCCTCGGCGACTGCTGGCACCGGTTCTACGTTCGCATGTTGGAAGTGGTGCAAGCCATCGATCTCGTGCGCCAAGCGATTGAGCGCTACAGCACCGCC
>JANNTN010000321.1:0-4082 GCA_031394445.1 Anatilimnocola sp.
GAGCTTCTCGCGTTCGATTTCAAGCCGCTTAAGCGTGACAAACATCTCGCTGTCCATCTTCGCCTTGTCGATCTCGTATGACTTGGCGTCAGCGACGAGCTTGATGCTGTCCGCTTCCGCTTGCTTGCTCATAATCAGTGCTTTGGCCCGGCCTTCGGCTTCCGCGAACACGGCCTTGTTCGTTTCTTCCTGGGCCGAAAAGCCGGCAGTGGCGATCGCCTTTTCCTGCTCGGCGTTAAACACGCGGACCATCGTGTCCATGATCGATTTGTCCTTGTAAATGAAGCCGCCGGTGATGCCGAGGTTGGTGATCGTGACGCCGCGTTCTTTGAAGAAATCGACGACTTCTTTGGTGGTGAGGAGGATATGGGGCGTGGCTTCCTGCCGCAGCTTCGTCATGGGCTGGTCGGTCACTTCGAGGCCGAAAGTCGCTTGCAGCTTGCCGCGAACCTCAGTATCGAGCATGGTTTTCAGCGAGCCATTGGGGTAGTTGTGCAAAAACCGCACGGCGTCGTCGCGCGAGGCGATCCGCGCCGTGCAGGTCCAGCCGGTGGAGAACTCGACCTGGTCGGATGTCATCACCCAGATGGCTTCGTTTTTGTTTGACGTGCCGCTATTCGGGTCGGCGGTCCATTCGCGGGTGACTGGCGATTTATCGACTTTCACGAGGAGGGCCGCCGCTTGCCACTTGCCGTGGGGACGCACATATTCATAGCCCGTTGGCACCCATTGCTGCGGAATGCGCACCTGCTTCGTATAGACGAGGTTTTGCTTGAGGTATTCCTCGTTGTTGGTCGAAGTTTGGCGCTTCACGTCGTCGGTGAGCGGCAGCAAAAACGCTTCTTCGTTGGGGCTGATGGTTTCTAGCTCGACGGGTTCGAAGGGACGCCAGCAGCCGGCGGTTAGCGGCAAAGCGGCGAGCAGGCAGAGGGTGGCGGTGGCTTTCGCGCCTGTCACGGGTTTTGTGTTGACCCACTTCGACGCGGACGTAGTGAGCCACTGACGAAGGTCGTGGAACACGAGTTCCAAGGCGGCGAGCGCGACGAAGAGGGCGATGGCGAGGCGACGGAGCGCGCGTGATTGCTGCATCTGTTCGATGCGAATCGTGTCGTTCCCGTCGCCGTGTAGTTGGGCAAGCGCGGCTTCCATGACTTGCGGGCGCTCCGCGGTTGTCAGCCAGGCGTCGAATGCCAAACCTGAGCCGACGATCGATACCAGCAAACCGAGTTTCCAAAAAAATGCGTTCATGTCAGACCTCCGAATGCCGCAGAGCGATCTTTTGCCTTCGGCTGAAGCGAATGAGCCACGGATTTGCACGGATGACACGGATGAGATTGATCCGTGGTTATCCGCGTTTATCTGCGGCTAATTTTCTGCTGTGTTGTGACTGTTCGGTCGAGATGCACAGCCAGACAGTTGCACTTCAGGCCAAAAACGAAAGACGCCCTGCGGAAAACTGGGCCGGATCGTCCGAGCTTCGGACGAGAATGCCCTTTCAAACTGGAACCGGCTTACACACCGGATCCGCCTGCGAGGTTAGCTGACGGGCTAGAGCTTGAAAGTGCTCCGATCCGATGACTCGGATCTGCGCCCCGGGAACAAGCGGCTGTGATGCTCAAAGCCGTCTCATTCCAATTGGTTCCCCCGCTGCCGGCCGTTTTGGCCAGCATTCGGCTGCTAGATTGATATTATATCGACCGGGATCCTCGCCGCACGATAGGTGCTGCCGAATCATCCTAAAGTCATGACAAACAAGGACTTATAGCCGATTCCAGTTGCGGAAGACGGGGATTTTTAAACCGCAGTCACTTCGATTCGGGCCGCATAACCAAGGCTTCGCAGCATGGATTCGCAGTCTTCCCATGTGAGGCCGAACGCGCGGATGTCGGCGACGCCGAGGCGGGCGACGATATCGCGCAGCGTTGGCAAATCACGCTCGTCGAATTCTCCATCCATGATCGCGCATTCGGCCCAATCGACGAGCTGATCGAGCGAGATCTCGTGCCGCAGATAGGCACTGAGGCGGTCGGCGACGGTTTGTTTGCTAATTGGCATCATCTCATTTTACGCTTTGCGATGGCCTGTACCGACTGGAAATTTTTGGTGTATCTCAACGAGTCGCCCCTGATCGTCGTAGATCTCCTGCCAGAAGCGAAGCGTAACTTCGTCGGCGTCCACTTCTTTGAGATAGCGAGCCAGCCAGCCCAATCGGCCCCGAACATCCAGCCAATATCACCGGCCACCCGAAGGCAGCTCCTCCCAATTTTCAAACTTTCGTTCATTTTGGGCACGAGTGCTCATCGGCGTTTATTTTAGCTCCCCGCGCGTTGAAATTGCCGCCGGTTGTTGCCGGTGTTCTGTGCCGGTTTCGGGCGGGTGGTGAGCAATTGAAGATTGCCGAGGCCGAGGAGGTTGTCGAGGCGTTCTTGGAGCTCGCGGGTGATTTCAAGGCGGACTTTGTTCGAGCGGAGAATGACGCGGCTCTTGTCTTCGAGCACGACGGCGAGTTGGAGTTCGCTGTTGCCGGGGGAGGAGCGGCAGACTTCGCGGACTTTTTCCATAATGTCGGCGGGATGCTCGAGCTCGTCGATGCGGACGACGATGCCGGTAGTGTAGCGTGAGTCGAGTTGGTCGAGCGGGATCAGCTCGTTGATGATCAGATTGGCTTCGTCGCCGCCGCGGCGATCGATGACGCCGCGAATCATGAGGATCGCGTCGGCCTTCACGAGTGGGCCCATTTCGGCGAAGCCGTCGGGCCAGAGGATGCTGCGGATCGTGCCATCGACGTCTTCGAGGTCGAACATGACGTACTTCGAAGGTTTGCCGGGCTGTGGGTTCTTGGTCGTCGAGAACTTTAGCGACGAGATCATGCCGCCGAGGATGACTTCTTCGCGGTCCTTGAGTTGTGGAATGTCGGCGGTCGTGTGGGAGCGGTACTTTTCGAGGGTGCGTTTGTGCTCGTCGAGCGGGTGGCTGGTGAGGTAGTATCCGAGAACCTCTTTTTCTTTTTGGGCTCGCTCGCGGTCAGGCCATTCGGGGATGTCGGGGAGCGAGGAGGTGGGTTTGGCAACATCGTCATCGCCGCCAAAGAGAGATTTCTGGCCGCTTTTGCGATCGGCGGCGAGAGAACTGCCCGACTGAACGGCGCGATCGATCACCGCGTCGATTTGAGCGCGTTTGGCTCCCAGCTTGTCGAACGCGCCGCTTTTGATCAGCGCTTCGATCGTGGCCCGGCTCGCGCCGCTGGTATCGACGCGTTCACAGAAGTCAAAGAGGTCGCGGAAGGGGCCGCCGGTCTTCCGCGCTGTCGAGATCGCTTCGCCAGCGGTGCCGCCGCAGCCTTTGATCGCGGCCAGGCCGAAGAAGATTTTGCCTTCACCTACGGAGAAATCGACGTCGGAGCTGTTCACGTCGGGCGAGACGACTTCAATGTTCATGCGCTCGCAATCTTCGAGATGTTCGACGAGCGAGTCTTTCTTTTGGAAGTTGCGTCCGGGAATATCACCAGAGAGGAGCGCAGCCATGAACTCGACCGGGTAGTGGGCCTTCAAGTACGCCGTCATGTAGGCGATGAGGGCGTAGGCGGTGCTGTGCGATTTGTTGAAGCCGTAACCCGCGAACTTGATGATCAGGTTCCAGAAGTCGAGGGCTTGCTGCTTGGTCACGCCGTTGGCTTCGGCACCGATGAGGAACTGCTCGCGGTTTTTGGCGATCAGCTCTTCCTTCTTTTTGCTGATGGCTTTGATGCAGGTGTAGGCGGAGGCGAGCTCGATGCCGCCGAGCTCGCTGAGAATCCGCATCACCTGCTCCTGATAGACCATGACGCCGTTGGTCTCGGAGAGGATTTTTTCGCAGATGGGGTGGATGTATTCGGGCTTTTTGCGGCCGTGCTTTACATCGACATATTCCTGCACCATGCCGCCTTCGAGCGGGCCGGGGCGATACAGAGCGTTGGTGGCGATGATGTCGCTGAAGTGGTCGGGCTTCATCTTCTGCAAAAGGTCGCGGATGCCGCCGCTTTCGAGCTGGAAGATGCCTTTCGTTTCGCCGCGCTGCAGCAGGGCGAATGTTTTTTTGTCTTC